>JAKAMQ010000127.1 GCA_021812805.1 Acidobacteriota bacterium
GTGCCAGCGACGGCCGTACGTGAGCCACAGGGTGCCCGCTCCGAAGGCGAGGAAGAGGGCCGTGAACCAAGCGAGCGCCTGGGTGGCCGCCATCAGGCCAAAGGCCGTGCCCAGGGCCGCGAGGGCGGCGATCCAGGCCACCGCCTTGAGGGAGCGGGCCCAGGCCACATCCACATGCAGGAGGGCCGCGACCAGCAGGCTGCCCGCAGCCATGGGCGGGGAGAGAATCGCAAAGGTGGTGGTGGATTCCCAGATCAGCGGATAGGTGATGAGGACCGAGGCCAGGGCGTAGAAGGTTGCCGGCAGGCTGGCGCGGGTCCGCCAGGCCACCAGGCTCCAGAGGAAGGCGTAGGCGAGCCCGAGGGCCACCCCGGCACTGCGGGGGAGGGTTCCCGCATCCGTCAGGCTGCGGAGGAAGAAGGCGCCGCCCAGGATGAGGCACACCTGTCCGGTCAGGGCGAGGAGGGAGGCGATGCCTTGCGAACCCGCTGCAGCCGACTCGGGCTCGGGCGGGGATTGCATCCGGGGGGGCGCTCCGCAGACAAGCTCGGCGGGCTCCGCGCCTTCCAGCCGGGTGGTGCGTGCCTCCAGGCGGGTCACCGCCGCCGACAAGTCCTCGACGCGATGCGTCAAGTCCTGGAGCTGGGAGGCGAGTTCGGCAGGGGATGAAGGCAAAGGGGGCGCTCCCGGAAGGTGAGCAATCTGGACATCTGGGTGGGATGGTCCCCTATGGCATGCCTGTTAGGACAATTCGTCAATATTTTTTAATTATTCCAAGTGATTCATGTTTAATTTTATTGTTACTGTTTGAACAAATGAAAGAAGTTGGCCGGACGGGAATGCCGGCCCGCGCCGAACGGAGCCGAGGGCCGCAGAGTGCCGTTGGTCACACCTTCGGGAGGATCCGCGCGAGCGCCTCTGTGAACACGGCTTCCGGCGTGAGCAGGCTCAGGACCAGGTGGCCATCCGCGGGCAGATCGAAGAACGAACCGGGATGCGCCAGCACGCCGGTTTCGCGCAGCAGGCGGCACGCGCAGGCTTCATCGCCCTCCAGGGCCGGGCGGCGGAGCAGCACCGACCAGCCGCCCTCCACGGGCAGGCGGGACAGATGGGGATGGGCCGCCAGGGAGGCATCGAGGGTGCGCAGGTTGGCCCGCAGGCGCTGACGCACCTGCGCCTGGAGGCGGGGCGCCAGGGCCAGCAGGGCCGGTGCAGCGACCTGGGCCGGGGCCGAGACCGAAAGATACTGATCCGCCAGGAAGGCAAGGGCTTCCATGTGTTCCGCCGCCCCGGGGCCGCGAACGGCGATCCAGCCCAGCTTCACCTGGGGCAGAGCGGCGATCTTGCTCAGACCGGAGAGCAGGAACAGGGGGCAGGGCGGCTCGCATGCCTCCAGCGCCGTCCCCAGGGCTTCCTCGGGGCTCTCCAGCGCGTAGTCGGCGAACACCTCGTCCACCAGGAGGGCCAGGTTGCGCCGGGCGCAGAGATCCGTGAGGGCCTTCCATTCTGTTCTAGACAAAAAATGTCCAGTCGGATTGTTGGGATTCACCACCACCACCGCGCAGGTGCGCTCGGAGACCGCAGCGTCCAAGGCGCCCAGGTCCAGGTGCCACCGCTCGTGGAAGTAGGAGGGCACGGGCCTGGCTGCCATTCCCTCCAGCCGCGCGAGCCAGTCGAACAGAGGGTAGCTGGGACTTGGCACCAGCACCTCGTCACCTGGATTCCCCAGCAGCTTGAAGAGGAGGGCATAGCCTTCGCTGGTGGAGGCGGTCAGGAGAAGATCCTCGGCGCGGAGGCCGTGGCCGTGGTAGAGGGCGATGGCCTGGCGGGCGGCGGGCGCTCCCTGGGGGTCCGCCGCGTACCGGAGGACCGAGGGCGCCGACAGCGCCGCCCGGATCTCCGCTTCCGGATAGCTGAACCCGCAGGTGGTGGGGTTGGAGGCCGTCAGGTCCAGCACGTCCCGTCCCGACGCCCGCCATTCGGCCAGCAGCCGGGACAAGGGGTTGGGTTCGAAATGGTCTGGCAGGCGTAAGGAGCGGCGCATGACCCCAGGGTAAGGGAATGCCGGGACAGGTTCCGGGTGGATAATCAGCCCAGATCTTCCGGAGGCTCCCATGGCGAAGACACCCAAGGTTGCGGTGCTGCTGGCCGGCTGCGGCCATCTCGACGGCGCGGAGGTGCGCGAGGCCGTCCTCACGCTGCTGGCCCTGGATCAACACGGCGCCTCCTTCCAGTGCATCGCCCCCAACGCTGACCAGCACCATGTCGTCAACCACGTCACCGGTGAACCTGCGCCGGGGGCCCGGCGCAACATCCTGGAGGAGGCCAGCCGCATCGCGCGCGTGGGGCAGTGCCTTGATCTGGCCAGGGCCAAAGCCGGCGAGTACGACGCGCTGCTGATGCCCGGCGGCTACGGGGTGGCCAAGAACCACTGCAGCTTCGCTTTCAAGGGCGCGGAGGCCGAGGTGCGGCCCGACGTGGCGGCCTTCGTCCGGGCCTTCTTCGAGGCGAAGAAGCCCGTGGGCGCCATCTGCATCGCTCCGGCCCTGGTGGCCCTGGCCCTTGCCGGCCGCGAGTCCGCGGAACTGACCCTGGGCAACGATGCGGGCTGCACGACAGCTTTGGCGAAGCTGGGCCAACACCCGAAGGACACGGCCAGTGCCCGGGAGATCGTTGTGGATGAGGCCCACAAGCTCGTCACCACACCCGCCTACATGTTCGACGATGCCCGTCTGAGCGATGTCTGGACCGGCATCGAACGCTGCGTGGCGGAAGTGCTGCGGCGCTGCTGAGACACCCGGAGGCTCCCATGCCCATCTTTCCCGCGGAACTGCTGGAGCCGGACGCCCGCGCGGTGCGCGACGAGGCCCGGGCCTTCGCCGCGTCCATTCCCCGCCAGCTCCTGCTGGACATGGACGCGGAACGGGTGCGCTACCCCAAGGATTTCCTGGTGGAGGCGGGGCGGAGGAACCTGCTGGGCCTGCGCTTTCCGGAGGCCTATGGGGGCCGGGGCCTCCCCTGGACCGCGGAACTGGCGGCGCTGGAGGAGGTGGGGGTGCTCGGAACGGCCCTGGGCTGCCTCTACTCCCTGGTGTCCATTGTGGGCGAGGCGCTGGTGCAGTTCGGCACGGAGGAACAGAAGCGCCGGTACCTGGCCCCCATGATCGCCGGCACCCTGACGGCCGCAGAGGCCCTGACGGAGCCCCGGGGCGGATCCGACTTCTTCGGGGCGGCCACCCGGGCCGTCCGGGATGGGGACGCCTTCGTGCTCGATGGCCAGAAGCGGTTCGTGGTGGGCGCGGAGGGCGCCGATCTCTTCCTGGTGTATGCCCGCACCGCCGAGGAGGGCGATCCCCGGAAGGCCATCACCGCCTTGCTGGTGGAGCGGGCCGATGGTGTGCTCGTCGAGCACGTGTACGGCCTGATGGGCACCCGGGGCGGTGGCACGGGGCGGCTGCGGTTCCGGGGCTGCCGGGTGCCCGTGGACCGGGTGCTCGGCGGCGAGGCAGGCATCGGGCGCGGGGCTGAGGTCTTCGACCAGATGATGATTCCCGAGCGCATGACCAGCGCCGGAGGCGCCCTGGGCATGGCCCGTGCGGGCCTGGAGATCGCCGCGCGGTACGCTGCCAAGCGCAAGGCCTTCGGCCAGGAGATCCGCCGCTTCGAGGGCGTCTCGTTCAAGCTCGCCGAATCCCTCACCCAGCTGGAGGCCGCCCGGGCCCTGTGCCGCGATACGGGCCGCGCCATCGGCCACGGTGGCATCCCGGCGGGCCGCGTCCGCCGCATGGTGTCGGAATCGAAGAAATTCGCCACGGAGACGGCCTGGAGCGTGGTGAATCACGCCATGCAGGTGATGGGCGGCATCGGCTACACGAACGTCTATCCCATCGAGCGCCTGCTCCGCGATATCCGGCTCATCACCATCTGGACGGGCACCAACGAGATCATGGACCTCGTCATCCAGCACGAGTTCTACCGGGAGTTCCTGAAGGCCCCGGTCCTGGGGCGCAATCTGGAAGCCGACGCTGAGAATGCCGAGGCGCCGGAGGAGAAGATCTACGAGTGAGGGCTCAATCCTCGCCGTCGCGGCGGGGGTGGATGAGGCGGCGGAGGGCCGGGGTGACCGTCCGGCTGGCGGCGAGGATGCGGGCCTCGTCGTCCAGCGCGCGGATCCAGGGCACCGCATGGCCGAGGACCAGGCCGGAAGCAGACGTGGTGTCCCGGCTCGGCCGGGAAGCCTCGTTCAGGTCGGGCCGGGTGAGGCTGCGGTCCAGGGCCCGGAGCACCGCCTCGGCCACGGGGCCGGTCTCGCGCCAGCGGGAGGCGGCCAGGGCCTCGGCCTGGACCGGCCTCAGGGGCGGCTGGATGAGCGCCACCAGCGGGGCGAGGCCCAGCTTCGGGTGCTGGAGGAAGGCGGCCAGCACGCCTTCCACAGGGGCTTGCCAGACCAGTCCCCAGAGCGGGCGCGGGGCATGAAGGGCCAGGCTCCGCCGTTCGCCCAGGGGCATGCCCGCCCAGAGCTGCTGGAGTTTCTCGATGGCCTGCTGCCGGGCCTGGGGATGGGCGGCGGCGTCCCCCGCCACGGCGGCCAGGGCCCGCCAGGGGAGCCGGCCCATCAGGGTGGCGCGCAGGTGGGCTGGCGCCTGGGGATGCTGGGCGATCCAGCGCAGCAGGAGGGGGCGCTTCCGGAGTTCCGGCAGGGCCGCAGCCGCTTCCAGCCAACCTGGGGGGGGATCCGGATGGCGCAGCAGGCGCAGGAACCGGGGCCAGGGCAGCTCGGGCGGCAGGGACCAGTGGGTGGACGGGGAAGGGGGCACCCGGCCAGTGTAGACGCCGCTCCGGCCCGAAAATCATCCTGCCGGGCGGGCGGTCCGAAAGGGAAGCATGCGTTCCGGTTGGTTCGGCACCCTGTGCCTCGTGATGGTGCTGACAGTTGCTTCAGCGGCTGGGGTTGCCCCGGCTGGGCCTGGCCGGGAGGCGCTGGCGGTGCAGCGCTACGGAGTACGCGAGGGTCTGCCGAATCCCACGATTTACGCGATCGCCCAGGGGCCCGATGGCCGCCTGTGGGTCGGGACCGTGGACGGGGCGGCCTCCTTTGATGGGCGCACCTGGCGGCCCATGACCCTCCCTCCCGGCAGCGGATCCGATTGGGTGCGGGCGGTCCTCCCGGCCCGGGATGGATCCGTCTGGTTCGGCACCCAGGATGGGGGCCTGTGGCAGTGGCGGGCTGGCGTCTGGATCCATCACGACGCCCGGGAAGGGCTGCCCTTCACCCGCATCAACACCCTCCTGGAGACCCGGAACGCCGCAGGAACGGCGACGATCTGGGCCGGAAGCGGAGGCCACGGCCTGGGCCTGTGGGACGGCCGCCACTGGCGGATCCTGGATCACCGCGATGGCCTGCCGAGTGATGCCATCTGGCAGATCCGCGAGCTGCCCGATCCCGAAGGCGGCCGGTCCGTCTGGGTTTGCACCCAGGCGGGCCTGGTGCGCCTCAAGCATGGCCGGATCCTGAAGACGCCGGATCTGGACCACTTCGACGGGTGGGATACCGGCGACATCCTCACCGAGAATGGGCCCGATGGATTCCATGCCTGGGTGGCCAGCTGGGACCATGGGCTGGTGGCCTGGGAGGGTCATCACTGGCGCCTGGAAGGGCCGCAGGAGGGCTTCCCCGCCGCGCGGCCCGTCTGTCTCGCCCGGACCCAGCCCCCGGGCCAGGCGCCCATCCTCTGGGTGGGAACCTACAACGAAGGCCTGCTCTGGCGGCAGGGCCAGGGCGGATGGCACACCTGGCCCACGCCTGCGGAGGCTGCGGGCAACGGGGTGTATGCCCTGCTCGGGACGGCGGGCCGTCCGGGGCTCTGGGCCGGGTTCCTGGGCAAGGGATTGGTGGCGCTGGATGCCCAGGGCTGGGGAGCCGTTCCTGAACCGCCCGGTCTGGCGGGGGCCCTGGTCTATGCCATGGCGGAGACCCGGGACGAGGGCGGCAGCTTCTGGCTGGGGACCAAGGCTGGCGTGGCGCAGTGGGCCCGGGGGCGCTGGCGCATCGCCACGCACCGCCAGGGGCTGGCCGGGGACTGGGTGGAAAGCCTCTGCCCGACCACCGCCTTCGGGGCGCCGGGCCTCCTGGCGGGCGGGGTGGGCGGCCTGTCCCTGTGGCAGCAGGGGCGCTGGCGCCGGGTGGAGGTGCCGGGCCCCTCGATCGGCGAGGTCCAGGCGCTTCTTGAAACTCACCCGGAGGGGTCGGCCCCCGTGCTTTGGGTGGGCACCAGCACCCAGGGCCTCCTGTGCTGGTCGGGGGGGCGCTGGCAGCGCCTGGGGAAGCGGGAAGGACTGCCCTCGGAGAATGTTTTCTGTCTGCACGAGACCCTTGAGCCCGGCCACAGCCTCTGGGTGGGATTCCGGGGCGGCGGGCTCGCCCGGCTGCACCGGGGCCGTTGGACCACCTACGGCGTGAAGGATGGCCTGCCCGCAGCCTCGATCTACGCCCTCGAAGACACCCCCGTGCCCTCCGGCGTGCGCCTCTGGGCGGCGACGCCCGGCGGCGGCCTGGGGTGGCTGGATGTGGACCGCCCCGGCGCGACCTGGCAGCACCTGGACCGCACGACCCATCCGTCCCTGCCGGTGGAGACCCTCATGGGCCTCGCGAAGGATGCGCGCGGGCGCCTCTACCTCACCTCGACCCGGGGCATCCTCCGGCTGACATTCCCGCCCGGCGCGGAGAACCAGCCCGAGGCATGGCAGATCGAGACATTCACCCAGGGGGATGGGCTTCCCGCCGACAGCTGCATCTCCGGCGCCGCCTACACCGATACCCAGGGGCGGATCTGGGTCGGGACCGCCCGCGGCGTGGCCGTTCTGGACACCGCGCGGGAGGCGCCGCCGGCACCCCTACCCGCCCTCGTGCTGGAAGGCGTCTCCGTGGACGGCGCCCCGCTCGGAGTGGGCGCTCCGGTGGCCCTGGGGTACCGCCAGCACCGGTTACGCCTCGATTTCGCGCTGCCTGTGTTCCACCGGGCCGAGGATGTCCGCTACCGCACCCAGATCCTCGGACTGGAGGACCACCCCTCGGCGTGGACCCCGGAGAACCGGTGGGAGCTCACGGCCCTGCCCAGCGGCACCTACGGGCTCTGGATCCAGGCCCGGGATGCGCGGGGGCGGCTGACCGAGCCGATCCTCCTGCACGTCCGCGTCGCGGCTCCGCCCTGGCGGCGGCCCGCGGCCTACTTGGGTTATGGGCTTGCCCTGGGCGGGTTGCTCCTCCTGGTCTTCCGCCTGCGCACCCGGTGGCTCCGGGACCAGAGCCGGAAGCTGGATCAGCGGGTTCGCGAAGGTGTGGCCGAAATCGAGCGGCAGAGCGCGGTCCTGCAGCGCGCCAATCAGCGGCTGGTGGATCTCAACGAAGAGAAGTCGCGCATGCTCTCCATGGTCGCCCACGATCTCAGGAACCCGCTTTCGGGCATCCATCTCCGGGCGGAACAGTTCCTGGAAGAAGGCGCCGGCGGCCGACCGGAGTGGGTCCAGGGCATCCTCCAGTCGGCGGACCAGATGGGGGCCCTCATTGACCGCATTCTGGAAGTCGCGGCCCTGGACAGTGGGCGAGCGAAGATGGAATCGGTTCCCCTGGATGCGCAGGCCATCGCCCGGAAGACGCTGGATGAATTCCAGCCCAAGGCGGTGGCGAAGGGATTCGGCATCGCCCTCCACGTGGCGAACCCCCTGCCGCTGCTCCGGGGCGATCCGTTCTTCGTCAAGGCGGTGCTCGACAACCTGGTGTCGAACGCGGTGAAGTTCACCCCGGCCGGCGACCCCCGGCGCACGGTGCAGCTCCGCCTCGCCCCTGGCCTGATCGAGGTGGAGGACCAGGGACCGGGCTTCCTGGCGGAGGAGCTGCCCAAGGTGTTCGGGGCCTTCGTGCGTCTCAGCGCGCGCCCGACCGGAGGCGAGCCCAGCAGCGGCCTGGGGCTTTCGCTGGTGAAGGCCCTGGTCGAGCGCATGGGCGGACGTGTGGAACTGGCCACCGCTCCGGGGAAAGGCGCCACCTTCCGCCTCCACCTGCCGCTGGATGGTTCCACGGATGTGCCTGGAACCTCCTGAACCTCCCGTCTTCGGGCACACTGTCCCCATGTCCGCCGCATTCTCCATTCTGGGCCGGGGCTTCGCCGGGCGGGCCCTGGCGGAGGCCTGGGGCGGGCGGGCGGTGCTGCTGCCCCATACGGCGCGGCCGGAAGGCCCCGTGCTCCTGGCGGTGCCGGACCGGGCGGTGGCGGAGCTGGCCGAGGCCTTCCCGGGGCGCTGCATCCATCTCTCGGGCAGCCTCCACCTGGCGGAGGTGCCCTGCGCCCATCCCTTGACCAGCTTCGATGGCCAAGCCGCAGATTGGACGGGGACGCCCCTGGCCGTCACGGGTGAACTCCCGGGCGTGTTCCGGCGGGCCTTCGAGGAGCTTGGGTTCCTGCCCTTCACCCTGCCGGAAGATCTCAAGCCCCTCTACCACGCTGCGGCGGTCCTGGCTTCCGGCCATGCGGCCACCCTCTGGCTGGGGGCTGAAAGGCTGCTGCAAGCCCGCGGGGTGCGCCTGCCCGGCCGCGGTCTGGCCCCCCTGGCTGAGGCGACCCTTCGCAATGTCGAGCGGCATGGCGCTGAAGGCCGCACCGGTCCCTTCGCCCGGGGCGATCAGGCCACCATCCTGCGGGATGCGGGGGCCCTCCCTGAGCCCT
>JAKAMQ010000128.1 GCA_021812805.1 Acidobacteriota bacterium
GGTGGCGGTGGCGCCATCCCCGAAGTTCCAGGCGTAGGTAAGGGTGGCGCTGGTGCTGGAATCCTTGGCGGACCCGGCGAAGGCCTGGGCGGCGCCGCTGGTCAGGGTCACGTTCCCGGAGGGCGTGGTGATCGAGGCGGTCACCGTGTTCTTGGTGACGGGCGCCGGGTTGACCGTGACGGTGCGGGTGGCGGAGCTGGCGACGCCGGTGTTGTCCGTGGCGGTGAAGGTCACGGTGCGGGTGACGGCGGTGGTGCCCGTGTTGGTGAAGGTGTGGCTGGCCGTGGCACCGGTGGCGGTGGCGCCATCCCCGAAGGCCCAGGCGTAGGTGAGCGTGGCGCTCGTGGAGCTGTCCGTGGCGGACCCGGCGAAGGCCTGGGCGGCGCCGCTGGCCAGGGTCACGTTGCCGGAGGGCGTGGTGATCGCGGCGCTCACGGTGTTCTTGGCCACGGGGTTCACGGTGATGGTGCGGGTGGCCGTGTTGGCGACGCCTGTGTTATCGGTCACCTTCAGCGTGGCAGTGTAGGTGGCGGCGGTGGTGCCGGTGTTGGTGTAGGTGTGGCTGGCGGTGGCGCCCGTGCCGGTGGCGCCGTCACCGAACGTCCAGGCGTAGGTCAGCGTGGCGCTGGTGCTGGAATCGGTGCCGGTGCCCACGAAGGACTGGGCCGTTCCGCTGGCGATCGTCACGTTGCCGGCGGGTGTCGTGATCGAGGCCGTCACCGTGTTCGGAGGCGTGACCGTGCCATTCCAGTTGTTGACGAGGGCGTTGACGTCCGGGGTGCCCAGGCCGGTGACTTCATCCCAGCCCGTGGCCGCGCTGAAGCCGGTCAGGCCCGGAACATTGTTGTTGCCGGAGGTGATGTCGTGGAAGACGGCGGGTCCACCGTTGGCGTACTGGGCGTTGCCGAGGCTGTACAGCTTCGTGTTGGCATTGCCCTGCCGGCCATACTTCTGGACCACGAGGGCCATCACGCCCGCGAAGGAGGGCGAGGCCGCCGAGGTTCCGCCCGTGGTGGCCATGGCGCCCTGGGAGTAGACCAGCATCCCGTAGTTGCCCCAGAACATGTCCGAGCCATCGAGGCAGACGTCAGGCAGGTAGCGGTGGCTGGTGCTGGGCACACCGGGAGCCACCTGCCAGGAGGGCTTGGCGTAGGTGGAGGAGGCGCCGCTGCTGGTGGACCACAGGCCCGATCCGCCGCTCACGGAGCCGCTCTCGTTCCAGGGCGTTTCGGGGGTATAGCTGATGGCGTTCCCGTTGGCATCCCAGTAGCTGCTGGAGGTGCTGAGCTGGGTGGCGCCCACGGCCACATCGTAGGGTGTGGAGGCCAGGCCGTTCACGCCGTAGCCGCTGGAACCGCTGGTGTCGCTGCCGCCGTTGCAGCCGGCGGGGCCGCTGTCCCCCGTGGAGACGCAGGCGGTGATGCCCTGGGAGGCAGCCTGGGACCACAGGTTGTTGTAGAAGGTGTTTTCCGTGCTGCCCATGGAGGATTCGCACTGGCCGAAGCTGGTGCTCATCACGTCCGCGAGGTTGTTGTTCACGATGTACTGGGCGGAGAGGTCCACGCCGTCCGTCGAACTGGTGGACTTGGAGGCCACGAACTTGACCGTGGCGCCGGGGGCGCAGCCACCGGACCATTCCGCATCCAGATCCGCCTCGCCATCCTCGCCGGCACCCAGGTCGCCTGGATCGGTGCCATTCACGATGATGGTGGGGGTGTTGGCCGAGAGACCCACGGCGCTGCGGAAGGCCGACCAGTTGGCGGTGCCGGGGTTGGTCCGGCCCACGATGCCGATGGTGACGCCGGACCCGTCCCCGTTGCTGGTGTAGCTGGCGGCAGCGTCATAAATCGTCGCCCAGTCCACGGGGCTGGTGTAGACGCCGGTGGTGCCGTTGGCCGAGCCGGCCCAGTCGGCCGCCAATCCGGGGTGGATTTTCGCCATTCCGGGCAGCTTGCGGGACAGGGCCGCCACATCGGCCGCAGGGATCTTGTGGAAGCCTGTGTTGTAGGCCTGGCGGGGGATGTTGTGCAAGGAGACGATGCCCGCGACGATGTTGCCCAGGGCGGCGGGGATGCTCGGATCCTGGCTGTTGGCGTGGCGCAGGACGCCGTCCACCATGTAGTTGCGGATGGGGGTGCGGAAGGTCTGCTCCACATTCGCCACCGAGCCGCTGAAGGTGATGGACATGCGGCCCTTGGCCACCTCGTCCACCTTGAAGCCCTTGCCCAGCAGCCACAGCGTCACGGCGTTGAGGTCCGCCTGGGAGGGACCGAACATGTGGCCGAACTGATCGGGCGTCAGCCACTGGTGATAGTAGGGGGAGGCCGGATTCTGCTGGGCCGCCAGGAGCTGATCCAGGCGGAACTGGGCATCCGGCGCCATCTTCAGGGTGAGGATCATCTTCTCCATGGGGAGATGGGCATCCGTCAGGCCGACTTCTTGGGCGTCCTGCAGCGCCGCATGCACGTTCCCATAGAGGGTGACGCGGTCCTGGTCGTTGATCTCCTGGGGTACCCGCCGGATGCCGTAGGCGGCGGAAAACCGGGAGAAATCGGCCACGCTGACCTGCCTCGTGGGCTGAGCGGGCATGGCGAAGGCGGGGGCTGCGATCAGCAGGGCCGCCAGGGGGGTGAGGAACCTGCGGGTGGGGAAGGCCATCGGCACTCCTTGAAGGATGAAAGGAGAAGGCCCGGCGCTGAACCTGTGTTCTGCGCGGGCCTGTAGGGGTGAGGCTGAAAGAGCTGCTGGGGAGACTCAGCTTCAATCCCATCGCTTTCTGCCGACAAGTTAAGAGATGTTAATTTTTTGGGGGTCAATCCGGGAGGCGCAACAAGGGCCATCCGATTGGACGGCCCTTGGCATAAACAGGGCTCGAAAGAAATCCGGCGGGCTTACCGGCTGAGGCTATGGGGGGAGGTGATGCTGGAGCCGCTCTAGCTATTCGCATAGAGGTATGAAGACCTGGGAGCTGAAAAAAATCCTGTCCGGAGGTTGCTGTCCTCACCGGTCATCAGGGGACGATGGCGGTCAGCCCTGGCCTTCCCGGAGGAGGGACCTCAGCCGGCGGGCCAGGATCCGGAGGACGCCTTCCCCCACCTCCGGTCGGGTGTGGAGGGTGTCCCGGAAGGCCCGCCCATCGAGGACGAGGGCCGTGACCTCCGTGAGGGCCGTGAGGGTGGCCGTGCGCGGGGCCGGATCCAGGGCGGCCATCTCGCCCAGGCAGGCGCCGGAGGTGGAATCCCCGAGCACCCTGGGGTGCCCCTGGGCGTCGAGGGCCCAGGCGCGCACGCGCCCGCGCAGGACGAGGAAGACGTCATCGGACCAGTCCCCCTGGCGGCAGAGGATTTCGTCCGGCATCCAGGTGCGTTCCCGGGCCGACTGGGCCAGGAGTTCCAGGTCCTCGGGATCGAGGTCCGCGAAGAGGGGGGCCCCGTGGAGGAACATCAGCTTCTCGAGGAGGGCCAGGGCGGTCTCCCGGGCGCTGGGGCGACGGTGGCGGAGGGTGGCCTGGCCGGCCCGGTTCAGGCCCGGGACCTCCGGCAGGGCCTGGACGGCGGCCCGGAGGAGCCAGGCCTGCTCCTCGTCCTCCCCGAGGCTCGCGGCCGCCTCCTCCAGGTCCGGCGCGGCGCCCAGCAGCGACTGGGCCGTGTCCCGGACGAGGGGGCTGGGGTCCACCAGTCCCGACCGGAGGATCGCCTCGGAGGCGGCATCGACGCGCGGTGCGAGCAGGGGGAGGACCGCCGCCCGGACATAGGACGACGGATCGCCGGCGATCCGGTGCAGGACGTGGGTCGGGTCCTCCACGGTCGCGGGAAGGGTGGCCAGGGCCGCCAGTTCGGGCAGTCCGCTCAGTTGCTGGAGGGTCTCCCGTTCCAGGCCGGGATGGGGAGAGGCCAGTCCCTGCCGGAGAGGGCTCAGATCCCCGGCTCCGGGCAACAGCTCCAGGAGGTGCAGCACCTGCCCGAGCTGGTGCCGCTGCCGCCACCGCAGGACGTGGCGGAGGAAGGCCACCTGGCGCGATCGGGCCGGTCCGGCCGGTCCTTCGGCGGCCCCGTCCGCTTCCAGGCGATCCGCCGCCAGGAGCGCGCGGTGGAGGTCGAGGAGGACGGCCACGGGGCCCTGCAGGCGGGCCTGGAGGGGTCCGGCTTCGCCGCGCAGGTCGCCGAGGATGCCCTCGTGTTCCGCCTCGCTGATCCGGTGGGCGCGCCGGAGGGCCTCCAGCACGGCGGGCGCGGGTGGCCCTCCGGGGCCGTCCAGCAGCACGGATTCGAGGGCCTGCCGGTACTGGTCCAGCTGGAGCTGCTTCTCCATGCTGCCCTGGTAGGCGGGATCCAGCAGGCGCCGGTCCTCCAGATCCAGCTCGGAGAGCAGCTTGTCGTGGTCCTTGTCCGGGATGCCCAGCTCCGCCCGCATCCGTTCGAGCACGCGCAGGTTGCCCGGGTTGACCACCCCTTCCGCCAGCAGGTCGCGGATGGTGGCCTTGTAGGCGGCGAGGCGGGCCTCCTTCTGCTGGGTCCGCTCCTGGTGGAGCAGGTAGAGGTCGCTCAGCCTGTCCGTGGGCGGGGTGTCGCCCCACTCCCAGCGCTTCAGGAGGCCCCGGGCGAACTTCTCGTGGACGAAGTCTGCCTCGGTGCGCCGCCAGCGGGCCAGCAGCACCAGGGTGGCGACCAGGACGACGCCCACGCCGAGAATCTCGCCGAGCCAGCCGGGCAGGAGCGAGAGGACCGCGCGGCCGGCGAAGGCGTAGAAGAGCAGGAACCCGGTGAAGGCGGCCAGGGCCATGGCGCGGTGGCGGGCCGATCCCGCCTCCGCACCGGCCCGGAGGAGGGCCGCCTCGGCGAGGCGGGAGGCTCCCCAGCCCAGGAGGGCGAAGGCGGCCAGGCAGAGGGGGGCGGCCAGGAACCGGGGAACCTGGGGCGCGAAGAAGAGGCCCGGCGACAGGAGCCCGGGCGCCGGACCAGCAGGCGCCCAGGCGGCGGTTCCATACGCGGCCCAGGTCCCCGTGGCCAGCCAGGGGTAGACGAAGTAGCCGAGCACCAGCCCGGGCCAGAGGGCGTAGGCCCGGCGGCGGGTGGGCAGGTCCGCCTCCTTCCAGTAGGCCTGCTCCAGATCGATGTCCGGGCAGTTCTTCTTGCAGGCGGTGCAGGCGGCGCACTGGGAGTTGCCCTCCCGCGCAGCGAGCTGGGTGGGCTCCAGGTAGAGCTTCTCCACCAGGCCCACGGGGCAGAGGTGGTTGCACCAGGTCTTTCCCGTGTAGAGGAAGCCCACGGCCAGCGCGGCGAGGATCACGGCGGCGAAGAGGGCGGCCAGGGCCCAGGGGGCGTCGTTGGCGCCGAGGAGGCGCAGGGTCAGGGCCAAGGCCAGGAGGAGGAACTGCGCGTCCAGGTGGTGGCGTCCCAGCCACTCCCCGGCCTTCCGCTTGCCCTGCCGCTTCAGGCGCTGGCCCAGGGTGGCGAAGAAGGCCAGGGGGCAGACCCGGCGCCAGGCGTGGTAGCCGGCCAGGACGATCCCCAGCGGCAGGGCCGCCACGGCCACGGACCAGACGATCCGGACGCCCAGGGGATGGAGGAGGGCCAGGGGCCCCGCCCCCACGAGCACGAGCAGCCCGGCGGCGCGCAGGGCCGTGCGGAGGGCGGGCTCGGAAGGGGCCTTCGGGGCCGGCGGTCGGGGCTGGGGGGCGGTCGGCATGGGGCTCGGGCTCGGAATGATGTCCCGACATTAGCCCCGATTTCTTCCCTGCGCCAGTCTGCTCCGGCTAGGCGTTCGTCGGTTTCCGCTTCCGGGGCGCCCCCGACCGGCGGGGGCCCTCTGAACCCTTGGACGTGGCCCTCCGCCCGGGCTTGAGGCCCTCGCCCACATCGAGGATCTTCCGGACCTTGGCGGTCTCCGAAGGCCCCTCCTCATCCTTCTGCTTCTTCTGGATGCTCAGGCGCAGGGGGACGCCCTGGAAGCCGAACTGCTCGCGCAGGCGGTTCTCCAGGTAGCGCACGTAGCTGAAGTGCAGGCCCCGGTCCGTGTTGGCCTTGATGACGAAGCTGGGGGGCCGCACACCCACCTGGGTCATGAAGTAGAGCTTGGGCAGCTTGCCGTCCACGGCATGGGGGCTCATGGCCGCCACGGATTCCCGGAGGAAGCGGTTCAGCTCGCCGGTGGAGACACGCTGGGCGTGGGCGGCGGCCAGCTGATCAATCATTCCGAAGAGTTTGGACACCCGCTGTCCGGTCAATGCGGAGAGGAAGATCATGGGGGCGTGGTGGAGGAATCCCAGGCTCCGGCGGAGATCCTCCTCGGCGCCGTAGATCGTGTGGGTGTCCTTCTCGACCAGGTCCCACTTGTTCACCACGAGGATGACGGCGGCGCCGGCCTCCTGGGCGTAGCCGGCGATGACGGCGTCCTGGTGCGTGGCGCCCTCCACGGCGTCCAGCAGGAGGAGGCTCACATCCGCCCGCGCCATGGCCTGCTTGGCCTTGAGGATGGAGAGTTTCTCGGCGCCCTCGAAGGTTTTGCCCTTCTTGCGGATGCCCGCCGTGTCAATGAGGCGGAAGACCTTGTCCTTCACGTGGAAGACCGTGTCCACCGTGTCCCGCGTGGTGCCCGCCACCTCGCTCACGAGGCTGCGCTCGTAGCCCAGCAGGCGGTTGGTGAGGGAGGACTTGCCCACGTTGGGTCGGCCGATGAGGGCGAAGCGCAGCTCCTCGGAGGGGTCGTGGGCCGCGGCCTCCTCCGGCGTGCGATGGAAGGGCAGCCGGGCCCGGAGGGCCTCCAGCAATTCGGGAACGCCGGTGCCGTGGGCGGCGGAGAGGACGAACACCGCGTCGAAGCCCAGGCCGTAGAAGCCGCCGTCCGGCGCGCCGCCCTTCATGCCGTCCAGCTTGTTGATGACGAGGAGCGTGGGCTTCCCCAGGCGCCGCAGGCGGGCGGCGATCTCCTCGTCCCCCGCCGTCAGGCCGTCGTGGCCGTCCACCAGCAGGATCGCCACGTGGGCCTCCTGGAGCGCCGCTTCGGCCATGCGGGTGATGCCCTGGGTGATGACATCGTCGCCCTCGAAGTCCAGGCCGCCGGTGTCCACCAGTTCGAAGACCTCCAGGGCCTGCCCCTCCTCGTCCAGGCAGGTCACGCGGCCGTAGCTGCGGTCGCGCGTCATGCCCGGCAGGTCGTGGACCAGGGCCGCCCGGCTCCGGGTGAGCCGGTTGAAGAGGGTGGACTTGCCCACGTTCGGGCGTCCGCAGAGGGCGACGAGGGGGAGTTTCATGGCTGTTCCAAGCCCTCCAGTCTAACGGTTCGCCCCGGAAAGGACAGGGAAGTTGCCCGGACCGCCCGCCGCCGAGGCAGTCGGCGGGGGCTCGAACTCCTCGCTGGCTGCGCCCGGGGCCCGATCCGCTCCGGCCGTCCACTGGACGGCCTCCACGGGGCCCCTACCGGCGCGCCATCGCTTCTCGACGCTGGATCCCGGCCACGCACGCGTGGCCGGGGCGGGTTCGAACCCCGCCAGCCCCAGCCGTTCTGCGTCCGACATGGTATCCGCTTGAGCGGGGGCTCGAACGCAGCCCCTGCACCCTGCGGGCTTGGGTCTGCCGGCCTGTCCGCCCCTGCTCCGGCCCTCCCCTGGAGGGCCTCCGCGACGGGGTGGCCAGTCCACTCGCGGGTTCGAACCCAACTTCGTGTCCGCCAAGAAAAAAGGGTCCCGGGCGGGACCCTTTTTTCTTGGCGGGGCTGACGGGGCTCGAACCCGCGACCTCCGGCGTGACAGGCCGGCACTCTAACCGACTGAGCTACAACCCCTTGCGTTTCACCAGTGGAAGCTGGTGGGCGATGACGGGCTCGAACCGCCGACATGCTGCGTGTAAGGCAGCTGCTCTACCGACTGAGCTAATCGCCCGAATCGCCGAAGAACGAGCTTCCCACGGGCGTTCCGTCGGGTCAAGGGCCAAGTCTGGGATTGAGGGTTTTTGACAGTTCTGGTAAGGTATCCAGACTTCCTTGGCCGGGGTTCCCGCGGACCCCTCGCTGGTGTGGGTGTGGCCCTGGCTGGTCCTTTCGGCCGAGGTCCAGGCATGTTTCTGGAGGATGGCCTGTGGCACTGCTGGAACTGGCAACGATGACGCTCCACTCCACTGGGGCCCCTGGACCGATTCAGCAGATTCTGTCCCAGATGCCGGATCCGATGCGTCCGGATCCCGTAGCCCTCGTCTTCGCGATGACGCTCCTGGTGGCGCTCTACATCTACCTTCGCCTGGTGTTCTTCCAACCGCTCACCCGCCTCATGGAGGATCGGGACCGCGACCTGCATGCGGGGGATGAAGCCAAGGCTCATGCTGCGGCCGAGCTTGAGGCGCGCCAGCAGGACTACCAGGGGCGCCTGAAGGAACTCCGCGCTGCGGCCTTCGCCCGGCGCAAGGCTCTGGCCGAGGCCGCCGGCCGCGAAAGGCTCCGGTTGCTGGAGGAGGCCCGTGCCCAGTCTGCGGCCCAGCAGCAGGAAGCGCTCACCGCGCTTCAGGCCCAGCAGGCTGCTGCCCGGCAGGAGCTTCTGGCCCAGGTGGACGCCCTGGCCGAGTCCATGGCCCTGACCCTCCTGAAGCGGGCGTGAACATGATGCAGAAACTCCTCCGGCTCTCTCTGGCTGCAACCCTTGCCCTGAGTCCCCTGGGCCTCGCGGCGCAGGCCCTCGCGGCCCAGGCGCCCGCCTCGGAAGGCCTT
>JAKAMQ010000129.1 GCA_021812805.1 Acidobacteriota bacterium
CTCTGTTGCACTGTCCGTCGGGTCGCCCCGCCCTGGTGTTACCAGGCCCAGTACCCTGCGGAGCCCGGACTTTCCTCTGCCCTTGCGAGCAGCGGCGCCCTGATCCACGGCCCCAGGTTAGCACGCAGTCAATTCCCCTCCCGCGCAGCCACCAGGGAGATCCGGGCTTCTGGGCGGACGCCCTTGATGAGGTCCATCACCTCCGTGGCGCAATGGAAGGGCAGCGAAGGAGCCACCCTCAGGAGTACCCGTCCCGAGGAGACCCGCACCCGCTCGGGGAGTTCCGCGGGCGAAAGGGGACGCCCATCGAGTTCCAGTCCCCCATCCGCTCCCAGCGCCAGGCGGAGCGTGGGGCCCGCCCTTCCGGCGCCCGGCCGCGGCAAAGCCGTTGCCAGCGCCGTGGGCAGGGCTGGAACCAGCGTGATGAAGACGATGAGGAGAACCAGCACGATGTCCACCAGAGGCGTCACATTGATGTCGCTGCGGAGTCGCGCGTCCATGGGCACCTCACCGCAGGCGGAAGTTGAGGGTGAGCCGGAAGCTGGCGGGAACCGCCTGGCCATTGACCCGGGCGGGCTGGAAGCGCCACTGGCGCGCCGCGTGGATGGCTTCCTCCCGGAACGCGGGAGGCCCCGTGAGCACCTGCACCTCGGTGGGAACGCCCAGGGCGTCAATGGTCATCAGCAGCACCACGGTGCCCTGCAGATGGGCTGCGCGGGCCATGGGGGGATAGGCCGGGTCCACCTGGCGCAGGATGTCCAGGGCGCTCACATCCAACGCCACCGCCCTGGCCTGGGAGGCCGCCACGGATCCGCTCCCGCTGGACGGGGCCACACCCGCAGGCAGGGCGCCGGGGGCGGCTCCCGCCGGCTGGAGAGGACTGAGATCCCCGGTGGGCAGGCGGTTGGGCAGTGCGGGAGGGTCGAATGCCATGGGCAGCGCTCGGACGGGTTCCGCCCTTGGAGGGACGACGGGGCCCGCGGCGGCGCCTGCTCCCGCCGGGCGCGGGGACACGGGGTTCAGGATCACATTCACCAGGGTGGGGGGCGGAACCGTGCGGATCAGGATAGGCGGCAGGGCAACCTTCGCGCGGCCGAGGAGGATCCCCCCGCCCGCCAGGGCGAGGTAGATGGCGCTGGCCATCAACAGGCTGCGGGCGCGCTCCCGGGGCGGTGCGGAGGCCGCGATGGCGTGGGGGCGGAGAGCGGGTGGAAGCTCCGGGCAGACAGGCCCTGGGCCGCCCGGAAAGGCGAGGCTGGACATGGCATCTCCTGTGGGTCGGCGTCCGGGGATCCTGCAGGCCGCTCCATGCGGCGGCAGCGATCCCGGGCCCTGGATCGCTGCCGGCTACAGGTGTCCAAAGATCGCTTGGTAGAGGTATCGGTGTCCGGAAAGGGCCGTCAACCCAGGGGCGCAGATGTTACAGGATCCTGATAAACGGGCCCTACCGCCACGAAGTCGTCACACACTGTCCATTCGACCGGATCCGTCCCTGGCCCCGACCTCTGCATTCAGCGCGTCACAGCGCGGGCAGCCCCATGAGCCAAGCCTCCGCCTGGAGGGTTTCCAGCAGATCCCAGGCGCCCTTGTAAGGGCGGGGCGCCTCCAGGGCCAGCACCTCGCGATGCAGGCGCTCGCGCAGGGGGGCCAGCTCGGGATGGTCCTCCCCGGCGAGGCCACGGCCGCGGCCGAACAACTGGATGAGCAGCATGACGGGATCCACCGGGCGCACCTGCACCGCCACCAGGGCGGGCCCCCCCTCGGTTCCCTCGGTGCCACCGGCCTGGGCTAGGCGAGGGCGCCAGCCAGCCAGGTCTGCGGGTGCCCCCGCGAGGGACAGGAGGCGGATGGGGGGGCAGTCGGCCAATCCCAGCGTCGCATCCATGGCCTCCCCGACCCAGGGGCAGGGAGGACGCTCGCCCGCATGGGCGGCCTCCGGAAGCAGCAGGTGGTGTCCGGGGATCTCCTGGGCCAGGGCATGCATCCGCTCCCGCACCCGGGACCGGGTGGAGGGTTCCAGATCCGGCCCTGTCCACAGGACCACCTGGATGCGCCCAGGAACCGCGACGACGGGACGGGGCGGAGCCGCCAGGGCTTCGGCGCTCAGAGGAAGCCTCAGGTCCAGGCCCGCGAGGAACCTGGGCAGCTGGGCGAAGGGCTCGGAGAGCGTTAGCCGCACACCTTCGTGGGCGATGCGGATCTGCGTACCCGGAAAGCAGTTCAGGAGGTCGCTGTGCCGCAGGCCCTCGAAGAGGTTCATGCGGGCCTCCTCCGAACAGAGGGAGTCCTGCAACTCGAGCAGCCACTCACGACCCTCCTCGGCCCAGCTGACCCGTTGCAGTGCGGAGGGCTCGGGCATGCCGAGGGGATCCAGGCCGAGCAGCTGGAGGCTGCACGCGCCATCGGGAGTGCAGGCGCCCCGTGGCCGGATCAGCTCCAGCGGAGCAGCCAGCCGGAATTCCCTGGAGCTCCGCGCCCAGGCCATCCGGGCGACGGACTCGCCCTCGGGATCCGTCACGGCGAGGAGGTGGGCCAGGTCGCCCGTGACCACCTGGCGGTAGGCCTGCGTCCGCCGGATCTCCCGATGCCGCCCCAGGATGCCCCAGATCTCCTCGATGTTCTGCTGGCTGATGCGGGAGAGATCGCCCCCCGCGTCCGACAGGCGCCCGCCACTGCGGGACAGCCGTTCCAGCTCAGGCAGGAGCTTGGCTTCCACGCTCCAGAGCCGGCCCATGGCCGTCTCGATGGCGTGGGAGCGTTCGCCCACTTCGTGCAGGGCCAGCTCCGCCTGCTCCGAAAGCTGGCGCACCTGGTCCACGTGCGTCACCTCGGAATCCAGCAGGCGCTCGAGTTCCTGGCCCTGCTGGTCCAGGTGTCCCGCCCAGCGGAGCAGGTTCTGGATGGCCGCCAGCAGGGACTCCGTCACCTCCTGCAGATCCCATAGGCCGGCCGTTTCATGCTCCAGGCCGCGGGCATGGACTTCCAGGGCCCGCTCGATTTCAGCCGCGCCACGGGTGGTCTGGCCGGCAAGCTGGTGGAGGCGCCCGCCGATGGCCTGGATCCCGGCGGTGCCACCGCCCTGTTGGGCGAGGATGGCCGCATTGACCGCGAGCAGCCCCGCCTGCTGGGCGGCGTGGTCCACGGTCTGGAGGGATCCCTGCACCCCGCCGAAGGCCCGGTTCCGCTCCATGGCCTCCGTACGGAACGACTCCATGCGGCGGCCCAGGGCCTCGGCCTGGTCCCGCAATTCGTCTGCGGCCTTCCGGAACTGGCGGAACTGGTCCGTGCGGGCGGCGGCCTCCTCCAGCAGGCGTGGCGTATGGGCCACGAGGCCGCGCACCGCCATCCCCATCCGGGCGCCATGGCGCATGCCCGAATTGGCCAGCCGCGCCAGGGCATCCCCCTCCCGGAGCAGCCGCGGAAACGTGTCCCGCAACTCCTCCAACAGGTTCTCGAACTGCCCGAGGCCCGCCTTCACCTGCTCGAGGAAGCCGGTGAAAGACTGGGCCTGGAGGCGCCACTGGTCGGCCCGGAGGCGCTGATCCAGCTCGATCCGGTCGAGCTGAAGGGTGTCCTCGAAAGCCGCCCGCAGTTCCGAACTGGCCTGGGCCAGCCTCTCCGCGGCCTCGTGCCGGGCCTGGCGCGCCTGGACCTGCGTGCGTTCGGTGTCCTGGAGACAGGCATCCACCTCGCGCCAATCACGGGCCACCGCCTCCTGGAGGGTGGCCAGGGCCTGCCCCGCGGCCTGCGCATCCGCAAGCACGGCGTTCAAGGCCCGGGAAGCCAGATCGGCCTCCTCCGTGAGGCCCGGCGGGGGTACTACGGGCTGCCGGCTGCCCCGGAGGATGCGCCCGGCCCAATCCGGCAGGAAGGCATTGAGCGCCAGGGCACGCTGCCAGCTGATGCCCCGGCGGCCGAGAATCAGCAACCCCGCGAAGACCATCACGAGCACCGCGCCTTCGCCCGGCTGGATCGCAGAGGGATGGCTCAGGATGGCGTATTCCAGCGACCCGAGGGCCGCCAGGATCACGCCGTCAATGAGCAGGCGCCCTCCCCCGAAATGTTCCCAGAGCGAATGATCCTGCCCCATGCGCATCCTCGATCCTGAAGATCCCATCGGCGGCCGGATCGCCGGAGGCAAGTTTGATCACACCAGCCGCCAGAGCACCTCGTAGCTGCGGAGGCGCCCCCCCAGTTCGCGGAGCAGTCGCTGGCGCAGGAGGGCCGTGACAGCCTGCTGGGCCGTATCAGCGGGATCCGGTGCAGGGGCTTCCTCGGCCGGGGCGGTGCGCAACCGGCGCAGGAAGGTCCGGGTGCCCGGGGGAAGGGCTTCGGCCGCGTCCACCGGGGTGCAGGCCGCGCAACACCATCCATGGTCCTCGCTCAGCAGCACCAGGGGGGCCTCGCGGCTGCCGCAACGCCCGCAGGCCTGGGGATGGGGCAGCAGGCCGAGGCAGTGGAGCAGCCAGTGCTCGGCATAGGCGAGAATGCCGAGCGCGTTGTCCGGCTTCGCTTTCAGGGCCCGGCCACAGGCGCTCAGCAGCCGGTAGAGACGTTCATCCTCGATGCCTTCCCGGGCCACCCGGTCGAAGAGATCCGCCAGGCAGGCCATCACCAGGCTCGCCTCCAGGTGGCCCAGGGTGAGGGGGCTGAAGGCCAGATCGCAGCGGGTGATGCGCTTCAGATCGGCCTGCTCCTTGCCGAAGAAGGCCACCCGCACCATGCCCAGGGGCTCGAAGGCGGCCACCCACTTGGCCGTGGGCTTCTTGATCCCTTTGGCCACCCCGGTCAGACGCTCGCCATGCTCCCCCAGAAAGGACACCACGGCCCCGCCCTCGGCATAGGGGGTCGTCTTGAGGACAATGGCATCGCAGGTCCGGATCACCCTGCCAGTGTGGCGGCTTCCGTCACCGATAGACTGGGGGGATGCGCTGGACCCCCCTCTTTCCCGCCACCGTGCTGGCCTGCGGCCTGCTGGCCGCCCAGCCCCTGCCCCGGCGGACCTTCCGCCAGTGGATCGGAGGCCAGGAGGCGGGTGGCGCCTCCCTGGACATCCGGGCGGACGGCCCGGGCCAGGTGGCCGTGAGCCACGAGTGGCTCACCCTCTCGCGGGAGGGATCGGCGATCCGCCAGGATATGGAGGAGACCGTCCACCGCGCGCCGGACGGCAGTCTGGCCTTCGCCTGGACGGTCCAGCTGTCACGGGAGCCCTTCGAAGGCACCGCCACCTGGTCACCCCAGGCCCCTGGCGTCCTGCGCCTGGTCCCGAAGAACGGCGCCCCGGTCACCCAGCCGGTGCCGGCCGGCGCCCTGCTCTGGCCGGGCGATCTGGAAGCCCGCTACCGCCAGGCCGCCCGCCTGCGCCAACCCCTGCTGGCCGTGACCTACTCCTTCCCGCTCCAGCAATGGAGCACGGTGGCGCTCCAGCCGCAGGGCCCCGATCCCCGGCCGGGCTTCCCCGACGCCATCCACTTCCGCGGCCAGGAAACGGATGGCACCGTGCGCAGCCCCCTGGAATCCTGGATCTCCCCGGTCGCCGGAGAAGTCCGGCAGACCGGCATGCTGGGCGCCCTGCCCTTCCTGGTCCAGCGGGCTGAATTGCCCGTCCCCGCCCAGGCGCCTGCGACCACCGGCTTCTTCGAGCGCACCCTCCAGCCCCTGGCCCCCAACCCCTTCCTGCCCTGGCTGCCGGAGGTGATCCTGCGGGCGACCGGCGGCACGGCGTCTCTGCCCGAGGATGCCCAGCAGCAGCGGCTGCCCGATGGCCGGTGGCGTCTGCGCCGGCCCCAGCCACCCACGCCCGCCGAAGCGGCGGAGGCCCCCGTCACCGGAACGCCCGCCGCCCTGGACGCGCCCTACCTGGCCGCCTCCCCCCTCGTGCCCTTCCGGGATCCGGCCTTCGACGGCCTGCTCCGCCGGATGGCGCTTCCCCCAGGCCTGAGCCGCTGGCAGCTGACCCAGCGCGTCATGGACTTCGTCTTCGACTGGATCACCGAGAAGGACTACAGCGTCGGCTTCGCCTCGGCCCTGGAGGTTTGCCACCACCCGGCCGGGGACTGCACCGAGCATGGCGTGCTGGCCGTGGCGCTGCTGCGCAGACTCGGTGTGCCCTCGCGCGGGGTCGTGGGCTGGGTGGCAGTGGACGGCCTGATCGGCCTGCATTTCTGGGTGGAGGTGAAGCTGGCGGACCGCTGGGTGCCGGTGGATCCGACCTTCGACCAGGCCCCGGCCTCCGCATTCCGCATCAAGCTCGCCGATTCGGATCTGGCGGACCTGGGCAGCGTGGGGTGGGACAGCGCCGCCACCGCCCTGCAGGGCCTGGTCTGGCGGCCGGAATCCTGGGAGGCCGGCATCCGGATCGCGGGAGACCAGGTGACGGCTCCGGATGGCAGCCGCCTCCGGGTACCCGGCGGCCGCTGGCGCCTGGCGGGTGGCATCCTCACGCTGACCACAGCGCACGGGGGGCCCTGGGCTGTGGAGGCCACCACGCGGCCGGACCCTTCCGACCGGGTGGGCGCCCACCATCTCGCCGGTGCCCGGACCCAGCAGAAAGGCTGGTGGAGCCCCGCCTCCAGGGCCCTCTGGGTGGAACTGCCGCAGGGGCGCTGGCTCCTGGTCAGCGGCGTGTCCGAATCCGAGTCCTTCCTGCTGCTGGATCAGTTGGAGGTGACGACAGCCCGTTCCGGGAACTGACCCGCTTCTTCGGTGAAACAATGCTCGCGCAGCTGCTCCAGGCTGCCCGCCAGGGCCAGGCACTCCGCCTCCGAGAAACACCCCGTCATGCGGCCCGTGAGGTCCTGGACCGGCCCATCCAGGCCATCCATGAGGCGTTTCCCCTTCGGCGTGATCACCACCCGGCTCACCCGGCGGTCCTTCGCGTCCTGGACGCGCTTCAGCAGTCCCTGGACTTCCAGCCGGTCCACCAGCCGGGTGACATTGGCGAAGCGGTAGATCATGCGGCGCTCGAGCTCGTAGATGGGGTGCCCCTTGGGGGGGCCGCCCCGGACGATGCGGAGCACGTTGTACTGCTGGATGGTCAATCCATGGGCTTCGAACAATCGCTCCTGCAGGCGGACCACGGCCTCCCGCGTGAGCATGATCTGGAGGGTGAGCTGCACCCCGGGGGACGGAAGTTTCGACAGCTGAAGTTCATCCTGGAGGCCCATGGCACCCTCACGATCTCTGGGGCAAGGATCCCCTCAACCATGGGATTCTGGAAGGTCCGAGGAACCCCGCGTGCCACCCATCGCCTTGAGTTTGATCAATGTCACGAAACGCTTCGGGGCCGACCCCGTCCTGGACGGGCTGAATCTCGGCCTTTTCCAGCAAGAGAAAGTGGGACTCATTGGCAGGAACGGCGCGGGCAAGAGCACGCTGTTCCGGGTGCTGGCGGGCGAAGAGGCGCCCGACACCGGCGACGTGGTGGTCACGCAGGGACTGCGTGTGGCCCGCCTGAGCCAGGAGCCCCCCTTCGCGCCGGGCGCCACGGTGCGCAGCGCCCTGGAAGAATCGCTGGATGACCACCGGAGCCTGCTGGCGCGGCACCAGTCCATCCATGACCGGCTGCCCGGAGCCAACGGTGCCGAGGTGGATCGCCTGCACCAGGAGTTGACGGCCGTCGAACACCACCTCCACCACCTGGGCTGGGATCTGGAACCCCGGCTGAAGGAAGCGGCGGCGATCTGGGGGCTCTCGGATCTGGCGGCCCCGATCGAAGCGCTGTCAGGCGGCTGGCGCAAACGCGTGGCCCTGGCCCAGGCCTGGCTCAAGGATCCCGATGTCCTGGTGCTGGACGAGCCCACCAACCACCTGGACCCCGACCAGGTGGAAAAGCTCGAGGCGTGGCTCCAGGCCTTCGAGGGCGCCCTGCTGCTCATCACCCACGACCGCCATCTGCTCGATGCCGTGGTGACGCGGATGCTGGAACTGGAGGACGGCCTGCTCCGGAGCTACGACGGGGGCTACAGCGACTACCTCCTGGAGAAATCGGACCGCGCCTTCCGCGAGTCCCGGCTGACCGAGCACATGCAGAACCGCCTCCGCCGGGAGATGGCCTGGCTGCGCCGGGGCGCCAAGGCCCGCACCCGGAAATCCAAGCTGCGCATCCAGGAAGTGCTCGACCTGAAGGACACCGTGGAGGACCGGACCCGGCTGGAACTCCGCCAGAGCCTCGCCTTCGCAGCGGGGGGGAACCGCAGCGACGCCCTGCTGCGGACCGAGCGCCTGCGCTTCGCCCATCCCGGCGGTCCAGAGCTGATCGGCGGCCTGGACCTCACCCTCCAGCGCGGCATGCGCCTGGCGCTGCTCGGTCCCAACGGCTGCGGCAAGTCCACCCTGCTCCGCCTGCTGCTGGGGGAGTGGGCCCCGGAGGCCGGGGAAGTCCTCCGGCATCCGAAGCTGGCGGTGGCGGCCATCTCCCAGGGCCGTGGCGAGCTCGACGGGCGGCGGAGCATCCTGGACAACCTGGCGGACCGGGCCTCGGTCGTGACTGTGGGCGGCTCCACCATCCTGGCCCATGTCTACCTCACCCGGTTCGGCTTTCCCGTGGACCAGCAGGCGCGCCTCGCCGACACCCTCAGCGGCGGGGAG
>JAKAMQ010000130.1 GCA_021812805.1 Acidobacteriota bacterium
CAGGTTCAGAGCCCGCCAGTGCGCCAGGGTGTCCTGGATGCCCTCGCGCACGGCCGGGTCGGTGGGAGAGAAGGGCCGCAGGCCCCGGCGCCAGAGGGGCGCGCCCAGGGCCAGGGCATGGCCGCGCAGGGTGGGCGCAGCCGGGGCGGGGCAGGGCCCCCACAGGGCCTCGGCCTCGGCCTGATGCGTTCCGGTCCAGGGCAGCCAGCCCGTGGCGGTGCCTTCCGGCGCCTCGAAGTGGAAGCGGTGGCGGACGGTGCGGCCCCCGTGCCAGCCTGATACTGAGGCCACCTCGGCGCGGTCATGATCTTCGTCCGCCAGCCAGTACACGGCCTCGGCGCCCGTGCGGCGGGCTTCGGCCAGGGCCGCCAGGGCCTTGGCCACGGAGAGGGCCGGGGTCCAGCCAGCGCCGATCTGCTGGCCGGTGGCCACCACCGGCTTTGGCGCGCCCGCTCCGCTGGATTCGTTTCCCTCCACGACCATGGGCTCAGCCTACCCGGACTTCGTGCGATCCTCGACCCCATGGCCTTCGAGGATCTCCAGCCCTGGCTGCCGCCCGCCGAGCCGGATCTGGTACGGCTGGCCTGGGAGGCCGCGGATGCGGCGGGCGTGGCCGAACTGCGGACCTGGCCCGAGGTCCGCAAGGGCGGCATCGGCCTGGGCAGCCTGCCGGCCTTTCTCGCCTGGCGTGGCACCCTGGATGGGCGCTGCCACCTGGTGCTGCTCCAGGCCCGGGAGATCGGGGCCCTGGTGCCTGGAGCCCGGAAGGCCGACCTGCCGGAAGGCTGGCTCGAGGCGCTCGACCTGCCCTCCCTTGCGCGGCCCCTGGCTCGCCATCCGGATTGTTCCGGGGGCTCGGTCCATGTGGTGCATCTGCCCGGGGGCAACCTGGCGAGGGTCCGCACCTGGGGCGGCGCAGCCCCCAGCCTCGTGGCTGAGGTGCTGCGGCGACTCAGTGGCCTCGAAGGCTGGCACTTCGCCTGACTACTTCCCGCGGTTGCTGGAGCGCATGTGCGCGGCGCCCCCGCTCTTGCCCTGGGGCTTGGTGGAGGCCTTCACGGCGGGCATGGGCTGGGGCTTGGCCTTGGGCTTGGCGGCCGAGGCATCGGAGGCCTGCCTGTCCGTGGCCTGGAGGCTCTTGAGGAGATCGGCGGGGACGAGGGGCTTGGTCATGGTGGGACTCCTGGCCCCATTGTAGGCCCGGCGGGGGTCAGAGGCTTGCCCAGTCCGTCCGCTTGGTCTTGGGGTGGCCATAGTCCGTCTCGATCTGGGCCAACTGCAGCCGGCCGGAGGCGTCATCATTCACGGCCTGCCAGCGCGTGTACCAGTCGAGCACCCACATGCCGCTCTCGCGGGTGCCGTTGCCGCTCCAGCCGTTGCCGCCGAAGGGCATGTGGGCCTCGGCGCCGGTGGTGCTGTTGTTGATGCTCGCCATGCCCGCCTTGATCTCGCGCTTGAACCGTTCGATCCACTGCCGGTTCTCGGTGTAGATGCTGCTGGAGAGGCCATAGGGGGTGCCATTGGCGCAGGCCAGGGCCTCATCGAAATCCTTGACGGTGGTGAGGTTCACGGTGGGCCCGAACACCTCGTTCTGGAAGAGCCACATGTCCCGCGCCACGCCATCCCACACGCAGGGCTGCATGTAGAGGCCGTGCTCGATGGGCCCCTTCACCCGCCCGTCGCGGTTGGCCTGGGTCCACTGCTCGCCGCCGGAGAGCAGCGTCGCGCCGTCCTTTTGCCCCATCTCCCAGTGCTCGCGGAAACCCTCCGCGAAGCGGGCGTTGATCATGGGGCCGTAGGTCACTTCCGGATCGGTCATGGGGTTGCCGATTGCCATCGCCTCGACCCCCGCCATGAATTTCTGCTTGAACTCGGCGGCGCAGGCCTCGTGGATGATGAGGTTCGCCAGGCTGGTGCAGCGCTGGCCGGCGGTGCCGAAGGCGGCCCACAGGGCACCTGCCACGGCCAGGTCCAGATCCGCATCGGGCATCACCACCATGGGATTCTTCCCGCCCAGTTCCAGGCTTGGGATGATCAGGTTCCGGCCGCAGGCTTCGCCGATCAGGCGGCCCACGGCGGTGGAGCCGGTGAAGCTGAACTTCTGGTAGTAGCCCTTGTCAATGCCCGCCAGGAAGTGCTTGCCGCAGCCCGCGCGGCCCCGCCCGTTCACGGTGTTCACCACGCCGGGGGGCAGCCCCGCATCCATCAGTGCCCGCACAAACAGGTAGGCGATGGCCGGCGCGTCGTCGCTGGGCTTCCACACCACGGTGTTGCCGCAGAGGATGGCGGGAATGATCTTCCAGCTGGGGACGGCCAGCGGGAAGTTGTTGGCGGCCAGGATGCCGCAGACGCCCACGGGGCGCCGGTAGGTGGTGAGGGCCTTCCCGGGCAGCTCCGAGGGTACGGTCTGGCCGTAGAGGCGCCGGCCCTCCGACGCGAAGTAGGTGCAGGTGTCAATGGCCTCCTGGACCTCGCCCAGGGCCTCCCGCGGGGTCTTGCCGATCTCCCGGGTGATGATGCGGGCGAGCCGTTCCTTCTGCTCGGTGAGGATCTGGCCGGTGCGCTGGATCACGGCGCCGCGCACGGGCGCGGGGGTGGCCGACCAGGCCGCGAAGGCTTCCGCGGCGGCCTTCGCGGCCCGGGCCACATCCTTCTCCCCGCTGTCGGGGAAGACGCCCACCAGGTCGCGCCGGTCCACGGCCGAACGCGACTCGATCATGGACAGATCGCCCTCGACTTCCCGGCCGTGGATGATGTTGAAGCCGATGATGGATTTCCCCGCGCTCGCTGCGGCGGGCGAATTCGGTTTGAGGTACATGAGGGCTCCAGGCGGGAGGTTTCAGGATAGCCCGGCCCTGGGGAGGAAGGGCAATCGAGCGGTTAGGATGGAGGTTCTGCCGGAGTCCAGGTGTTCGACAACCTATCCCTGCCCACCATCCTCGTCAGCTACGTGGCTCTGCTGTTCAGCTTGAGCGTCCACGAAGCCTCCCACGCCGCCGCCGCCTATATGCTGGACGACGACACCGCCGCCAGCCTGGGCCGCATGACCATCAATCCCCTGGCGCACATTGATCTGCTGGGCACGGTGCTCTTCCCGTTGCTGGGTCTGGCCACGGGCTTCCCGTTCATCGGCTGGGCCAAGCCGGTGCCCGTGGATCCCCGCAAGCTCACCCGGAAGTTCACCCAGCGGGTGGGCTACGCCCTGGTCGCCAGCGCGGGCCCGGCCTCCAACCTGCTCCAGGCCGTGTTCTTCCTGGGGATTCTGTTCGGGGTGGTCAAAGCCGTCGCGCCCGTGCCGGGTGTCGAGTATCGCCTGTTCGTGATCTCCATGAATGCCTGGAAGGTGGAGAGCCTCCAGGTGCTTCAGCTCGGCGCAGGGATCACGCTGACCCTCGCGCTCCTGAGCCGGCTGGTGATCATCAACCTCGGCCTGGCGCTCTTCAACCTGTTGCCCCTGGGCCCCCTGGATGGCGCGGGCATCCTGCGCGGCTTCCTGCCCTGGCGCTGGCTTCCGAAATTCGACCGCATCCAGCCCTGGATGGGGCCGATCCTCATCGTCACGGCTCTGACCGGCCTCCTGGGCTACGTCCTGGGGCCCGTCTTCGGCCTGCTGTTCTATGGCATCGAGGCCGTGGCCCGCCTCGTCCTCCACGGCTGATCCTCGCCTTTCCCGGAGTTCCCATGCACCGCATCCTGTCCGGCATCCAGCCCTCGGGCTCCCTGCACATCGGCCATCTGGTCGGGGCCCTGGACAACTTCACGCGCCTGCAGGGCCAGGGCGAGGCCTTCTACATGATCGCGGACTGGCATGCGCTGACGTCGAAGTACGAGAGCGTCGCCGAGATCTGGCCCGCCACGCTGGAGCTGACGGCCACCTACCTGGCGGCGGGCCTGGATCCGGCCCAGAGCACCCTCTTCGTGCAGAGCCTCGTGAAGGAACACGCGGAGCTGCACCTGCTGCTCTCCATGATGACCCCCCTCTCCTGGCTGGAGCGCGTGCCGACCTACAAGGAGAAGCTCCAGAACGCCGTGGCGGACCTGGGCAGCTACGGCTTCCTTGGCTACCCGCTGCTGCAGACCGCCGACATCATCCTCTACAAGGCCCACAAGGTGCCCGTGGGGGAGGATCAGCTCTTCCACCTGGAACTGGCCCGCGAGGTGGTGCGCCGCTTCCACTTCCTCTACCAGTGCGAGATCTTCCCCGAACCTGACGCGGTGCTCACCAAGACCCCGAAAGTGCCGGGCCTGGACGGCAAGAAAATGTCCAAGAGCTACGGGAACTGCATCTACCTGCGGGATATCGATGCCGTGATCCTGGAGAAATGCACGCGCCAGATGGCCTCGGATCCAGCCCGCGTCCGCAAGACCGATCCGGGGAACCCCGACATCTGCCCGGTGATGGACTTCCACAAGCTCTTCAGCGACGAGGCTACCGTGCAGATGGTGGACACCGAATGCCGCCGGGCGGGGATCGGCTGCTTCGACTGCAAGAAACGCGTCGCCGAGGCCATGACCCGCCGCATCGCGCCGGTGCGGGAGAAGATCGAGGATCATCTCGCCAAACCCGCCGACCTTGAGAACGTCCTGCGCGAGGGCAGCGCCCGCGCCCGCGCCGTGGCCGGTGAGACCCTGGCCGATGTGCGGAATGCCATGAAGATGCCTTCCCTCTGACCCGCGCGCTTGCAACCTTTCCGGCCCGTGCTAGACTCTTGCTCCTGGGGTTCCTTAGCTCAGCTGGTTAGAGCATCTGACTCTTAATCAGAGGGTCCTGGGTTCGAGTCCCAGAGGAACCACCAACCCCAGAGCCCCGTAGATCCTCACTCTACGGGGTTTTTTCTTTGTGCCTTCTTAAAGGATCTATGCTCTTTTCGTCGTTCCATCAATCAACCATCTATCACCCGGCGAACTTTTTCTTTTTCCCGTATCCCTATACAGGGCCTCAGTGATCCGTAGTCTCAACAGACTGTACTTCGCAGCGCATTGGGGTCAAAAATAACCCGAATTAGCCGACAAACCCGCAGAGGGTGGATGCGTACAACGAAACGGGACGGGGTGAAAAGTAAGCCGCATTAGCCGACAAACCCGCAGATCGGGACTAGCCCACCTCCACTCGAAAACCCGTCAAACCCGCATGGGATCTAGGTTTGCCCTTGCGCGCCCTGGCGCACCCGCCTATGCTTCCAGGTGGACGGGCGGCTCGGCAAGCTCGACCATCCACCACGCCCTCGGGAAGCCCCCCGGGGGCGTTCCCTTGGTGGTCCCACTCCCGCGCGTTCTAGGGCCATCCCTGGCCGGGAAACACCCATTTGGTCTGCGGCAGCTTGCTGGGATGGAATTGCGCAAATTTGCGCTTTTCCATCCCAGCGCCGGACTGTGAAACTAGCGCAATTGCGCTAGTTTCTTTCGGCCTCCCTTCACCTGAGCGAGCCAGGTGGGCATGCCCCCTCCCTGGCTCATGGCGGTAGGGGCGTTCAATTTTGAACACCAAGCAAAAGGCCCCGGCGCGATGCCAGGGCCTCCAGCCGGAGCCAATCCGCAAATTTGCGGATCTGCTACCCCCTCACAGCCACCAGAGCATCAAGCGGAGCACCCCCGCGCCTATCAGCAGGGGCACACAGCACCCGGCCATGCGTCCCACCTTCCTTTGCCGTCCTGATCGGCTCAGAGGTATCCCGATCCGCCGGGATAGCCGGGCCTGGGCTTGGGACAGGCCGATGGCTCGCTTCCATGAGAAGGACAGACCAGGAATGCCGGTGCCACGTCTGCGGGCCATGCGGGCATTCTACCCCGCCGGAGGTACGGGCGGCGCGGCTCCAGGCGGGAACCCGCGCCGATAGTCCTCGATCTCATCCGGCGTTGGGCCGCCGGGGTTAGGCGGCTCATGGCTCCCCCTGGAGCTCGTCCATTCGGAGCAACTGGTCATTCGAGAAAAGCCTTGCCCAACCCGCCGGGGGTTGGCCTCCGGCGCGGATGGTGTCTGCAACTTCGTGGAGTGATTCCGCCGTGACCTGGACGGCCTCAACAGCGGAGACGGCTTCCAGAGCCTCGATTCGGCGTTCCAGCGCGGAGCTCATGCCGGCCTCCCAAGCAACCTCGTGACCAGTTCATCCCGGCCCAGCTCCGGCGGGAACTGGTTCGCCATGTCCTCGTGGTACTGACGCTCCAGGGCGCTCTCCGGCGGCGTGGGATCGGATTCAATGCCCAAGACGGGCAGCATCTTCGCCCGGGCCCGGCGGGCAAGAAGCGCGTCCCATTCGTAAAGCTGGGACCATCCCACGCGGGCGGCCCATGCCGCTTGAGTGCGGCCCCCTAGTGCGGCTTCCAGCTTGGTCAGCCGGCGGGCAAGATCACGCGGCATCGTCCCCCCCATCTGGAGGTTCATCCGCGTCCCGCAGGCCCTCCCAGCCCACGGGCAGCGGCTCGTTTTCCCGCAGCAGCCGGGCCAGCTCAGCGAGGGGCAGGAACCGCTCAGCCTTCTGAGACATGGCCTGCCTCCAGGGCCTCCAGGCGGGCCTCGAGGTCCCCGTCACGGATGATCGAGGCGACCACGTTGCACCCGTAGATCAGCACCCGCCCCGTGTTCGGGTCCAGGGCGCCGGATTCAATGGCACGTAGATAAGCCGCCAGGGCCTTCCTCGTGTCCTCCAGCGTCTTGAACCTGCGAACGGCAGCCACCCTACCCCCTCACGCTCAAAGGCCCGCCAGAGGCCCGTTTCGGGGCATCCAGCGGGGCATGGTTGGCATGGGTTCGGGGCATGGTGGCGTCCTTGATCTCATCGGCTCACCAAGGCCAAGGCGACGCAGGCGGCGAAAGTGAGAGCCAGGCCCGCAAGATTCAGTATTGTCAAACGCCGGGCCAGGGCCTCAACCGTGCTCACGGGCGCGTCTCGTCCGGGCCGGGAATGCGTTCGGTGACCAGGTGGGCGAAGTGTTCGGGCATCGGGGCGCCGTGCTCGTGATGGGCCTGGAGGGCGTCCAGGAACTCGCCGGTCTGCCCACCCGTCAGGGGGGCGGCGGCGGGATGGGGCTCGGGGGCGTGGATGGGGGCGTGGGGATCGTGCTCGTGCATGGTGCTTCTCCTTAGGGTTTCTTGCGTTGTGGTTTGGGCCGCTCAAGCGGCTTGAACTTCGCGGGCAGCGGCTCCCCGCGCCGGGCTTGGCGCTCCAGGGCGCGGCTCAACTCAACCGCGTCTTGGTAGGTCGGATTTTTGATTTCTTCGGGCAACCCCTCATGCTCACGCATTGACCACCTCGCCCTTGTGCAGGCCGCGCCAGGCGGTCCCGTCAAAAATCAGCAGGTTCCCGTTCGGCAGCCGGTGAAGATGCCCACGCCGGGCACGGGCGGGGATCGGTCCGAGGCTGCAAACCACGGTCCAGTCGTTCGCGGTCAGGAACGGCACGTCCAGGGCCAGTGCTTCCACCGGCGCGTTGTCCTTGGCGACGTAGGGCCGTCCTTCGCGGGATAGTGCGCGTCCTGGTCCAGTTAGGGGCGGAAGCATCAAGACTTTCGGCCCGGATGCAGAGACCCCGGCGCTTCCGGCGGCATCCTGGGCGTTCTGGGAGGCCACCTTTTCCCGGAGGGTTTTGACCACTTCCAGCGGCCCAGGGGCGGGCGGCGCGATGCTTTGCGGGGCATTGGTCCAGCCCTGGCTGAGCAGGAACTCAACGTCTCGCTGGCTGTGAATCTCTCGTCCACCCGCGTTTCCAGCGGGAAGCGAGACTTCAAGGCCGGAGGGCAGGTGCCAGGATTTTCCAGTGGAATCGGGGGGCGGTGTCAGTCTCATGCCACCAAGTATCGTCTCCAGGCGTGACACTAGTGGGCACAAGGATGACAAATCTTTCAGGCTGCCTTGTTGTGCTGAATTATGCGTCGAATCTGGCGCTCTGACAAGTTGTGGCGGGCGCTCAAGGTGGCATAGGTCATGCCCTCGCGCCGGTGCCGGAGGATGGCTTGATTCCGCTCTGAGAACAGAAAAGCATTGAGGGTTGGGATTCTGACGCGCTGCCCACCGTAGCGCGACAAAAAGTCCATAACATCGTTTTTGGGGGCCCGGTTGAGGATATCGCGGAGGGTGCTCATGCCGCACCCCCGGCCCGTGGTGCCCAGCGGAGGCCGGAGGCGGCTATGGATTCGGCGCGCCGGGCCTCCAGGGTCAGCAGCACCAGAACCTCGGGGCGGAGGTAGGATGGGCATCCTAGCGGCTCCCACCCTTCGGCACGGGCCACGCGCAGCCAGTCTTGAGCCTCGTCCATGCGCCTCCACGCAGGCCGGAGACGCTCTGCCAGACTATCCCGCTCCTGCGGAACAAAGCGGATCCTGATTATCGGCTCACCTCAGCCAAAACCAGGAGCTTTTGAGGCATGGGTGGGGTGAGGGCGGCGGCGCGCAGGAGGCGATGCAGGATGCCCTCCAGGCCGAACCGACGGTTGAAGCGCCATTGGAACTCGGCGAGGTAGCGGGGGAGATGCTTGGCGCTGATCCAGCGGCAGACACCGAGGATGTTGCCCTTCAGATTGCCGAGGATCGTATTGACCCACTTGAAGGCCGGGT
>JAKAMQ010000131.1 GCA_021812805.1 Acidobacteriota bacterium
CTGGATGCCGCCAAGGGCGCCGAACTCCAGGCCCAGATCAACTACGCCAAGGCCGTGACGGCCCTGGACCAGGCCCTGGGGCGCCTGCTCCAGGCCCGGCACCTCGACGTGAAGTAGTCCCGATCTTGTCCCCTGCTGCAAAGCGGGCCCCGTCCGGGGCCCGCTTTGCAATCCCCTCCGCCGCGACTCAATCCATCCGCAGGCTCAGGTCAGCCGCCGGGGCACTGTGGGTGAGGGCGCCCACGCTCAGGAAATCCACGCCGGTATCGGCCACATCCCGGGCCCGTTCCAGGGTGATGTTGCCGCTGGCCTCCAGGAACAGCCGCCGGCCGCTGCGATCCCGCAGGGCCACGGCTTCGCGCATCTGCTCCAACGGCATGTTGTCCAGCAGCACGCCATCCACATCGGGCAGATCGAGGCAGGCCTTGAGCTGGCCCAGGGTTTCAACCTCCACCTCGATCTTCACCAGGTTCGGCGCCACCCGGCGCGCAGCTTCGACAGCCGCACGGATGCTCCCGGCGGCAGCCAGGTGGTTCTCTTTCAGGAGCACCCCATCGCCCAGGGTCAGGCGGTGGTTCAGGCCTCCCCCGCAGCGGACGGCGTACTTCTCCAGCAGCTTCAGGCCGGGGGTGGTCTTCCGCGTGTCCAGGATGCGCACCCCGGTGCCCGCCACCGCTTCCACGAATTTCCGCGTGAGCGTGGCGGTCCCGGACAGCCGCTGCAGCAGGTTCAGCATCACCCGCTCGGCCTGCAGGAGACCATGGGCGGACCCCCGGATCCGCATCACCTCCGTGCCGACCGGCACCCGCTGGCCTTCTACCACCGGCAGATCCGTCCTGATTCCCCCGCAGACGAGCGCCAGCACCTCCATCGCCATGGGGAGGCCCGCCACCACCAGGTCCGCCTTGGCCACCACCCGGGCCGTCATGGGGTGATCCGGCACCGTGGCCGTCGTCCAGTCCTGGGTGCCCCAGTCCTCCCGGAGGAAGGCACGGAGCTGATCGCGGTAGAGCTCGGGATGGGGCGGATGGAACATGGGGGCCCTCCTGGAAGAACAGGGGATGGCGCAGATCGAGACCTCCAGCATACGGGACGTCCAGGTTCTCCGGGACTACACTGGGGTTTTCCCAGGAGTTCCCATGGCCTTCCTCTCCCTCGACATGGCTGATCGCCTCGCCTGGCTCACCATCCAGCGCCCGGAAAAACTCAATGCCCTGAACAACGAGGTACTGAAGGAGCTGGAGCAGGTCTTCGCGGAGTTAGAACAGGATGACCGAGTGGGCGCCGTGATCGTCACGGGCGCCGGCGAGAAGGCCTTCGTGGCCGGGGCCGATATCGCCGAGCTGAAGAGCCTCGACAGCGCCAGCGCCCGGATCCAGGCCCTGCGCGGCCAGGCGGTGTTCCAGCGCATCGAGGCCATGCCCAAGCCCGTCATCGCCGCGGTGAACGGCTTCGCCCTGGGCGGCGGCTGCGAACTGGCCCTGGCCTGCCACATCCGCGTGGCCAGCGAGAACGCCCGCTTCGGCCTGCCGGAAGTGAGCCTGGGCATCATCCCCGGCTACGGCGGCACCCAGCGCCTGCCGCGCCTGGTGGGCAAGGGTGTGGCCCTGGATCTCATCCTTTCGGCCGAGATGCTGACCGCCGCCGACGCCCTTCGCGCCGGTCTCGTGAGCCGCGTGTTCCCCCTGGCTGACCTGAAGGCCGGGGCCGAGAAGCTGGCCCGGGCGATCCTCAGCCGTGGCCCCCTGGCCCTGCGCAGCGCCCTGGCCGCGGTGCACCAGGGCCTCGAGATGCCCCAGGAGCAGGGCCTCCAGTACGAGGCCGCCCTCTTCGGCCTGCTCGCCGCCACCCAGGACATGCAGGAAGGCATGGGCGCCTTCCTGGAGAAGCGGGCCGCCCAGTTCAAGGGCCTGTGACCATCCCCCCTGGATGAAAGACGGGGCCCCCGGGCCCCGTCTTTTTGATGCCTGGAACCACGGTCACTTGGCGCCGATGGTCACCGAGGCCGTCTGCTCGTTGTTGCTCTGATCCACCAGCTTGACCAGGACACGATCGCCCCGCACCCGATCCCGGGGCACCCGGACATCGAACAGCTCATCCTGCTGATCAAAAATCCGGTCCTCCGGCACGATCCGGAGCCAATGCTCCCCATCCACGCTGACCGCGGCGTCCTTCAGCACCGAGGTGTCATCGTGGCCCGTGAACTGGATCCGGATCCCGCTGGCATCCGAGGTGGCAGTCAGGGCGCTGATCACGGGCGGCGTGTGGTCAATCACGAAGGGTGGGGTGATCCACACGCTGGTGAGGGCGGTGTTGAACGGCTCCGTGGGCGCATCGGAGGCGGTGACCTCCAGGCGGTAGCGGCCATCGGGCACCGGCAGGGTGTCGAAGCTGAAGAAGGGATCCCGCCAATCCTTCACCAGGGGAAGGGGCGCGCCCTGCTCCGGCAGCAGGCGGAGATCGTAGCTCAAGGTGTCGCCGTTGGGATCGCCCACGTGGAAGATGAAACTCTGGCTGCCGCGCCGGAAGAGGCGCTTTTCCGCACCAGCGAAGGACAGGGTCGGGATGAGCTTCTGGACGTCCAGTGGAATGCGCTCGATGCCGAGTTCATCCGTGGGGGCGTTCCGGGTGACCACCACCCCCGGCGGCAGGATATCCACCCCGCCCCACACCGGCGGCAGGTTGCGGGGCGCCCAGTAGAGGGTGACGCTCTGCACCACAGGCGTGGCGCCGCCCCGGGTGCTGGTGAGCCGGAGCCGGAACTGGGCGAAGCGGGCGGGAGGTAGCGCCGGGCGTTCCCCGCTGCGCAGGGGCGGCGTCCAGGGGGTCCAGGTGGCATCCGGCGTCTCCGTGCTGCCCGTGCGGAACTGGAGGGCCACGCCGGTGCCGGAGGGCGTATCGGCCATCAGATAGGCGCGGCCCCAGTCCGACAGGGGCGCCCCCGAAATGATCCGGGATTCGAGGGTGCCTTCGGTGGCTTGCGCCTCGCTGAGCAGGTGGAGTTCAGCGGGGTTGGAACCCACGACCAGCATGTCGCCGCCGGAGGGCAGGAAGGCCGTGGCCTGGGCGGTGCCCAGTTCCTGGATGGAGGCGAACGGCTCCGTCTTCCGCTCGGGGCCGAGGGGGATCCCGAAGATCCGCGAGCGGTTGCCGGTGCCCACGAGGAGCTGCCCCTTCCAGGGAATGAGGGTATACACCTGGCTCTGGGCGCTCTGCCAGAGGGTCTGGGGCACCAGGTTCGCGTCCAGGCGGATCACCGCCGACCGCGTGGTCGCACTGGCTTCCGCGGCCTGGAGATAGCCCTCCCGCGGCTCCAGCTGGCCGGTGCTGAACTTGGGCGTGAGGCCATTGTCGGCCCCGATGTAGAGCTGCCCCCCCGTCACCGCCAGGGCGCGCACCTCTTCGAAGGGCGTGTCCATCAGGGTTTCCAGGCGGTCGCCCACACGGTTGTAGCGGAGCACGAGCCCCCGGCCGTGGCTGCCGAGGTACCAGCCGCCCTGCCCATCCGGAGCCAGCGCGGTGAAGGCGGTTTCATCCGGAAGGCTGGCCAGCACACGGCTGGAGCCGGCGCTGGCCTGGATCAGCACGGCCCCCCGCTCGGCCCCCCCCGCCGCGAGCACCCGGTCGCCATCCACCGCCATGGCCCAGACCACCCGGGCCTCGATATCGGCGAAGGGCTTGACGTCCCCCGCAGGCGTCATGCGGTAGAGCTTCCCTTCCCCGGTGGGCGCCACCACCAGATCCTGGCCGAGGCGGACCATCGCGAACACGATCCCGCCCTTCACCTGGCCCACGGGCGTCACCTGGCCACCGCTGTAGTGGAAGATCTTCCCGGCGGTGCCTGCGGAAAGGTAGGCCCCGCCCGTTCCATCCGGCACGGCGGCCCAGATGACACCTTCGGGCAGCTGGGCCACCCGGCGCAGGCTGGGCGCCAGCTCGAGCTGGCCGTCCGCGCCGATCCGCACCCCGTGGGTTTCCGCACCCAGCCAGTCGTTGAAGGAACTGAAGACCGCGTGGGGCTGGCTGGCGGCCAGAGTCAGGCCCAGGCTCGCGGTGAGGAACATCGTCGTCCAGCGCATGGTTCCCTTTCGTGAAGGAAGGTTCACGGGCGCGTGCCCTATTCGATGTCAATGGCCATCTGGCTGAAGCCGCGCACTTCGCGGTCCAGGGGCAGCACGGCCCGGCCGATGATGTGCCGCTGCAGCTGATTGCCGCTGCTGGAGCCATCCCCCCCCACCAGGGAGGCGATGGTCGGCGGGATGCCCTCGATGCGGCTCCCCCGCAGGCCCGCGCCCGGCTGGGCCTGGACGATGAGGGCGTAGGCGTGGTTGTTCCGGAGCGCGCCGTTCAGAACCCGCACCACGTCACTCAGGCTGGCGGTCTGCACCGCCCGCTGGTCGGGATCCGCCGCCATCAGGCTGAAGCCGTCACCCACCATCAGGATGGCTTTGCCCTTGGCAGCAGAGGAAGGCACCTGGATATCGAAGGTGGCCGTTTCCCGGACCCCCTGGATGTTCTGGAGGGTCACCAGCACCGGCAGCACTTCGCCCCGCTTGGCCCGGGCCTTGAGGAGCCGGATGCCGGCGATGGCCACCAGATCCAGCCGCTCCTCGGCCTTGATGTTGAGCGAGATGCCCTCGATGACGGGCCGTTCGAAGGGATTGAGCGTCAACGCCTGGAGCATGCCGCCGATGTACTGGGCCATGCGCCCGGCGTTCAGATCGGCGATGACATTCTCCACCTGGATGGGATTCTGCCCTGCCAGCTTGATGTTCCCCTGCATGGACAGGCTCTGGAAACCGGTGCCCCGGATATTGGCCGAAAGCACCTGGGCCACGGCCGTGGCGGCCAACTGGGGCGTCAGCAGGGGATTGTCCATGATCTCGAACCGGAAATTCAGGGTGCGCCGTCCTCCCAGGTTCAATCCCACCCGCAGCGGCACCATGTGGGCCTGGGCTCCCAGAATGCCCGCCACACCCGAGTTGCGGTCCAGCCGCAGGGCACCCACTTCGGCCACGGGCATGGCCAGCTTGAAGGAACTGGAATAGTTGGGCACCAGCGTCGCCACCGTAGCCGACCAGAGGGGCAGGTCCACTGCCCCCATGTTGAGCAGCGGATGGCCGAACAGGAACACCCGCTTGCCCGAAACATAGGTGATGGTGCCGGAGGCCCCCATATCCAGGTCGCCCTGCATCAACTGGATGGAAGCCATTCCACCGGGCTCCAGGGGACTGGCCTCCAGGTTCCCTCCCGTCGCTGGAGCGAGGGCCGGGGCGGAGGTGAAGCGCACCGGAAGCCCATCCCAGAGTTTTCGGGTCTCGGGCGAAAGAGGGGTGCTGACGAGATCCAGGAGCGCCCCGCCCTGATCGGCGCCTTCCATCAGTTCGTTCAAGGGGACCATCCGCCCTTCGAGCGCCGCCTTGAGCACCTTCGGGGGCTCCAGCTTCGGCAGGATCAGCGGCGTGCGGCTGGAGGGCGTATCCGGGATGTCCCGCAGCTGCTCCAGCATCTCGCCGATGGGGGTGACCCCGCCGATGGCGGCATCCTTCTCGAACTGAATGCCCGTGCTGAGGGCGCCAATGAGCTTCCCGTCTATATAACAGGGACTGCCGCTCATGCCTTCCAGGATGCCGGTCTGGGCCAGCGGTCCGCCGCTGGCCTTGATCATGATGCGGCCCCGCCCCGGGTAGGCATTGCGCTGGATGCCCACCACCTCGAACTGGAACCGCTCGATCTTGCCCCCGTGGAACACGGTTTTCCCATAGCCCTTCATGCCGGGTTGGATCTCGGACAGGGGCATGGTCGTGGGCAAGGAGGGTTGGGCATGAAGCGGGAGAAGAATCGCCAGGGCGAGGACAGCCAATCTCATGCGGAACCCTCTGGAAGAATGAAGCCTAGCAGGTTCCACGCATGGGGGAGCGCATACCTGGCCTTGGCCGCTTGCGTGACTTCTGGATGTCCCGGGTAACCTTTTCGTTCCTTCACCTCCGAGTCCCTTTTGCATTCACACCGGTTCCGTTAGCCTAGGGGGCAAGGAGGAACCTTTTATGAAATCCAGGCATTTAAGCGGTCTTTCCCTTCTGGCCCTGATCGTGGCGGCAGCCCCCCTGTGTGCCCAGGGGGTCAGCACCCAGCTGGCGGGTCGCGTGCTCGACAAGCAGAACGCCCCGGTCCCCGGCGCCACGGTTGTCATCCGCAACCAGGAGACGGGCTTCCTCCGTACTGTCCAGACGGATGCCGGCGGTCGCTACGTCGCCACCGCCCTGCCCGTGGGCCCCTATTCCGTGACCGTCACCAAGGCCGGCTTCCAGACCGCCAGCAATGTCAAGGTCACCCTGAACCTGGGCGACGCCGCCCCCCTGACCATCCGCCTCGCTCCGGAAACCAGCGCCGTGGTGGAAGTGGTCGCCGATGCGTCCAAGGTGGATTCGGATCGGGCCAGCGCGGCAGCGTTCATCTCCCCGGATAACCTCGACAACCTGCCCGTCCTGGGCCGCAGCTTTACCACCCTGGCGACGCTGACCCCCCAGGTGGTGGTGGACAGCAGCCGCGGCAACCTGGCCATCGCCGGCCAGCGGGGCGTGAACACCTCCATCAACATTGATGGCGCCGATGACAACGAACCCTTCTTCGGGGGAGCCCAGGGCGCAGCGGAGGGCAAGACCCCCTTCACCATCTCGATCGAGGCCATCCGCGAATACCAGGTCATCACCGATGGCGCCTCGGCCGAGTTCGGCCGCATGGGCGGTGGCTACGTGAACGCCATCACCAAGAATGGCACCAACGATTTCACCGGGAGCCTCTTCTACTACAAGCGCCCCTCGAGCATGCAGGCAGCCGGCCCCACCATCGTCCAGCCGAACGGCAAGGTCACCACCAATCCTGTCGGCAGCTACAAGCTGGAGCAGTTCGGCTTCAGCGCCGGCGGCCCGATCATCCCGGACAAGCTGTTCTACTTCGTCGCCTACGATGCCCAGCGGCAGACCAATCCGATTCACCAGGTCTGGGGCGGCCTCTACCCCGTGACCCTGAATCCCACGCTCTATCCCAATGACGCGGTGCTCCTCGCCAAGGGCGGCGACTACACCAGCAAGGGGGATTCGGACACGGTGTTCGCTCGCTTCGACTGGAACATCAACACCGACCACACCCTGCAGTTCCGCATCAACCACTCGAAGTACACCGGCGACACCGGCTCGGGCACGACGGCGGCCTCGGAGAACCGGGCCTCGGATGATGTCACCACCGACAGCTACGTGCTCCAGTGGAACTGGGTCATCAACGGCAACTGGCTCAACGAGGCCCGGATCAGCCTGAACAAGGACGGCATGCCCCGCTCCACCTATGTCACGACCCCGGAAGTCAGCATCTCCAACGTCGGCTACTACGGCGCCTACCCCTATGACCGGCAGTACAACACCAAGCGCACGGAGTTCCAGGAGAACCTGAGCTACGTGACGCCCACCCTGCAGGTGAAGGGGGGCATTGACTACAACAACATTGATGTGTCCGAATTCTTCGCCGGCAACTGGCAGGGCGTGTATTTCTTCAACAGCCTGACCGATTTCCGGAACGGCAACTGGTCCACCTACCGCCAGAATTTCGGCATCTCCCAGGATGTCCATCAGGCCGGCCTCTTCAGTACCAGCTACAAGCAGGAAGCCGCCTTCGTGCAGGCGGACTGGCACCCCGTGGACACCGTGAAGCTGGGCCTGGGCCTGCGCTGGGATCGCCAGGAGAACCCGAACTACCCCATCCTCGACATGAGCAACCCGCTGGCCACCACCATGCCCCTCACGGGCAAGATCCCGAGCGACAGTGAATTCTCACCCCGCTTCTCCTTCACCTGGACGCCCTCCTTCGACAAGGACCGGACCGTCATCCGCGGCAGCGTGGGCCGCTATGTGAGCACCACCCCGGCGGTGTTCTTCTACCAGGTGTATGCGGCCAATTCCATCCGCACCGGGTCGGTGGACTTCAAGCCGGCCCAGGCGGCCACCTACGGCATCCCCATCGGCGCCTCCTTCAACGCCAGCAGTCCCTACTATCTCAATTCCACCCTCCTCGGCCTCGGCGGAACGCCCCCCAAGGCCAGCATCTGGACCTTCAACCCGAATTTCAAGAACCCCTACACCGACCGGGTGAACCTCGGCGCCGAGCGTCCCTTCTTCCGCGACCTGGTGCTGGGCCTGTCCGCCACCTACGCCAAGGGCAACCGCCTGGAGCGCACCGGCGACCTGAACATCGGCGCCCCGACGGGCACCAGCGCCCAGGGCCGCATCCTCTATGGCCCGCGTCCCAACACGGCCTATTACACCGAGGGCATGTATTTCTCGGACGCCACCAGCCTCTACCACGCCTACACCTTCAGCATGAAGTACCACAAGGACGGCAGCAACCTGGACGCCCAGCTCTACTACACCTACGCCATCAACAAG
>JAKAMQ010000132.1 GCA_021812805.1 Acidobacteriota bacterium
AGGTTGTCCTCACGAAGAAGGGCGGATTCGAGGTGCTGGTCTCGGAAGATGTCGAGGAGATTCTCCGGCTGGCGCGGGAATCGGATCTCGCCGCCATCATCATGGATGTGAGTCTCTCCCGTTCGAACTACCAGGGGCAGCGGGTGGATGGCATCTTCATCACCCAGCTGCTCAAGCAGGATCCAGCCACGAAACACATTCCTGTGCTGCTCGCCACAGCCCACGCGATGTTCGGGGACCGCGAGAAGTACATGGAACTGGCCGGGGCCCAGGGTTACCTCGCCAAACCCATCCACGATCCCGCCTCCCTCGTGGATGCGGTCAAAGCCGTCATGTCCGCCTGACCGTGACCGCCAAGACGCCCTCCCCTATCGCCGCCTACCGACTGCTCCTGGAATACGATGGCAGCCGGTTCCAGGGCTGGCAGAAGCAGGGGCCGAAACAGAGCCAGGATGGCGTCCGCACGGTCGCCGGGAGCCTGGAGAATCTGCTCCACAAGGAAGGCCTCCGCCTGGTGTACCTCATGGGAGCAGGCCGGACGGATGCCGGCGTGCATGCCCTCGGGCAGGTGGCCCACCTGCATCTGGAAGCCGGGAACGCGCCCCGCCCGGGAGAACTCCGCCGCCTTCTCGATGCGGCCCTTCCGCAGGATATCGCCCTCCGGGATGTACGGAGCTGCCCGCCCCGTTTCCATGCGCGCTACGACGCGGTGGAGCGGAGCTACCTCTATCAGATCAGCCGGCGCCGCAGCGCATTCGGGAAACCCTGGATCTGGTGGGTCCGGCAGCGCCTGGACCTGGACCGTCTGCAACGGGCCTGGATGGCCTTCGAGGGCGACCAGGACATCGCATCCTTTGCCGAGCTGGATTCCGAGGAGGATGGCCGCAGCCGTATCGTGCGTTGCGAAGTCGCCGAGGCAGGCGCCCTGGTGCTGCTGCGGGTCCGCGCCACCCACTTCTTCCGCCGCCAGGCGCGGCGCATGGTAGGCGCCGCGGTATCCTGCGCGGTGGGCGAAGAGGATCCGCGCCGGGTCATCGAGGATCTCCACAACCCCACGGAATCCGCCAATCGGCTGTGGGCGGCCAAGGCCGCGCCCGCCTCGGGGTTGTTCCTCGAGCGGGTCCGCTATGCGGGCGACCCCGAACCCGGCCCACCCCAGGCCATCCTCGCCATCCCCTAGGAGATGCGATGCTCACCCGCGATGACGCCTGGCAACTGCTTTGCGCCTGGACCTCCTCGGAGCGTCTGCGCCTCCACGCCCGGGCCGTGGAACTGGTCATGCGTGATTTCGCCACTGGGACCGGGCAGGATCCCGAGCTGTTCGCCCTGGCGGGCCTGCTGCACGACGCCGATTATGACGCCTGGCCGGAGGAGCACCCGAAGCGCATCGTGGCCTGGCTCCGGGAGCGCGGCGAAGAGGCCCTGGCGCACGCCATCAGCGCCCACTACACCCGCTGGAACGTGCCCTACGACACGCTGCTCGACAAGGCCCTCCTGGCCTCCGACGAGATCACAGGCTTCGTCATGGCCTGCGCCCTGGTCCGTCCGGGCCGCACCGAGGGCCTGGAGCCGAAGAGCGTGAAGAAGAAGCTCAAGGACAAGGCCTTCGCGGCCGGTGTGGACCGTTTCGAAGTGGCCGAGGGCCTGCGGATGTTGATCGAAGCTGCCGGCGGGACCGAGGAATCCCACCTGGCCCGCATCATCGCGGTGCTGCACCAGCACCGGGAGGAACTGGGGCTGCTGCCGCCAGGCTGACCTCGCCTCCGGCCTCAAACCCCTGGCCGAGGATGCTGGCGATGCGCCGGCGGCGGAGGATCAGCGTCCTCAGGTGTTCCCGCATGGCCGCCAGATCGTGCTTCCCCTGGCGCCCCACAGGGCGGTCGGCCCGCTGCGGATCTTCCAGGTGGCCCAGTAGGTCCTTGGCTCGGGCCTCCGCAGCCGCCACGCGGACCACGTGAATCCGGCGTGGCACGCCGGGCCCAGCCCCCCAGTTGTTCTCGGTCCAGAGAGGTTCATAGTCCGCGTGCGCCAACACCACGGAGGTGGTGCCATCCGGATTGCGATGGCGTTCGAAAGTGACCTCCAGCGCCGCGCCATCGCGGTCGTCCCCCTCCGCCACCGGGCAACGGTCAGCGCGGTACCTGCGGTCCTGGTTGCTGATGAAGTTGCCCAGAGAGTAGGCCACCAGCGCCGGGCGGCCGTTCACAGTCATCCATTCCAGGGGCTGGAGAACATGCGGATGGTGCCCCAGCAGCAGGTCACAGCCCGCTTCTACCAGCTTCCTGGCGATGTCCCGCTGCCGCTTGGTGGGCTGGTGCTGGTCCTCCTGACCCCAATGAATGCTGACCACCACGATGTCCGCCTTGGCGCGCGCCTCACGCACCGCGGCCAGGGCGGCTTCCAGATCGAAAGGGCGCACCCAGGGCTCGGCCGCACCGCGGTCCAGATTCAGGTTGAACACATCCGTGAAGCCCAGGAAGGCCACCTTCAGCCCGTTCCGCTCGACGATCTGCAAGGCTTCGGCGCGGGAACGGTCCTCGCCGCTGCCCACCGCCATAAGCTGGGCTTGGCGCAGGCGCGCCAGGGTTTCCCTCACGCCCTTCCGCCCCTGGTCGAAGGCGTGGTTATTGGCCGTGGACAGCACCGTGAACCCGCTGGCCCGCAGGGCTGGCGGCAGATCCGCCGGGGCATTGAACTGGAACGGCTTCCCGGGGCGGCCCGAAACCGGTGCCACGGGCGTCTCCAGGTTGCCGAAGACCACGTCCGCGCCCCGGAACAGGGGCAGCAGGTCCGCCCACAGATCGGAAAAGCCTCCGGGGGCTTCAGCCGCGGCCCGTTTCACATCCTGATGCATGAGGATGTCGCCCACGGCCACCAGCCGCAGGGAGGCGGCAGGAGGCGGAGGGATGCCGACGCCCTGCCCCCTCCCTGGCACCAGCAGGGCTGCGAGCAGCAGGAGACGAAGCCTCAGGCCCATTCCTCAGGCCCATTCCTCCGGTCCGTAGTAGACCTCGACCGGCAGCTCCGGGAACTGGGCACGCACACTCGCCGCGATGGCATCCATCTGGAGCCGGCGCAGAGGGCGGGCCTCGGGCTCCGGCGTCGGCCGGGCGATGGTGTAGAGCTGCAGGGCCTTGATCCGTCCCCCCTGGCGCTGGAGATCCTCCAGACGTTCGCCGTAGGCGGCCAGTTCCCGGTCATCCGGCCCCTGCCCCTGCCAGGAGAGGAAGAGGGTCTGGATCACGATGGGCCAGCGGCGGGCGGTGGCCAGCAGGTTGTCGAGGATGCGCTGAAAGGGGATCTGGCTGCGGCAGATTTCGCGGTAGTGGGCCTCGGTGCCGGCATCCAGCTTGGCCCAGATTTCCCCATGGTTCTCCATGAGCGTCACCAGCCCCGACACGACTTCCGGTGCCTGGAGCCGGCTGGCATCCGTGATGAGCACCAGCTTCACCGCGTCCAGCCCCCGGGCCTGCTTCAGGGCCGCGACCCGGGCCACCACCTCGGCGAACTCGCCGGCGGTGGTGGGTTCCCCGTCCCCGCTGAAGGCGATGTCGTTCAGGCGGCGCTGATCGGGGCGCGCGGAGTCGAAAGGCGGGAATTCGAAGATCTCGCCGCTGGCCGAAAGATCGAGCAGCATCCCCAGTTCCTGTTCGAGCTGGTCGAGGTCCACGTCCCGCCTGCGGGCCGGCGTCAGGCGGTCCACCTCGCAATAGACGCAATCGAAATTGCAGGCCTTGTCCGGGTTCAGGTTCACGCCAAGACTCAGGCCCCGGCTGCGCCTCGAGATCACCGGGTAGCAGTAGTCGAAGTCGCCCCAGACGCGGCGATGATCCAGATGGGCCGGAATGAGATCGGACATGCCGACAGCATACGCCGGATCAGCCCGGGGTGGCCTGCCCCCGCTGGCGCGCTTCGCGATCCACATGGGCCCGGTTGGCCTCCTCCAGCGCCTCCTGTTTCCAGAGAATCGCCTCCGGCCGGGCCGCTTCATCCACGGCGACCATCACGAAGGCACCGCTGGTCACGGCGCGGTGCGAATCGGTCACCGGCGCATAGACCTGCACCTCCAATTGAATGGTGAGGCTGGTACGGCCCTGGTGGGTGATCGTGGCGTAGAACTCGATGATCTCGCCCGGCAGGACCGGGCTGTGGAAGATCAGCTCCGACACCTTGAGCGTCACGAACCGGCGGTTGCGGGACATGAGCGAGGCCGTGATGCCTGCCACCTTGTCCATGCGGGCCATCATGCCGCCGCCGAAAAGGGCGCCATGAAGGCCAATGTCCTGGTCAAGCACCTGGTCCCGGGAAATCAGCATGGGGCCTCCACCTCCAGCATAGGTTCTACCAGGCCCGCGAGGCGATCAGGATGGCGGTCAGCAGCCCGCCCAGGGCCAGGGCCGCGGAGAGCAGCCGTGGGCCTGCCAAGCGGCTCCAGAGCAGCGTCCCGCTCAACGTCATGAACACCAGGGATCCGGCGAAGCAGTCCGTGAGCAGGATCCACCCCGCCTGGCCCCCCTCGCCCTTGTGAAGGCGCTCCAGGGTCTCGATGAAGTCCGCGTCGCCACGCTCAAGATCCACGGTACGGTTGCCTGGAAGGTAGGTAGCCCGGGCGAAGTGGGCGTGGCCGGTGACCAGGACCAGCCATTGTCCGGAAGCCTTCACCTCCTGCCCGCCGAACCGCGCGGGCCGGGGCGGCAGCACACGCCAGCGCATCCGGCTCATGGGCACGCCAAACCGGGCCGCCAGGGTTCCAGCCAGATCCTCGATGGTGGCCGGCGGAGGGTCCAGGGCGATCTGGACCTTGTGTTCCTCCACTTGCCCCGCCGGAATCCGCATCACGGCCCGGTGGTTCTGGAGGAACCCGGTCAGCCCGAAGAGCAGGCCGAAAGCGGCCCCGCTCAGGCCCACCCAGGCGTGGAAGCGCCGCAGATTCCGTAGGAAGGCGCCGCGGCGCGAATCGGCAGGTCGAGTGGAAGCGATTGCAGTCATGACAGCCATCATGGAGCCGGGCAACATCCGCCGTGAAGGTACAAAAAGACGGCCCCTCAAGGGGACCGTCTTCAAGACCATCGGCCGGAATCAGCCCTTCAGGCGCTCCGCCAGGGCCTTGCCCATGTCTGCGGGGCTCTGGACGACCGTGATGCCGGCCTCCTGCAGGGCCTTCATCTTCTCCGCCGCGGTGCCTTTGCCGCCGGAGATGATGGCCCCGGCGTGGCCCATGCGGCGCCCCGGAGGAGCGGTCTGCCCGGCGATGAAGGCCACCACGGGCTTCTTCATATTCGCCTTCACCCAGGCGGCGGCCTCTTCCTCGGCGCTGCCGCCGATTTCGCCGATCATGATGACGGCGTGGGTGTCGGGATCGTTGTTGAACATCTCCAGCGCGTCAATGTGGCTGGTTCCGCTCACGGGATCGCCGCCGATCCCGATGCAGGTGCTCTGGCCGATGCCCAGCGCGGTGAGCTGGCCGACGGCCTCATAGGTGAGGGTGCCCGAGCGGCTGACCACGCCCACATGGCCCTGCTTGTGGATGCGGCCGGGCATGATGCCGATCTTGGCCATGCCGGGGCTGATGATGCCGGGGCAGTTGGGCCCGATGAGCCGGCTCTTGGGGTAGTTGGGAAGCACCCGCTTGACCTTCACCATGTCGAGGACGGGAATGCCTTCGGTGATGCAGACGATCAGCTCGATGCCCCCGTCCAGGGCCTCGAGGATGGCATCGGCGGCGGCCACCGGAGGCACGAAGATCATGGTGGCGTTGGCGCCGGTCTTGGCGACGGCATCCTTGACGGTGTTGAAGACGGGGAAGCCCTCGATGTCGGTGCCCCCCTTGCCGGGCGTCACGCCACCCACCACGTTCGTGCCGTAGTCGCGGCAGCCCTTGGCGTGGAAGAGGCCTTCGCGGCCCGTGATGCCCTGGACGATGAGTTTGGTGTGGTTGCCCACGAGAACAGCCATGTCATACCTCGCAGAAACGGAAATTCATGGGATGGGGCCGAGGGTGCGGGTCTCCCGCGCACTCGGTGGGGGCCCGGGGGACTTCGCGAGCAGAGCGAGCAGGCGGTCCCCCCGGACAGCCTTAGGTGCTACTTGACGGAGGCGACCACCTTCTCGGCGGCGTCTTTCAGGTCGGCGGCGACGATGAGATTCAAGCCACTCTCGGCGAGGATCTTCTTGCCTTCCTCGACATTGGTGCCTTCCAGGCGCACGACGACAGGCACCTTGATGCCGATTTCCTTGGCCGCGTTCACGATGCCGGAGGCCACGATGTCGCAGCGCATGATGCCGCCGAAGATGTTCACCAGCACAGCCTTCACGGACTTGTCCTGCAGGATGATGCGGAAGGCGTTCTTCACAGCATCCTCGGTGGCGCTGCCGCCCACGTCCAGGAAGTTCGCGGGCGAGCTGCCCTCGTACTTGATGATGTCCATGGTGGCCATGGCCAGGCCCGCACCGTTCACCATGCAGCCGATGCTGCCATCCAGCTTGATGAAGTTGAGGTTGTATTTGCTGGCCTCGACCTCCTCCTCCGCCTCTTCGTTGAGGTCGCGGTAGGCCAGCACATCCGGATGGCGGACCAGGCCGTTGTCATCGAAGCCGATCTTGGCGTCCAGGGCGGTCACGTCCCCCTGCTTGGTCACCACCAGCGGGTTGATCTCGACCATGGAGCAGTCCTTCTCCACGAAGAGCCTGTACAGGTTCTGGAGGAAGACCACGCCCTTCTTGAAGGCGTCGCCCTCAAGGCCCAGCGCGAAGGCCACCTGGCGGGCCTGGAAGCCGGAGAGGCCCAGGGCCGGATCAATGGCGACCTTGAAGATCTTCTCAGGGGTCTTGGCGGCAACCTCTTCGATCTCGACGCCGCCCTCGGTGGAAGCCAGGATGGTGACCCGGCTGGAGGCGCGGTCCACCAGGAAGCTGAGGTAGAGTTCGCGCGCGATGTCCACGGGCTTGGAGAGGAAGACGGTGCGGACCTTGCGGCCTTCGGGGCCGGTCTGCTTGGTGACCAGCTGCATGCCGATCATGGCCTTGAACAGCTCGGCGGCCTTGTCGGGATCGGTGGCGAACTTCACGCCGCCGCCCTTGCCGCGGCCACCGGCGTGGATCTGAGCCTTGACCACACTGGCGCCACCGAACTCCTTGGTGATCATGCGGGCTTCTTCCGCGTCCTGGGCCACCTTCCCGTCCGGGGTGGCGACCTTGTACTGCCTCAGCAGTTCCTTGGCTTGGTACTCGTGGATGTTCATGCTGACTCCCGAAAGGGCCGCCGACCGGCGTCCGCACCGTCTCCCAGTCTAGCGGGGCAGGAACAGCGACCGAACCCTCAACCCTGTGACCCGTGGCATCCTTTGGGGGCCGCCCGGGAGTCGCTCATGGCCCAGCTCGACAAGTTGCTATCCCACCTCGTACCCAAAGGCGGCACCCGGATGCATCTGCGGGCCGATCGCAAGCCCTGGCTGGACCTCCGTGCGGGCGGAACCCTTGATCTCCTGCCCACTCCCCTGCCCGGCGTCATGGTGGAGGTTCTGGCTTCGGATGTCATTCCGCCCGCCCTCCGGACAACCTGGCAGAACGATGGAGAGGTCGAGTTCGACTACGAGATGGGGGGCTACGCCTTCCGTATCCGCATCAGCAAGGATCTCACCAACACCCAGCTGGACGCGGAGCATCTGGGGCCGGCGCGGGTGCCCACCCCGGCCGTTCCAGCGCCGGCCATGGCGCCTCGGGAAACCCCGCCCGCGGCACCTCTGGAGCCGCCCAAGGCGGCTTCCAAGTCGGCTCCCAAGGCCGCCTCCGGCCCCCGGAGCCACCCCTTGGCCGAGCGTCTCTTCGCCGCCCTGCTCCAGGCCCAGGGATCCGACCTCCATTGCACCTCGAAGGAACCGCCGCTGGCCCGTGTCCACGGCGACATGAAGGAACTGGAGGGCTTCCAGCCGCTGGAGCCCGCGCCCTTGCTCGAGATGATGGAAGCTCTCGCCTCTCCCAACCAGTGGGAGCGCTTCAAATCGGTCCGGGACGCCGATTTCGCCTATGCCTACGAGGCGGGCGGCTGCCGGCTCCGCGTGAACTACTTCATGGACCGCATCGGACCCGGCCTGGTCTGCCGCGTCATTCCCAACGAGATTCCCGATCCAGACAAGCTGGGACTGCCCGAGCCCGTCCGGCGCCTCTGCAACCTGGCCAAGGGACTGGTGCTGGTGACGGGCCCCACGGGCAGCGGCAAGTCCACCACCCTCGCCGCCATCCTCGATCTGGCCAACCAGAAGCGGATGGATCATATCCTCACCATCGAGGATCCCATCGAGTTCGTGCATCCCCGGAAGGGCTGCCTGGTGAACCAGCGGGAAGTGGGCACCCACACAGAAACCTTCAAGAGCGGTCTGCGAGCCGCTCTA
>JAKAMQ010000133.1 GCA_021812805.1 Acidobacteriota bacterium
CGCATGGAGAAGCAGCAGGAGAGCGCCCGGAAGCTGGTGGCGCACCTGCTCGACCACCCGAAGGTCTACGATCTCTCCTACCCCGGCCTGCCCCGGATGGGCGAACGCCAGCTCGCCCTCTGGAAGGAGCAGTGCACGGGCACCGGCAGCCTCGCCACCTTCAAGGTGCGGGGGGGCGAAGCCGAGGCTTTCCGCTTCCTCAACGCCATCCGCCACATGAAGCTGGCCGTGAGCCTGGGCGGTGTGGAAAGCCTGATCCAGCACCCCAGTTCCATGACCCACTCCGACATGTCCCCAGCGGAGAAGGATCATGCGGGCATCACGGACAACATGATCCGGATCAGTGTGGGACTGGAGGATGTGGAGGATCTCATCGCGGATCTGGACCAGGCGCTGGCCCAGATCTGAGGGGAATCCGCACGTCAGACGGAGATCACCACGATCTCCGGATCCACTTCCTTCTGGAGCATGCCCTCGATGGCCATGAGGGTGCCCGTGAGGCTGGCGGGGCAGCTGCCGCAGGCGCCCATGTAGCGGATCATGACCTGTTTTTCATGCCGCCCCACCAGTTCCAGGCCGCCGCCATCCGCCGCCAGGGCCGGCAGGATGCCGCTCTCCAGCACCATGCGGATGTCCTTGAGCAGGGGATCGTTCTCGTCATCGATCTTGCTGAACACCCGCGGCGCGACCGGGGCGCTGGAGGCACCGCCGGCGCCCGCGGCGGCGCGGATGGGCGCGGCCAGCAGGGGCAGCATCTCGGGCCAGCCCTTGTCCTCGGTCTTGCTCACGGTGAGGAACGTGTCCTGCATGAAGACCGACGTGACATGCCCCACGGCGAAGAGGGCCTTCGCCAGCTCGTCATGCTCGGCGGTCTCGGCGTTGGGGAAGGACTTGGGGAAGCCGATGGCCACCGGCTCCTTCAGCACGAACTTCACCGCATTGGGGTTCGGCGTGTATTCGATTTCAGCGATCTTGGGCATGGAAAACCTTTGTTCTTAACCGCAGATGGCGCAGATTTGCGCAGATGAAGGGCCGACTGAGCGTCTGATTTGCGTCATCTGCGGTTTCAGGTCATTACTCCGTGGAGGCCTCTTCCTCGCCCTTGAGCGCGGCGTGGAGGGTGGCCCAGGGCAGGACCGCGCACTTCACCCGGCTGGGCAGATCCTTGACGCCCCGGAAGAGGACGAGCTTGCCGAGCAGGGGCGTCTGGGTGGCGGGGTCCAGGTCGCCGCGCACCATGCCGCGAAACTGCTCAGCCATGGCCTCGGCTTCGGCCACAGGCCTCCCCTTCACGGCCTGGGTCATGAGGGAAGCGCTGGCCACGTCAATGGCGCAGCCATTCCCCTGGAACTTCACGTCCTGCACCACGCCGTTCTCGATCACCAGCGTCAGATCCAGCTGGTCGCCGCAGAGCGGGTTGTGGCCCTCCGCGTGGTGCGTGCAGGGCTCCAGCTTCCCGAAGTTCCGGGGCTTCCTGTTGTGCTCCAGGATCACCTGCTGGTAGAGCTCGCGGGGGTCGCTCATCGGACGGCATCCAAGGACAGAAAAGACATACCGCCAAGACGCCAAGAGCGCCAAGAAAAGCGGAAGTGCGTTTGTATTCTTGGCGTCTTGGCGTCTTGGCGGTGATCCGTTCTCATTTGAACAACTCGATGGCCTTCATGACGGCCGAGACCAGGATGTCCACTTCCTCGCGGGTGTTGAAGTAGGCGAAGGAGGCGCGGGTGGTGGCGGGGATGTGGAAGCGGGTCATCACGGGCTGGGCGCAGTGGTGGCCGGCCCGGACGACGACGCCCTCCGAGTCGAGGATGCTCCCCAGGTCGTGGGGATGGATGCCCTCCACCACGAAGGAGAGGACGCTGGCCTTGTCCTTCGCGTTCCCGAGGATGCGGAGGCCGGGAATGACGGCCATGCGCTCGGTGGCATAGGCCAGCAGCTCGTGCTCATGGGCGGCGATGCGATCCAGGCCCAGGGCCTGCACATAGTCAAGGGCGGCGCCAAGGCCGATGGCGGCGGCGATGGGAGGCGTGCCCGCCTCGAACTTCGCCGGTGCCGGCATGTAGGTGGTCTTCTCCCAGGAGACGGAGCGGATCATGCTGCCGCCGCCCTGCCAGGGGGGCATGGCCTCCAGGTGCGCCAGCTTGCCGTAGAGCGCGCCGATGCCCGTGGGCCCGGAGAGCTTGTGGCCGCTGAACGCATAGAAGTCCGCATCGAGGTCGCGCACATCCACCGCCAGATGGGGCACGGCCTGGGCGCCATCCACCACCACGGATACGCCCCGGGCGTGGGCGCGGGCGGTGATCTCCTTCACCGGGTTCACCGTGCCCAGCACGTTGCTGACATGCGTCACGCCAAGGATCCGTGTGCGCTCCGTGATCAGCTCGTCCAGGGATTCGAGGATCAGCTCGCCCGCATCGTTCATGGGGATGACCTTGATGGTGGCGCCCTTCTCCTGGGCCAGCATCTGCCAGGGTACGATGTTGGCGTGGTGTTCCATGGCGGAGAGCAGGATCTCATCGCCCGCCTGCACCACCATGCGCCCGAAGCTCTGGGCCACCAGGTTCAGCGCCTCGGTGGCGCCCCGGGTCCAGACGATCTCGCGGGTGGAGGCGGCGCCCAGGAAGGCGCGCACCTTCTCGCGGGCCTCCTCGAAGCGGTCCGTGGCCTCCTGGCTGAGGGTGCTCACGCCGCGGTGGACGTTGGTGTGCTCCTCCCGCTCGTAGTGGGACATCCGCTCGATCACAGCGAGGGGCATCTGGCCGCTGACGGCGCTGTCGAGGTAGATGACGGGCTTGCCATTCAGGGTACGGGAGAGCAGCGGGAAATCCTTCCGGATGGCCGCCACATCGAGGGGCTGGAGGGTCGTCGTCATGCGAGGTCTCCCAGGGCGGACGCATGGGTGCGGGCCAGCACCAGGCGGCGGAGGGCCCGGCGCAGGCTGGCCACCGGGATGCGCTCCAGCAGATCCGCGGCGAAACCGTAGGTGAGGAGGTTGCGGGCCGCCTCGAGATCCAGGCCGCGGCTCTGGAGGTAGAAGATCTCGTCCGGGTCCAGCTGGCCCACGGCGGCGCCGTGGGTGCATTTCACATCATCCGCGTAGATCTCCAGCTGGGGTTCCGTGTCCACCCGCGCCGTGCCGGAAAGCAGCAGGTTGCGGCTCTTCTGCTGGGCATCCGTGCCCTGGGCGCCAGGAGCCACGCGGATCTGCCCGTTGAAGACCGCGCGGGCCTGGCCGTCCACCACGCAGGTGTGAAGCTGGTGGCTGGTCCCGTGGGGCGCCGCGTGGTGCAGGAAACTGTGGGTATCCGCCAGCTGGCCATCGCCCAGCAGGGCCAGTCCGTCGAGGGTGGCCTCCGCTCCCTCCGCCAGCCGCACCGAGGGTTCCTGGCGCGAAAGGCGCGCGCCGAAGGTCAGGGTGCGGGAATGGTATTGCCCACCCTGGGCCACGGTGGCCCGCAGGGTGGCCAGATGGATGGCCGTGGCATGATCCCGCTGGACGCGCTCATGGCGGAGGATCGCGCCTTCTCCCACCTGGATCTCCACCACCGGGCAGGTGAGGTAGGGGCCGTGGCCCATGTGCTCCTCCACCAGGCTGAGTTCCGCGCCCGCTTCGAGCCGGATCAGGACGCGCGGAAACACGGCGCAGGGATGCTCGGCCCGGGTGACGAAGAGGAGATGCAGGGGCAGGGTGGCGCGGAGATTCTTGGGCACGAGGATGAGGGCCCCATCTTCGAAACGGGCCGTGTTCAGATCCTCGAAGGGACTGCGAGCGGTCTCGGGTGCCAGGGTGCCGAGGCAATGGCAGGCTTCGCTGGCCAGGGTCAAAGGCAGGAAACGAAGGCCCGGAGGCAGGGCGGACACGCAGCTGGCGTGCGGCGCGTAGCGGCCGTTCACGAAGACCTGGCGCGTCCCCACCATTTCCGGCAGCAGATCGGCGCTGATGTCTGCGGTGGCTTCAGGCGCGGGCGCGAAGGAGGTGTGTGACAGCGGGGCCAGGTCGGTGAACTGCCAGCCCTTGTCCCGGGGCGTGGGCAGCTCCCGGCCCGCGAGGCGGGCTTCGGCAGCCAGCCGCAGAGCCTCCCACTCGGCGGGGCGCGGCGCGCTGAGCAGGTCCGCGAGCAGGGCGCTGGGAACGGCCACGGTCATCGGTGGCCCCCGGTGGCGGCTTCCTCCACCACCCAGTCGTACCCGCGTTCTTCCAGCTCGATTGCAAGCCCAGGGCCGCCCTGCTTGAGGATGCGACCGCCGGAGAGGACATGGACGAACTGGGGCCGGATGGTCTCCAGGATGCGCGGGAAGTGCGTGATGACCAGCAGGGCGTGGTCGGGGCGCATCAGCTTGTTCACCGCATCGCCCAGCACGCGCAGGGCATCAATGTCGAGGCCGCTGTCCAGCTCGTCGAGGATGGCCAATTTCGGTTCCAGCACCGCCATCTGGAGGATCTCGTTGCGCTTCTTCTCGCCGCCGGAGAAGCCCTCGTTGAGGCTGCGGTCGAGGAAGGCCTCCTTCATGGAGACGAGCTTGATCTTCTCCCGGATGAAGTCATCGAATTCAAGCGGATCCAGTTCGTCGCGGCCCTCGGCCTCGGCCTTCTTGTTGTACGCCAGGCGGAGGAAGGCGGCGTTGCTCACGCCCGGCACCTCGATGGGGTGCTGGAAACCCATGAAGAGGCCCGCCCGCGCCCGGACATCGGGCTCCAGGTCGAAGAGGTTCTTCCCCTCGAAGAGGACCTCGCCGCCCGTCACTTCGTACGAGGGATGGCCCACGAGCACCTTGCCCAGCGTGGACTTGCCCGAGCCGTTGGGTCCCATGATCGCGTGGATCTCCCCCGCCTTGATCTCCAGGTCAATGCCCTTCAGTACCGGCGTTCCGTTGATCGAGGCGGTGAGGTTCTTGATTGAGAGCATCGAAACTCCAAAACAGAAAAGATTCACCGCCAAGACGCCAAGGCGCCAAGAAAGAAAAAGCTGTTCCTGGTTTTCCTTGGCGTTCTTGGCGTCTTGGCGGTGTTCATTGTTCTTTAGCCCACGCTTCCTTCGAGTTTGAGGGAAAGCAGCTTGGTGGCTTCGACGGCGAACTCCATGGGCAGCTCGCGGAAGACGTCCTTGCAGAAGCCGTTGATGATCATGCTGATGGCTTCCTCGGCGGGGATGCCGCGCTGCTGGAAGTAGAAGAGCTGCTCTTCGCCGATCTTGCTGGTGGTGGCTTCATGCTCGACACGGGCGCTGCGGTTCTGCACATCCAGGGTGGGGAAGGTGTTGGCGCTGCAGGTGTGTCCGATGAGCATGGAATCGCATTGGCTGAAGTTGCGTGCGCCCTCGGCCTTCGGCTGCACCTTCACCAGGCCCCGGTAGCTGTTGGAGCTGTCGCCGGCGCTGATGCCCTTGCTGATGATGGTGCTCTTGGTGTTCCGGCCGATGTGGATCATCTTCGTGCCCGTGTCGGCCTGCTGCTTGTGGTTGGTGAGGGCCACGGAGTAGAACTCGCCGATGCTGTCGTCGCCCAGCAGCACGCAGCTGGGATACTTCCAGGTGATGGCGCTGCCGGTCTCCACCTGGGTCCAGCTGATGTGCGAGCCCCGGCCCTTGCAGAGGCCGCGCTTGGTGACGAAGTTGAAGATGCCGCCCTTGCCGTCCTTGTCGCCGGCGTACCAGTTCTGCACGGTGCTGTACTTGATGGAGGCGTGATCGAGGGCCACCAGCTCCACCACGGCCGCGTGCAGCTGGTTGGTGTCGAACCGGGGGGCCGTGCAGCCCTCCAGATAGCTGACGCTGGCGCCCTCTTCCGCGACGATGAGGGTGCGCTCGAACTGGCCCGATTCCTGGTTGTTGATGCGGAAGTAGGTGCTCAGGTCCATGGGGCAGGCCACACCCTTGGGGATGAAGACGAAGCTGCCGTCCGTGAACACGGCGCTGTTGAGGGCCGCGTAGAAGTTGTCGGCGGCGGGCACCACGCTGCCCAGGTAGCGCTTCACCAGGTCGGGGTGGGTCTTCACCGCCTCGCTGAAGCTGCAGAAGATGATGCCGACGGCGGCCAGCTTCTCCTTGTAGGTGGTGGTCACGCTCACGGAATCGAACACCACGTCCACGGCCACGCCCGCCAGGGCTTCCTGCTCGTGGATGGGCACGCCCAGCTTCTCGAAGGTGCGTTTCAGCTCAGGGTCCACCTCGTCCATGGAGGCGAACTGGGCCTTCTTCGGCCGGGGGGCGCTGTAGTAGACGATCTTCTGGAAGTCGGGCGTCGGGTACTGCACCTTGGCCCATCCGGGCTCAGCCAGCGTCAGCCAATGGCGGTAGGCCTTGAGGCGGAAGTCGAGCAACCAGTCGGGTTCGCCCTTCTTGGCGGAGATGAAGCGGATGACCTCCTCGTTCAGGCCCGGAGCGACGCTGTCGGCCTCGATGTCCGTCACAAAGCCATACTTGTACTCCTGGCTGGTGACCCCCTGGAAGGTCGAGTTCATCGTGCACGCTCCCGTCATTCCATTGTGTATTTCTGACCAAAATTGTCAACTTAATCGAAGGGGCGATGATCCGGGTCAGGCCGTGGGGGTGGGCAGCCCCAACTCCTGCAGGAGGGCCTGGATCTGGCCTCGGACCCCCTGGGCCTGGCTTTCGTTGAGGTCGCCGGGATCGGCATCCACGCCCGCGTGGAGGAGATCCAGGGCGGCTTCCCGCTCACCCAGGGCGGCCAGCGCGGCGCCGAGCTGGAAGTGGTTGATGAGGGTGGGTTCCCGTTCCAGGAGGGGATCCAGCAGATCCACGACCTCCTGGGGCCGCTTGAGGGCCAGCAGGTACTGGCCCAGAAGGGTGCGGGCGCGGGGCTCCAGGCCGGGCAGGGGATGGGTGTAGAGGCGCCGCACCTCGGCCAGATCCTGTTCGGTGGCCTGGGCATTCATGAGCCGGTAGGCCTGGCGCATGAGGGCGGATTCCCAGGCGCCCGTGCTTTTGGGGTGGCGGGTGAGGAAGGCATCCAGGGCCCGTGCGATCTCGGGCTCCCGGTGCTGGGCCATGAGGTGTTCCAGGGCCAGCCGGAGGGCGAGGAAGCAGAGGCGGGGATGGCGGTCGGAGCAGGCGAAATCCAGGGCGGCCTTGAGGTGCTTCTCGGGATCCCGGGTGAAGGCCAGGCGCAGGTCCAGCCAGTCGGCCCGTTGGCTGCGATCGCGGCGGCGGACGCGCTTGAGCAGGGTGGCGGCGGCATCGAGCTGGTCCGCCTCCAGGAGATCCTCCGCTTCGTCGAGCAGGGCGCGCGTGGAGGGGGAACCATCCCGCGCCTGCCGGAGCTGGAGGTGATCCTCGGCGTCCAGCAGGAGGAGGAGGTCGGGATCACCCGGATTCTGGGCCAGGAGATCCTGGAGGATGGCGAAGGCCTTGGGCCGTTCCTGGTTGAGCAGGTAGGCCTCCGCTAGCGCTTCCCGCACGGGCAGATCCCCGGGCAGGTGGCTGCTGGCTTCCTTGAGCACCGGCACCGCCAGGGCTCCTTCCCCCCGGGCGAGGTGGACATCCCCCAGCAGAAGGAGGGTCTCTCCATCCCGGCGCCGGGTCGTGGCTTCCTGGGCGGCCTCCAGGGCGCCCTGGAGATCCTCCTGATCAAGCAGCAGCTCTGCCAGGCGCATGCGGGGCTCGGGTTCCTCCGGGCGGATGTCGGCGGCCTGGTGGAGGGCCTCGATGGCCTGGTCGGCCCGTCCGGGCAGTTCCTGGAGCAGTTTGCCGAGGAGCATCCAGGCCTCGAAATGGCGCGGGCTCAGGCCCACGGCCTTCCGGGCCAGGGTCTCGGCGGGTTCGAAATCCCGGGCGGCCTCGTGGAGCGACGCCGTGGTGAAGATCAGCTCGTAGTTCCGGGGATCGAGGGGCAGGGCCTGATCCAGCCGCTGGGCCGCTTCGGACAGGCGGCCGCCTTCCAGCAGGGCCGTGGTCTCCAGCAGCGCCCGCCGGAGCTGGGGCATGGATTTCGGCCGGGCGATGGGCAGGATGCGGGCCCGGTAGCGGGTGAAGAGCTCCCGCGCCCCGATGAGATTCAGGTTCTCTTCCACCAGGTGCTCCCAGCGCTCCGAGAAACTCTGGGCATCCAGCTGGCGGTTCTGCTCCATCTCCTGGACCAGGGCCATGAGGCCGTTGCGGAGCATCACTTCGCTGCGCTCGAGCTTCCCCAGCTGGTCCGAGACGGTCTCCAGGTAGGTCTCCACGCGCCGGAGGGTTTCCTCCAGGGCGGTGATCCGCTCCAGGAGGTGCTCTTCGAGATCCTCGCCCTCCTCGCCGTCCTCCGGCTCGTCCTCCCAGGTCTGGTCGCCGGTGAGGATGAGCAGGCGCGTGCCGCACTTCAGGCAGGTCTCCCGGTCGCCGGGGTTCCAGGCGAGGC
>JAKAMQ010000134.1 GCA_021812805.1 Acidobacteriota bacterium
GACTCAGGCGTCCGGCGCCATGATGGGCCGGTGAGGAGGTTCCCATGCGCGTCTTCATGCTCCTGGCCGCGATGGCCGTTCCGGCCCTCATGGCCACCACACCGGCCCCCAGGCCCAGAGATGCCTTCAAGGTGACCTGGCTGGGCCATGCCGCCTTCGAGGTGGTGTCCCCCGGGGGGACCGATCTGCTGATTGATCCCTACCTCACCCAGGATCCGGCCACGCCCGCCGCCGACAAGGATCTCTCGCGCTACCACCCCGCGGCGATCCTCGTGACCCACAGCCATGGCGACCATGTGGGCGACACCACGGCCCTGGCCAAGCGCACGGGCGCGAAGGTGATCGCACCTTCCGAATTGATGCCACTGCTGGGCGTGCCCCAGGGCCAGTTCATCGGCTGCAACGTCGGCGGCCGCATCCAGGTGGGCGATGTGACCATCCACGTGGTGCCCGCTATGCACGGCAGCACACCCGGCGGACGGCCGGTGGGCTATGTCCTCACGTTCAAGGATGGCCGCAGCCTCTACCACACCGGAGACACCTGGATCTTCGGGGACATGGCCCTCATCCAGGAGCTGTACCACCCGGAGGTGCTGCTCCTGTGCGTGGGCGGGGGGCCCTATACCGAGGATCCCGCCACGGCCGCCCTGGCCGTGAAGAAGTACTTCCACCCCGAGGCCATCGTCCCCATGCATTACGGAACCTTCCCGGGCCTGGCCAAAGCGGAGGAGGTCCGCAAGGCCTTCGCGGGCGACAAGCGCCTGCGGATGATGCAGCCTGGGGAGACATTGGCCTTCTGAAGGCCGGTCTCTTGCGATACTGGGTGCTTCGGAGGTCTTCATGAAGGTCCTGCTCCTCGGCTCCGGCGGCCGGGAATTCGCACTCGCGCTGAAGCTCAAGGCGTCCCGCCTGCCCGTGGAGCTGGTCACGGCGCCTGGAAGTGACGCTCTGGCCGAGCTTGGCGCCCGTGTCTCCCTTGACACCGAGGATCCGGCTGCGGTGGCCGCCTGGTGTGCCGCCCACCGCCCGGATCTGGTGGTCATCGGGCCGGAGGCGCCGCTGGTGGCGGGCGTGGCCGATGCGGTGCGGGCTGTGGGCGTGTCGGTCTTCGGCCACGGTGCCGCCACGGCGCGGCTAGAAGGCAGCAAGGCCTTCGCCAAGGCCTTCATGGTGCGCCACGGCATTCCCTGCGCGGCCAGCCAGACGGTGACGGACCTGGCCGAGGGCGAAGCCCTCATCCGCGCCTGGCCCCATGGCTATCCCATCGTCTTGAAGGCCGATGGCCTGGCCGCGGGGAAGGGTGTGGTGCTGGCCCAGGACGAAGCTGAGGCTCTGACCACGTTCCGGGCTTTCCTGGGGGGACAGTTCGGAGAGGCCAGCCGTACCGTGGTCTTCGAGGAACCCCTGGTGGGCATGGAGCTGTCCCTGCACGTCCTGGTGGATGTGGATGCGGATCACGCCGCCTACGCGCTGCTGCCCGCCTGCCAGGACCACAAGCGCATCTTCGAGGACGACCGAGGGCCCAACACCGGCGGCATGGGCGCCTTCGGCCCCATTCCCTTCCTGCGGCCCGAGGATGTCGAGCGGATGCGGCGGGAGCTGGTGGAACCCACCGTGCGCGGCCTGCAGAAGGATGGCTTGGCGGCCCGGGGCGTGCTCTTCCTGGGCGTCATGTGGACCCCGCAGGGGCCGAAGCTCCTGGAATACAACGTGCGCTTCGGCGACCCCGAGACCCAGGTGCTCATGCAGCTGCTCGAGGAGGATCTGCCAGCCCTGCTGCTGGAGGTGGCCGGACACAGGTTCGAGGGCCGCGAACTCCGGATGAAGCCGGGCTGCGCCCTCACAGTGGTCCTGGCGGCTGAGAGCTACCCCGAGAGTGCCCGGCGGGGCGTTCCCATCCAATTGGGCGCCCCTGGCCTCACGGTCATCCATGCGGGCACCCGGAAGCAGGACGGGCAGTGGGTCACGAACGGGGGCCGAGTGCTGAACCTCGCCACCCTGGCGCCGGACCTGGCCTCGGCCCGGGCTGCCGTCGAGGCGGCCCTGCCGGAGGTCCACTGGCCCGGTATGCAGGTCCGACGCGACATCGGCCTCAAGGCGCTCAGGCATGCCGAGGCCGGGAAGACCGTCCAGGACCCGTGGTGAGCCGTTCGCGACCAGGGGAATCCCGTCGGTGGAATCGATCGTGTCCGGGCAGGAGCGTCGGCCCATCCTGCTGAAGGACAGGAGTTCCCATGGCCCTTCCATCTAGCCTTCGTTGCGAGTTGAAGAAGGTCCAGCAACAGGAGCCGGGCACCCGGCTCTGGTGGGGCCTCCGGATCGTCGTGACAGTCGGGCTTCTGAATGGCCCCCTCCTGGGTTTGGCCCGTGGCAGGGGCTGGTGGGGATTCCTCCTGTTCCTGCTGCTCCTGTCGGCAGCGTTCCTGCTCTGGTGGGTGGCGGCGAGGCTCTATGCCGCTGAGCGACGACGAATCGAACTGAAAGCCTCCTCCGGCTGGTTTGCCGGGTGGCGGGGGGCGATGCCCATGGTGTTCACGATTGCTGGATTTACCCTCGGCCTCCGGCCCTCAGCCTTTCTCCAGACCGCCGTATTGCCCTTCGTCGTCTTCGCGGTCCTCGTCTTTGTGATGGAGCAATCCCTGGCCGCCAAACGTACGAGCTTCGATCTCCTGGCGGCGCGGGAGGACGCCCTCCGGGCCAAGCTGGCCCCTCACTTCATTTTCAACACGCTGAACACCCTCCATGCCCAGATCGAGGCCGATCCTCGCGGCGCCCAGCTCACCACCGAGCGCCTCGCCGAGGTTTTCCGCCAGGTGGTTGCCGCTTCGGACCAGCCCACCATTCCCCTCAAGCAGGAGCTGGCCTTCGTGGAGGCCTATCTGGGCATCGAGCAGGCGCGGCTGGGGGATCGCCTCAAGGTCTCCATTGATATCCCGGAAGATCTGGAAGTGGTGGGTATTCCGCCCCTGTCCCTCCAGGTGCTCGTTGAAAATGCCGTCAAGCATGGTGTTGCCCCGATGGAGCAAGGGGGTGACGTGCGGATCGGGGCAGAACGGCGAGGCGCCAGGATCTACATCTGGGTAGAGGATCCCGGCAGCGGTCTCAGCCCCCTGAAGGGCACGGGTACGGCGCTGGAAGTCCTGCGCCAGCGCCTGGAGAAGCCGGAGGATCTGGAGATGGGCCTGCACGGGAACCGGCATCGCGTGGGCTTCCTCTGGAGGCAGGCGTGATCCAGGCTCAGCCCCGTCCCCATGAATCCGCCAGGAGCGGCAGTCCAGCCTTCTGGGACAGATATCGTGCCAGTCGGTCCTGGGCCCGGCAGTCGGACCACCGGTACTTCAGAATCTCCCGAGAGGTCTCGCCCTTTCTCACGTTGCTGGGCCTGGGTCATGTCCTGCCAGATCAGATCCTGCCTCCCTTCCTACGTGGCCATGCCTTCGAAACCCTGGTTGCGGTTCTGTTCGGGATAGGGTCCAGCGTGATTTTGAAGTCCGGGTTTTCCTTTCTACCTTCCACGGGATGGCGTTGGCTGCGATTCGTGGGGATGGGGGCCCTCGGCTCGGTGTGGTTGTTCGGGTTGGGGGATACCGTCGCTTCGATCCACGATGGGATGCTTCATGTTTCGGGCCCATCGGCCTGGTACGGCTCACTCCAATCGGTTCCTGCGTTCCTCGTGGCCTGTGCCCTGACGGGGCTGTGTGCGGTCTTCTTCAGCCGTATCGAGCGGCACCGGCGGGAGGCCGGAGAACAGCGACGGCTGGCCGAGGCGGCCCAGCGTGCCGCCGTGCGTTCGCGCCTGGCGCCTCATTTCATCTTCAACGCGCTGAATACGCTGCATGCCCAGATCGAAGCGGATCCCAAGGCGGCGGAAGCCACCACGGAGCGATTGGCTGATTTGTTTCGGCAGGTGGTGGAAGCCGCAGGCAAGGCGGTGATTCCCCTGAAACAGGAGCTGGCCTTCGTGGAGGCCTACCTGGGCATCGAGCAGGCGCGGCTGGGGGATCGCCTGCGCGTAGGCCTCGACATCCCCGAGGAGCTGGAGTCCGTGGAGATTCCGCCCCTGTCGCTGCAGGTGCTCGTGGAGAACGCCGTGAAGCACGGCGTGGCGCCCCTGGAGCAGGGCGGGGAGGTGCGCATCGGGGCGGCTCGGCGCGAAGGGGATCTGTATCTTTGGGTGGAGGATCCCGGGACGGGACGGAGCGCCCAGCGCGGGACGGGCACAGCCCTGGACACCCTCCGCCAGCGGCTGGCCCGGCCCGAGGATTTGACGATGGAACGCACGGCGACGGGCTTCCGGGTGGCCTTCCGGTGGCGGCAGGCATGATGGTCACGTCCGAGGATCTCAAGGATCTGCGGCGCGAGGCCAACCTGCGTCCCGGCGGCCTCTGGTTCCTCTACGACGGCGACGGCCGGGAGTGGATGTGGTGGCTGGTGCGCCTGGGCTGGTGCGCGGTGCTGCTGGTGCCCTTCACCTGGGCCCCCTGGCCGACCAGCAGCTCCCGACTGGGCAGGTGGCTGCAGACGGATGCAGGCAAGGGTCTCCTCTTGATCGCCATGCTGGGGATCTGGCGGCTGGTGCGGCTGGCTGCGGATGGCTTCGTCCGATCGCTGCAAGCCCAGGGCTGGCGGCGCACCCAGGCCAGCGGAGCGTACTGGCTGGTGGCGATGTTCTTCCTGCCCTTCCTGTTCATCCTCTTCGCCGGGAACGATCTCGGCGCGGGTGGCTGGGTGGCCTTCCTGGCCTTCCAGCTCTGTCTGCTGCTGGCCTTCATGCTGCTGCTGGAGTTGTTCGCGGGGCTGCGCCGCATCAGCGAGGCCCAGGCCGCTGCGGCCTCCGCGGCCCAGCGCCTCCGCCTGGAGCCCCATTTCCTGTTCAACGTGCTGAATGGCATCCAGGCGCAGATCCCCCGGGATCCCGAATCAGCAGCCGTGGCCCTCGACAAGGTGAGCAGGCTCCAGCGGCGCCTGTTGGAACTTGTGGAAAAGCCGCTGGTCACGCTCGAGGAAGAGCTGGCCTTCGTGGAGGCGTACCTGGGGCTCCAGCGCCTGCGCTTCGGCCCGAAATTGCAGGTGGCGGTCGAGGTGCCCGAGGCGGCGGAGGGGATGCTCGTGCCCACCCTGTCCCTGCACATCCTGGTGGAGAACGCCATCAAACACGGCATCGCCCGGCGTCCAGAGGGTGGCCAGGTGCGCATCTGGGCCCGCGTGGAGCCCCGCTACGATGCATTCTCCACATCTTCGGATCTCACGGTGGGTGTCGAGAACGATGTGGGGGACGCTCCCGATCCCATCGGCACTGGCACGGGCCTGGCTTCGCTCCGGGCGCGGCTCCATGATGCTTGGGATCTTCAACTGGAACAGGCTGGCACACGGTTCTGTGCCACCTTGCATGGGAGGCAGCCATGATCCGCATCGTGGTGGTGGAAGACGAGCCGCTGGCGCGGCAGCACCTGGCGGAGCTGCTCTCGGAACTGCCGGGGGTGGCGGTGGTGGCTTCGGCGGAGAACGGCCGGCTGGGCCTGGCGGCCATCGCGGAGCACCAGCCCGACGCGGTGTTCCTGGACATCGAGATGCCGGGCATCAAGGGCACAGAGCTGATGCACATGCTGCCCGAGCCACGGCCCGCGTTGGTCTTCGTGACCGCCTACCCCCAGCACGCCATCGAGGCTTTCGCGGGCGGCGCGGTGCACTACCTGCTCAAGCCCATCTCCCGGGTGGGCGTGGCCCAGGCCCTCTCCCGCATCCGCCCGAAGGACGAGCCCCTGCAGAAGGAGTGGCTGCGCATCCCGGTGCGGAAGAAGGGCACCACGCGGCTGCTGCGTCCCGAGGAGGTGGAAGCGCTGGTGGCCGATCTCGGGGACTGCGTGGCCTGGACCCCCGAAGGGCGGCTTCCCGTGGATGGCAGTCTGGCCCACTGGGAAGAACGGCTCACGGACCTCGGGTTCATGCGGGTGCACCGCAACGCCCTGGTGCGCCTGGACGCCGTACGGGAGGTGACCGTCGAGGATGAGCTCGTGCTGCCCACGGGCCGCCTGCCCATCAGCCGGCGGCGCATGGAGGAGGTGCGGCGGGTCCTGGGGCTGTAGCCTACAGCGGCAGCGCCTCCATCCGCTTGTCGCCCTCCCAGCGGTAGAACCCGCTGCCGGACTTGCGGCCCAGGCGGCCCGCGGCCACCAGCTGGCGGAGCAGGGCGGGGGCCTTGAAGCGCGCCTCGCCGAAGGCCTCGAAGAAGACATCGGCCACGCTCGCCATGGTGTCCAGGCCGATGAAGTCGCTGAGGTGCAGGGGGCCCATGGGATGGCCGGCGCCCAGCTTCATGGCGGCGTCGAGGTCCTCCACGGTGGCGAGGCGCTGTTCGGCGCAGCGGATGGCGTCGAGCAGGTAGGGCACCAGCAGGCGGTTCACCACGAAGCCTGGGGCGTCCGGCGCCAGGACCGCGGTCTTGCCCAGGCGCGCCACGAATTCCTTGAGGGCGGCCACGGTGGCCTCGGAGGTACCCAGCGCCCGGACGATCTCCACCAGGGGCATGGCGGGCACGGGGTTGAAGAAATGCAGGCCGGCCAATCGGGGCAGGCGTCCAGGGCCCAGGGCGGTGCCGAGCTGCGCCAGGGAGAGGCTGGAGGTGTTCGAGCAGAGCATGGCCGAGGGGCCCAGGGTGCGGTCCAGGTCTGCGAGGGTGGCCAGCTTCAGATCCAGGCGCTCGGGAACCGCCTCGATGACCAGGTCGCAATCACCAAGAGAGGCGAGGTCCAGGGTGCCCCGCAGGCGCTGGGCGTACTCGGCCTTCTGCCCGTCCTGGAGCTTGCCCTTGGCCACGGCCCGGTCCCAGGCGGCCTGGATGCGGCCCAGCCCCTTGTCGAGGAAGGCCTGTTCGACCTCCTTCACGCGGACCTCGAAGCCCGCTTCCGCCGCGCACTGCGCGATGCCCGCGCCCATCAGGCCGCAGCCCACGATGCCGATGCGTTGAATGGCCATGGAACCTCCGAGGTGTGGGCGGCCGGAGCCAGCCGCGCTAGATGTCCAGGTAGGTGTGCAGACCCCGCTGCTCGGTGAGCAGGGCGCGCAGGGCCTCGGCGGCATCGCCCTTCACCGAGGGTTTGCGGCGGGTCGTGGGGCTCTGGATCAGGGTCTCCGGGTCGTAGTGGACGCTGCGGAGGACATGGTCCACGGTGTCGGCCTTGACCACGTGCTGCACCTTGAAGGTGTCGTCCTCGTCCACCACGATGTGGGCCTCGTTGGGAGCGCCGAACAGGTTGTGGCGCATGCCGAGAATGTCCTGGTAGGCCCCGGTGAGGAAGAAGGCCAGGTAGTAGGATTCCCCGCCGCGGGGCTCGTGGAGCGGGATCTCGTCGCGGACATCCTTCAGGTCAATGAACTTCTCCATCTTCCCGTCGCTGTCGCAGGTGATGTCGCAGAGGGTGGCGGACAGCCCGGGCTTCTCCTTCAGCCGGTGGATGGGCATGGCGGGGAAGAGCTGCTCGATGGCCCAGTGATCCGGCATGCTCTGGAAGAGGCTGAAGTTGGCGATGAGCTTGTCGGCAAGGCTCTTGTTGAGATCCTGGAATTCCTCGGGCACGTACTTCAGGCTCTTGCTGCTGAGGATCCGCGAGAGCTTGCGGCACACCTCCCAGAAGAGCGTCTCGCCCTTGCTGCGATCCTCCAGGCCCAGGTAGCCCAGGTTGAAGAGGGTGAGCATCTCGTCCTTCTGGGTGATGGCGTCGTGGTACATCTCGGCGAAGTTCTTCACGGAGATGTTGTCCCGGGTGTAGGCCAGCTCCTTGAGGATCTGCGGTTCATTGCCGGTGAGGGTCACCGTGTACTTGGTGTGGGTGGTGTCAATGAGGCCGATGATGTCCACCACCACCACCTCGTGGTAGGCGACGATGGCCCGGCCCGATTCGCTGAGCAGGTCCGGCATGGGCACCTGCTCCTGGGCGCAGATGTCCTTGGTGGTGTATACGACATCCGCCGCGTATTCGGAGATGGTGTAGTTCATGGAGCTGCTGAAGGTGGTCTTGCTGCCGTCGTAGTCCACGCCCAGGCCGCCGCCCACGTTGAGGTAGCGGATGGGCACGCCCATCTTGCGGAGCTTGGCGTAGATCCGGGTGGCCTCTTTCATGGCCGACTTGATCTTGCGGATGTCCGTGATCTGGCTGCCGATGTGGAAGTGCAGCTCGATGACGCTGTCCAGCAGGTCGCGCTTGCCGAGCACCTCGATGGCGTCGAGGATCTCGCGGGTGGTGAGGCCGAACTTGGCATGGTCGCCGGCGCTGGTCTCCCACTTGCCGGATCCCTGCGCATTGAGCTTGGCGCGCAGCCCGATGAGCGGCTCC
>JAKAMQ010000135.1 GCA_021812805.1 Acidobacteriota bacterium
GGGGGGACATCGAGAGCCGGAGGCGAGCAGGCGGCCCCCCCTCGTTCAGATCAGACGTGGTATCCCGGCTTGGCCGGGGTGCCACGTGGGGGAGCACGAGGGGGGACATCGAGAGCCGGAGGCGAGCAGGCGGTCCCCCCTCGTTCAGATCAGGCGATGACCCCGCTCCGGGAAGGGGCCGCCCGCTTCCGGCGGACCACCCGGCGGGTGGCGGCGGCTGCGGTCGTCGCTTCTTTCCGGGGCCGCCCGGGGCCCCGCTTTGCAGGGGCTTCCCTGGGCTTGGGGGCCTTCCGGGTCTTCGCTTTCTGTTCTTTCTTTGCCCGTTCGCGCCGCACCAGGGCAGCGGCGGCCCGGCCTGTGACCACCACCCGGGTGCCGTTTTTCAGCTTCTTGACCTTGCTGCCAGGTTTCCGCCCGCGCTTGAGGGTCATGGAGAGCGGTTCTTCCTGAAGGAGTTCGCGTTCCAGCTGTTCCTGCAACGCCATCATTTCCCCGTGGTCCTTCTCGTGATCGAATCCACACAGGTGCAGAAAACCATGAATCACAAGGGTTTCAACCTCCCGCCGACGGCTGACGCCGAACTTGCGGGCCATTTTATCCGCCATGGGCAGGCTGATGACGATATCGCCCAGATGAGGGAAGGCGCCCTTCTCGGTAGCGGATGGGAAACTCAGCACGTCCGTCGTGGTGTTTTTTTCACGATGAAGACGATTGAGTTTCCTCATGCCCACATCATCCACATAGGTCAAGGAGACGCCCTGGGCCTGAGGCGCAAGGCGATCCCGGAGCTGATGGAAAAGAGCGCCCAGAGAATGGTCTCCAGGGCCGCGCATTTTGCTGCGACTCGACCAGTCAATCAGGAAGGGCAATGTGGTTTTGTCCATGATCCGCTCCCGTGCACATGCCACGAAGGATGATCATCATCGTCTTACGCATGGGGATCGTCAATCCTTCCCCGATAAATGAATGATTTTGAAGGATGAGCCTGCCGATGAAAGTTCCGGGAGGCGAGATAAGACGACGGTACGATGTGTTGATTCCAGTTGACAAAACAGCACATGCTTCAGGATTCAACGACCAGGATGCCGCTCCTGGCAGAATCGAAGCATGACCGGCCCGCACCTGCCCCCCCATCTGGACGCACCCCTGGCCCGCTACCTCGACCTGCTGGACCAGTGGAACCGGACCCATGCCCTGACGGCCCTGCCCCGGGCTGCCCGGGCGGAAGAACTCCTCCTGGACGCGGCCGCCCTGCTCCCCTGGCTGGCTGCGCGGGCGCCCGGGGACCGGATTGCCGATCTCGGCACCGGGATGGGCATCCCCGCGGTCGTGATCGCCCTGGCGCGCCCGGACCTCAAGGTGGTGGCCGTGGATGCCTCCGCCAAGAAGCTGGCCTTTGTGCGGCAGGCCTGCCTGGAACTCCCGATCCCCAACCTCATCCCGGTCCACGGACGTCTGGAGGCGCTGGCGCCCCTGGCCGCGGATCTGGGTGTGGCCAAGGCCCTGGGTTCCCTCGCCCAGCTGGTGGGCTGGTGGCAGCGCCATGGCCGTCCCGGCTCCAGCTTCCTCGCGCTGAAAGGGCCAGACTGGCAGCACGAGCCGCTGCCGCCGGGGTGGGTGGCCACGCCGCACCCGTACGCCCTGCCCACGCGGGGTGCCCGCACGGTGGTGGAACTCACCCAACAATAACGGGGCCCCGTTCAGGGCCCCGTCAGGGCAGATGAACAGGGGGGGATCAGCGGGTGGCCAGATCCCCCATGCGGATCTCCTCTTCGGACCGCAGCACGCGACCCGTGGCATTGGTGGGTTCCACCCGGACGATCAGGATCTGGCCCAGATAGTGGTGGACCGTTTCTTCTGCCTGGTCCCGCTTGTGGCCCGTCGCGGCGCCGGGGAAGGATTTGGTGCGCACCGCCAGCAGGACATCGCCGACCTTCAGGCCGTTGTTGCTGCCCCGGTCCAGGATGAGCATGTCCCCGCTGGAGGTATCCAGGCGGGCATCGCGGGCGTAGACCACCATGGCCGGATCGGGCTGCATCTGCACCGGGTCAGTCGTATCCTTGCGCAGCTGGAGCGGCATGGTGGCGGGCTCCGTGAACCGCACCAGATGGTTGCCGATCTCCACCGAGTCCATGCAGCGCTCGATGACGGCCACCGCGCCCTTGTCCATGGTGCTGGTGACCCTGATGATGCCCACCTGCTGGAGGACATCACCCAGAGGCTTCCGGCCGCCCCGCGGGTTCGCCAGGCGGGTGGCGACGGTCTTCAGGATCAGGAACCGGTCCCCCTGGCGCACACCCTGTTCGGTGCCGCCGTTGAGGTAGACGGTCTCGCCCTCACCGAGAAACTTCCGCGCATCATGGCGGTTGCCGGTGATCTGGAAGGCGCCTTGGCTCTTGTAATAGGCCTGGGCGCCTTCGGGAGCCAGGAAGGGGAGCTGGATGAAATCCTGGAAGCTGAAGCCGAGTTCAGGCTTCACAGGCACTGAATAGCCGGAGACGCCCTGGTCGGGTTCGAGATTGGACACCTCGGAGGGCACCGAGCCCGCGGTGGCGACTTTGCGTGTCAGGTCGATCACCAGGGGGTCGCCCGGGAAGATCCAATGGGGATCCTTGATCCATTGGTTGAGTTCCCAGATCTGGGGCCAGGCGTACGTATTGCCGAGGTATTTGCCCGCCAGATCCCAAAGGGTGTCCCCCTTCTGGACGATGTGGCTGCGGGAGCCCTCGGGGACGTTGAGTTCCTTGGGGTAGTCCCAGCGTGAGGCGTGGGCGGCCACTTGGACAGGGCCCGCAGGCTGATTGTCCTGGGCCCTCAGCAGGGGGGCGGCCACGCTCAGGGCGAGGAATCCTGCAACCAGACCGCGTGAGGCCACAAGGGCACTCAACCGGCCAACATGTTGGCGAATAGGCTGGTACATCGGAATCCCCCTGGGAGGAAAGGTGCGCTGATTATAGATCCTCGACACGGATCATATCCGAAAATAATGACAACCTGTTGCGGACATCATCCTGGGTGACCTGTTCAAGGCGTTCGGTGGAAAACCGCTCCACCGTGAAGCTGGCCATCACGGAACCCACGAGGGTGGCGTGTTTCAATGCGGTCGTATCCATGCGGTCCATCCAGGCCAGGTAGCCCAGGAACCCGCCCGCGAAGGTGTCCCCGGCCCCGGTGGGATCAAAAACTTCTTCCAAAGGATAAGCGGGAGCGCCAAATACACCTTCGGGCGTGAAAAGGGCCACGCCATATTCGCCCCGCTTGACCACCAGAATCCGTGGCCCCAGCGCCTGGACCCGGCGATAGGCCTTCAGAAGGCTGTGCTCCTGGGTGAGTTCGCGGACCTCCGCATCGTTGACCAGGAGGATGTCCACCTCCCGCAGCACCTGCTCGAGGGCGGGCCGGGCGCCGTGGATCCAGTAGTTCATGGTGTCGAGGGCGATCCAGCGGGGCCGCTGCGCCATCTGTCGCACCACATCCAGCTGGAGCACGGGATCAATGTTGCCCAGGAACAGGTAGGGAGACAGGCGGTGGCTTTCGGGAAGATCCGGGCGGAAGGAGGCGAAGACATTCAGGTGCGTAGCCAGGGTTCGGGCTTCGTTCAGGTCGTAGCCGTAGGCGCCCTGCCAATGGAAACTCTGGCCCGGAACGTGGGAGAGTCCCTTCAGGTCAATGGGGCGGCCGTCGAACACCCGCATCTGCTCAGGGCCGAAATCCTCACCGACCACGGCGACGATCCGGACCGGGTGGAAGCGGCTGGCGCTGAGGGCAAAATAGGTGGCCGAGCCGCCGATGGCCCGTTCCCGGCGTCCAAACGGGGTCTCCACGTCGTCGAACGCGACACTGCCGATCGCCAATAGGCTCATGGGGGTCTCCTTCCGAAGGGTTCAGGCCTGCTGCGCGCCCGGAGACGGGCCCAGGGCCTCAGGCCGGCGGGGCGAAATAGAGGAGCCACGCCTGGGCGCCTCCCATGGGAACCGGGGCCTGGGCATAGCGGGTGATCATGGGGGCTTCCCCGGATTCCAGAAGGGCCAGAAGGCCTTCATGCAGGTCCGGGTCGGTCCCCAGAAACACCTGGATGGACCGCCAGCCCAGCAGGAGACCGTCCGCCAGGCGGTCCTTGAGCCGCTCGATGGCGTCCTGCTGGGAGTGCCCCCGGAGATCCAGGACGCCGTCCACCTCCAGGGCCATGCCCGCCGCGAGCTGGAAACGCGCAGGCCGCGTGGGGAGTGGGGGCGGGAGGGCTGGTTCCGCCGGTGGGGGGGGCGGCAGGGCGGATTCCGGCTGGAGTTCGGGGGCTTCGGGCACCGGAGCCGCGGGGGGAGGCGGCAGAGGCGCTGCGGGTTTCGGGCGCATGGTCGGCCGCGCCAGGGGCTTGAGGCCCTTGAGATCCGCGACGGCCTCCGCGAAGGTCTCCGGGGGTGGAGGCGGGGGTTCCACCGGGGTCGCCTGGATCTCCGGAACCCTGGCCGGGGTTGGACGGGCCTGCCGCCGCCCCATGGCCGCCAGGAACAGGGCGTCCTCCGTGTTCAAATCCACCGGCGCCACCGGTTTGTCGGCAGGTCTGGGCACCGGCTTCGGCGGGGGAAGCGAGGGTGCCTCTCCCAGTTGCTGTTTCAGTTTCGCGAGATCCTGTTTCCAGACCATAGCCGCCTCAGTGGTCCAGGGTAGGCCATGCGGCGCTGATGCCAAAGGCCTGCTGTTGCAATCCCGCACCACGGTCTGGGGCATCCTGCGACGGTTCCACGCCGGATCAACCGCGACCAGGCCTGCCCGTTCCAATGACACAGGCGCTTTTCCGTGTCTGGCACGCCCTTCGCTCCTAGACTTTCTCTACCACCCACGGAGGCCCCATGCGCCGCATCGCCCTGCTGACTGCCCTTCCGCTGCTCCTGGCTTCGGGTTCCGCCCTGCAGGCCCAGTCGCCCCATATGGGGTTCAGCCTCAACCTGCTGATCCCGACGGGGGACTTCAACAGCAAGAGCTACCCGCCCTATTTCGATGCTTCCGGCAACCTCATCCCCACCCAGACGGACAGCTATGACCTGGGGCTGGGCGGAACCTTCTTCCTCAGCTTCCCGGTGGACCGCAGCGTCGCCTTCCGGCTGAGCTTCAGTGGTGCCGCCAATACCGGAACCAACACGGCCCCGGGGCAGGCGACCATCAACCTCCGCCATTCCGAGTTCAACCTGGGGGGCGAGGTGGAACTGTTCCCGGATGGGGGGGCCTACCGGCATCGGGGGCTCTATTTCCTGGGCGGTCTTTCCGCGGATTTCGAACAGTTCGACCGCAGTTTCGGGGATCCGGGATGGGACTACACCAACACCACCCGCAAGAGCCGGATGGGTGCCACGGTCGGGATCGGCCATACGTTCGGCTACGATGCCGGCGCCCGGTTCACCCTGGAGTGCGTGTTCCACAAGACCTTGACGGGCAACAACCTGAACGCGGGGGATCCCCCCAATACCGATTACCTCCGGGTGGGCTTCGGCTGGGTGTTCTGACCTGAAGACAGGGAAGCGGCCCCCGTGCGGGGGCCGCTTCCCTGAGTTGCGCTCAAGCGCGTCTAGCGCCTTTTCACGACGTGTTTCCGCCTGCTCCGCTGGGCCATTGGCCTTGGCATGGGGGAAGGCGTCTCCTCCTGGCCCAGGAGGTAGCGCACGAAGTGGGACACCTCGGCGTTGCTGGGATCCAGTTTCTCCAGCCGGCGGGCGTAGGCCAGTCGTTCCGCCTGGGGGCGGGAATCGTCGCCCCTCACCTGGATGAGCTTTTCGGCCACATAGCGGGCGGGCCCGCCCGCCTGGGCGATGTCCGTCTTTTCCTGGGCCAGGAAGGCCTGCCAGGCCGACAGGGCCTGGGTGGTGCTCGCCTGGTCCTGCTGCAGGGTGGCCAGGATGCTGGCGATGTCGGCCAGGGATTTCTGGCTGTGGGCGATGGCCGCCTGCTGCTCCTGGACGAAGATCTTCAGCTGCTGGTGGAGCTTGATCTGGTCCTGCGTGAGCCCCGGAGCATCATCCAGGGCCTTCAGGCGGAGCTGCTGGGTCGCCAGGCTGTCCTGGAATTCCTTGAGCTTGGCCTCATGCTCGGCGCGGGTCTTGGCCAGCAGAGCCGTTGCGTTGGTGAGGTTCTCGGCCGCAGCGGCCTGGGCCTTCTGCAGATGGGCCACCGCGTCTTCCCAGCTGCCTTCGGATACGCACGCCCGGGCCGCGAGCCCCTGAAGGGCGACCAGGGCGTGCATGTCGTTGTAGTCAGAAGGATTGACGGATACACCCTCCCGGCCCAGAAGCGCCTCGATGCCCTTCCGGACCGTGGGCGCATCGCCCCGGTCAATCTGGGCTTCCCAGGGGATGCGGACCTCGCGGAGCCGGTCCGAGAGGGACTGGCCCGCCAGGGCTGTCGCCAGGGCGAGAAAGGCAGCGAGGGGCAGGCGCTTCATCACGGTCGGCCTACTTCTTCCTGCGCGGATGGACCTTGCGGACCGGATGATGGGGTTCCACCGCGAAGGCTTCCTTGCCCTCGGTCAGGTTGTGCAGAACGCGCTCCGCCTCCGGGTTGCCCGGATCCAGGACCAGCAGGCGGTTGACGAAGTCGGCCTGTTCGATGGGGGTGGGGAGTCCCGTGATGTTCTCGTGCTTCCGGAGGACGGCGTCCACCCAGGTGCGGTTGCCCACCACCTTCACCCGCTTCTTGGCTTCCTGCGCATTGAAGTCGGCAATCTCCTTGGCCTGGGCTGCGATGTTCGCCTTCACCTTGGCCAGATCATCGGAGGCACCCTTGACCATCTCAGCGGCTTCAGTGGTGTTCTCGGTCATGTACTTGGAGACGATGGCGGCCTTGGCGGCGTTGTCCTGGTGCAGCTTGATCGTGGCGGCGATCTGGGCGATCTCCTGCTGCTGCTGCGTGGCCACTCTGCCGCGGGCGTTGATATCCTCGACTTCCTGCTTGGTGAGGGTCTTCTTCTTGGCGGCCACATCCGCCTTGGTCTGGTTGAACTCGGTGGTGAACGCCTTGAATTTGGCCTCCAGGTCCGCCTGGCGGGGCTGGTTGGCGGCGATGTAGGCCTTCCCATCGGCGACCGCCTTGTCCCACATGGCCTGGATGGGCTGCTGGCCCTTGGCCAGGTCCGCCTGGAAGGTCTGGGCGAGGGTCAGGCGCTTGGCCTGGATGTCCTGGGCCTTCTCCCACTGGCCCGCGGCGATGGCGGTGCTGGCCCACAGGCGGTACATGGACATCAGGCCCTGAGCCTGCTCGACGCTCCGGACAAGTGTCTGGAGATTGGTGGCATCCAGGGTGGGGGGCTGCGCCGGGATCAGGGCGCCGGCCTTGGCCATGGCGTCCTGGGGCTTGAGTCCCATCAGGAGCTGGTTGATGGAAGGCAGGGCGGCATTGAACTGCTGCCGCAGATCCGGGGGGGCCGGAGCGGGTGCAGGGGCCTGGGCGACCAGCGCCAGAGCGGGAAGGAAGACAAGGGTGGCCGGACGCATGGGATCTCCAGGAAAGTCCAACCTCCAGGGTAGACGAAAGGGGCCTGCCTGTCCTCGGTTGGTCACGGGAGGAACCCGGCTTGTGACCCGGTTCATGCCCCCGTGCGCAGGGTCTCCAGGGTGAGCCATTCGTTCTCCAGGGCCTCCAGGGCGGCGGCGAGGGCCGCCCGGTCCTCCAGGGCCTGGTGCCCGGGGCTGTCCGAGCGAAGAAACGCGGCCGGATCGGCCAGCCGCGTGTCCAGGGCGGCGAGCTGCGCTTGCACGGAGGCGAGAGCGGTCTCGACCTCCAGGAGGCGCCGCTGCTCCTTCTGGGTGAGTCCCGGTTTGCGGGAACGGGGGGCGGTTTCCCGGGCCTTCGCCGCGGGTTCCGCCGGGGCCGGGGCCGCCTGGGCAGCCCGCTCCCCCCGGAGCGCCCGCACGGTGGTGGGGGGGCCTTCGTAGAGTTCCCAGCGCACGGCCCCCGCCGGGTTCCAGGCCAGGGTATGGGTCGCCACCTGGTCCAGGAAGAATCGGTCGTGGCTCACCACCAGCAAGGTGCCGGGAAAGGTCATCAGGGCCTCCTCCAGGTTCTGGAGGGTGGGGATGTCCAGGTCGTTGGTGGGCTCATCCAGCACCAGCAGATCCACGGGGGTGAGCATGGCCTTGGCCAGGAGCAGGCGGTTCCGCTCCCCGCCGCTGAGGGTGTCGGCGAGGCGCGCCTGCTGGTCCACGGGAAAACCGAACCGGGTGAGGTAGACATGGGCCAGGATGGTGGAGCCGCCCACAGTCACGACCGAGGCCCGGTCCGCCAGGTTGTCCAGGATGCTCCGCCGCCCAGCGAGTTCGCCGCGGC
>JAKAMQ010000136.1 GCA_021812805.1 Acidobacteriota bacterium
TCTATCCCCTGTCTCGCCCCGCAGCCTCAACTGCGCAGGACATACAGACTACCGCACCTGCGCCCAAGTGCAACAAAAAAAATCGCGCTACCCGATCTGAAGACCAGCCCTCCGGGCCCGTGCCTGCTTCATCATGGAAGGCTCATGCCCGACCGGAGTGCCCATGACGATCCTGCGGAAAGCCCTGATTCCTGTGGCCGGCCTGGGCACGCGCTTCCTCCCGGCCACGAAGGCCCAACCCAAGGAGATGCTGCCGTTGGTGGATACGCCGGTCATCCAGCATGTGGTCGAGGAAGCGATCCGGGCCGGCATCAAACATCTCGTCCTGGTGACCGGCCGGGGCAAGCAGGCCATCGAGAACCACTTCGACGTCGCCTACGAACTGGAGGATGTCCTGCGGCGCAGGGGGAAAGTGGAGGATCTGGAGCAGGTCCAGGGCATCACGCACCTGGCGCAGTTTGCCTACGTGCGGCAGGGCGAGCCCCTGGGCCTGGGTCACGCCGTGCTTTGCGCCCGGTATGCCATCGGGGAGGAACCTTTCGCCCTTCTGCTGGGCGACGATGTCTTCGATCCCCGGGAATCGGCACTATCCGGCCTGCTCGCGGCCCACGCCGCCACGGGCATGGCCGTGGTCGGCGTCCAGGAAGTGCCGGAAGAACATGTTTCGCGCTACGGAATCGTGAATGCGGGTCCGGCAGGCACCGCGTACTGGAATGTGACATCCATTGTCGAAAAGCCTGAACCTGCCCGCGCACCTAGCCGCTGGGCCGTGGTGGGTCGCTACATCCTGACCCCCGACATCTTCGAGCTCCTCGTAGGCCTGGAACCTGGTGCAGGAGGGGAGTACCAACTCACGGACGCCTTGGCCATCCTGGCCAGACAGGGGCGCCTGATCGCAGCACCCATCCCCGCCAAGCGCTACGACACCGGCAACAAGCTGGACTATCTGAAGGCCAATGTCGAGTTTGCACTTCAGCGGGAGGATCTGCGGGCGGACTTCACCGCCTACCTCAAGGAACTCGCCTCCTCGCTCTGATCAGCGCCGCAATCGGAGCGCGTTCAGCACCACGGTGAGGGAGCTGAGGCCCATGGCGAGCCCCGCCAGCATGGGCCCACCAAAGCGTTCCAGTTGGCCGGACGCCGCCAGGGGCACCAGCAGGGCGTTGTAGCCGAAGGCCCAGGCGAGGTTCTGGCGGATGATCCGGCCCGTTCGGTCCGCCAGGCGTCGTGCCTCCAGCACGGGCGCCAGGCCGCCGCGCAGCAACACCATCGGCGCCGCGGCCATGGCGGCGGCGGTGCCCTGCTGCCCGGCGCCGGATCCCATGGCCAGCCCGCAATCGGCCTGGGCCAGCGCAGGAGCATCGTTGACGCCGTCGCCCACGAAGCCCACCACCGCTCCCTGGGCCTGGAGCGCCCGGATGCGCTGGAGCTTGTCTTCGGGACTCAGCCCCGCGGCCACCGACGCAATGCCCGCGGCCTCTGCCATGGCGAGGGCTGACGCCTCCCGGTCCCCCGAGAAGAGATGGAGGCGGAGCCCCTGCCCACGCAGGCTGGCGGTGACCCCGGGCGCTTCTTCCCGCAGCCGGTCTCCCAGCAGCAACACCCCCAGCAGCCCCTCGGGTCCAGCCAGGCCGACGGCGATGGCGTCCGGTTCCGCCCCCGGCAGCTCCGTCCCCAGGAAGGCGCCGCTGCCCAGGCGGTAGGCCACGCCTTCCACGTCGCCCCGGACCCCTCCACCGGGATAGGCCCTGAAAGCGGCGACCTCCGGAAGCGGTCCCGGGCAGGCCGCCTCGATCCCCCGGGCGATGGGGTGTTCGGAGTTGCGTTCAAGGCTGGCCGCGACGCGCAGGACTTCGGCCTCCGGCAGGGCCCCCAGGGGCTGGATCCTGCGCAGCCGTGGCCGGCCTTCCGTCAGGGTGCCCGTCTTGTCGAACACCAGGTCCGTGGCGCGCCCGAGCGCCTCAAGGGCGGCGGCATCGCGCACCAGGATGCCGCGACGCGCGGCTGCCCCCAGCCCGACCATCACTGCCACGGGCGTCGCCAACCCCAGGGCGCACGGACAGGCGATGACCAGGACGGTGACCGCCGGCCGCCAGGCCAACTCGAGCGAACCGCGGGCCACCCACCACCCGACCAGGGTCAAGGCGGCCAGGACCAGAATCGTCGGCACAAAGACCGCGCTGATGCGGTCCGCGAGATCCTGGGCGGGAGCCTTGGACCCCTGGGCCTGGGCCACCAGCTGGGCCATCCGGGCCAGTTGGGTGTCCGCGCCGACGGCACGGACCTCCATCTGCAAGGCAGATCCATGAACCACGGTCCCCGCCACCAGGTTGTCCCCCGCACCCCGCGGGATGGGCAGCGGCTCGCCGGTGAGCATGCTTTCATCCACCTCCGCCTGGCCCTCGAAGATGCAGCCATCGGCCGGCACGGCTTGGCCCGGCAGGATCTTCACACGGTCGCCCCGCTGAAGCGCAGCCACCGGCACTTCCTCCTCCGTTCCATCCGGCGCCAGGCGAAGCGCCTTGGGCGGCGCGAGTGTCAGCAGCTCGTTCAGGGCGTCCGTCGCCTTCCGTTTGGCGCGGGCTTCCAGGTACTTCCCCGTGAGCAGGAACGCCACCAGGGCGGCTGCGGTCTCGAAGCTCAGGTGGACGGCGCCGCGCAACCACTCCACGCAAGCGAACAGCCAAGCCACCCCCGATCCCAGCGCCACCAGGGTGTCCATGGACGCCTGACCATGCCGCGCCTGGCGCAGGGCCCGGCGGAAGAAGGCGCCGCCGGCCCAGAACACCACGGGGGCCGAGAGCAGGGCCTGCAGCCACCCCGGGAGGTGGAGGCCCACCCCGGGCACCATGCCCGCCAGGAGCGGAGCCGTGAACGCCAGGGCCACGACCATCCGCACGCGGGCCGCATCAAGCGCCTGATCTTCTTCGCCGACGACAGCGGCTTCGGGCCGGCCCAAGGCATACCCGGCCTCCGCCACCTGATGCGCGAGCTGCTCGAAACCGGCGGAGCCCTCCACCACCGCCTGGTGGGTCGCCAGATTCACCACCACCGAGGCGACGCCCGGGGTGGCCTTCAGGGCCTTCTCCACGTGCCGGACACAACTCGCGCAGGTCATGCCCTCGACGGTGTAGGTCTGGCGGGCCATGGTCCCATCCCCCAGCGCGCCGGCCGGACCTCAGGCCCCGGACGCCAGGTCGTAGCCGGCCTCGGACACCTGGGCCGCCAGGGCCTCGAAGGTGGCGGTGCCGTCCACGGTGGCCGTGGCGCTGGCAAGGTCCACCGTCACGGCCGTGACCCCCGGCGTGTTCCTCAGGGCTTTCTCCACGTGGCGGACACAGCCCCCGCAGGTCATGCCCTTCACGGCGTAGGTCTGGCTGGTCATGGCAACTCCGGGTTTCGCGGGGCGTCAGGCGCGGGCCAGGGCGGGCAGCCGCTCGGCCTGGGCGAGCAGGATCTCCATCAGGTTGCAGCCGAGATCCTGGCTGGCCCCATCGGGCGTATTCAGGGTAATCCTCAGAATCTCCACCAGCACCTGGATTTCGCCGAGACGGGCTTCCAGGGCGGCCAGTTTTTGGCCCAGGGCCTGGCGCACATGCTGGCACGGCACCTTGTCCTCCTGGAGCGCCCGCAGGAGATGCTCGACCTCCTCCAGGCTGAAGCCGGCGGCCTGCGCGGTCCGGAGCATGCGCACCCAGTGGAGGGCCTCCGGCGGAAACAGCCGGTAGCCCTTGGGCGACCGGGGGAGCTCCCCGAACACGCCCGAATCCGCATAGAACCTCAGATTCCGGGCGGAAATGCCGGTCAGTTTGGCCAACTGGCCGATCTTGAGGAACCGGATGGGGCGGAGGGCTGGAACCTCGGCAACGGACATGGCGGGCCTCCCTGTGGGCCCGGTCAGCATAGGCTGCCAGTTACATGGAAGGTCAAGGACTAAAGTCACATGTGGTTATATACCCCTTGAGCGATGCAACCACAGATGCATCAAGGTCACCGCCGCGGGTGTGATCCCGGGGATGCGGCTGGCCTGCCCCAGGGTTTCCGGACGATGAAGCTTGATCTTTTCCTTCACTTCCGTCGAAAGGCCCGGCAGGTGCTCGACCCGGAAATCCGATGGGATGCGGAGGTGGTCCCATCCCCGCTGACCTTCCAGCAGACGGGCCTCCCGCTCCCGGTACCCGGCATAGCGGAGATCGAACAGCAGCAGATCCCGCTCCAGGGCGGCATCCCATCCCGGCTGGACGTCGCCCCAGCCTTCCAGGAAGGTCAGGCAGGCTCCGGCGGCCTCGGGCGTCAACTGTTGGCGCCGGAGGAAATCCGACAGGCTCAGGCCCGCATCCAGCCGCAGCCCCGCCGCCTCGGCGATCGGGCCATAGGGGCTGGTGCGGGTCACCCAGGCCGCATCGCACTGGGCCCGGAGCCGCTCCCGGCGCTCCAGCTTGGCCTCGACCTGGGCCAGCTCCGTCTCCGGGAGCGCCCCCACCGCCCGGGCCACGGACAGGAGGCGGGCATCCGCCAGGTCACAGGCCAGTCCCAGCCGGTGTTCGGCCCGGGCCGTGAGCATCCGGTAGGGTTCATCCGTCCCCTTCGTCACGAGATCATCCACCATGACGCCCAGGTAGGCCTGATCCCGGCCCAGCACCACCGGCTCCAGTCCGCGCAGCCAGCGGACGGCGTTGATGCCGGCCAGCAGGCCCTGGCCTGCGGCCTCTTCGTAGCCCGTGGTGCCGTTGATCTGGCCCGCGAACCAGACCCCCTCCAGCGCCTCCACGCCGAGGCCACGATTCAATTGCAGCGGATCGAAGCTGTCGTACTCGATGGCGTAGCCGGGTCGCACGATCTCGGCCTGCTCGAACCCTGGCAGGCTGCGCACCATGCGGAGCTGGACGTCGGAGGGCATGGAGGTGGACAGCCCCGCCAGGTAGATTTCCTCCGTCTCCAGGCTCTCCGGCTCCACGAAGATCTGGTGATGGCCTTTGTCCGGGAACTTGACGAACTTGTCCTCGATGGAAGGGCAGTAGCGGGGGCCGGTCCCCTCGATGTGCCCGCCATAGAGGCTGGAACGGTGGAGGTTGGCCCGCACAATGGCTTCCGTTTCCGCCGTGGTGTGGACGATGTGGCAGGGCACCTGGGGCAGGGGGATGCCCGGGCTGAAGAAGCTGAAGGGGCGGGGCGGGTCATCGCCGGGCTGGACCTGGAGCCGGGAGAAATCAATGGAAGCCCTGGCCAGGCGCGGACTGGTGCCGGTCTTCAGGCGGCGGTGGCGCAGCCCCAGGCCCTTGAGCTGGTCGGCCAGGTGGGTGCTGGCGGGCTCGCCGGCGCGCCCGGCCTCCAGGCGGCGGTCCCCGATGAGCACCCGGCCGTTCAGGAAGGTTCCGCTGGTGACCACCACGGCATCGCAGGGCAGGACGGAGCCGTCCAGCAGCTCCACTCCCCGCAATCCCCGTGTGCCGGTCTCCCAGAGCAGGCTGGCCGCCGTGCCTTGGCGCAAGCGCAGGCGCGGCGTGGTTTCCAACAGTCGCCGGGCGGCGATCCGGTACTTGACCTTGTCGGCCTGGGCCCGGGGGCCGCGGACGGCCACGCCGCGGCTCTCGTTCAGGATGCGGAAGTGGATGCCCGTGGCGTCAATGAGCCGGCCCATGGCCCCGCCCAGGGCATCCAGCTCCCGGACCATGTGCCCCTTCCCCACGCCCCCGATGCTGGGGTTGCAGCTCATCTGGCCGATCTGGTCCAGGTGCATGGTGAGCAGGGTGACATCCATGCCCATGCGGGCCGCGAGGTAGGCGGCCTCGATCCCGGCATGTCCGCCGCCGATGACCACCAGATGCTTCACGGGTCCTCCCCGGGGGCAAGGATACCGGAGGCCGGGCGCACACCCCTCCAGGGCCGCATCCTTGGAGGTGGAGGATGTGAGAAACTGCCCTTATGCGACCCCACCTGACACCCGAGGAACGCCGAGCCCGCCGCGCCCGCGCCGTGCGACGCTCCATGTTCGTCCTGCCCTCCAGCATCACGATGGCCTCCGTGTTCTGCGGCTTTTCCAGCGTGGTCATGTCCATCAATGCGGCGGGTGCCACGCCGGAGCACTATTTCCTCTGGGCCGCCGGGCTGCTGGTGCTGGCAGGGGTGTTTGACGGCCTGGATGGACGCGTGGCCCGGGCCACCAACACCGCCACCGCCTTCGGCGTCCAGCTGGACAGCCTGGCGGATGTGATCAGTTTCGGCATGGCCCCCGCCATCCTGGCCTACCGCTATGGTTTCTTCCAGATGGGCATCCACGATTCCCATATCCGGGCGGCGGGCTGGGCGGCCTGTTTCGTGTTCACGGCCTGCGGCGCCCTGCGCCTGGCGCGGTTCAATGTCCAGGTGGGCTCGGTGGATCCCCGCTATTTCGTGGGCCTGCCCATCCCCGCCGGGGCGGCCGTCATCGCCTCCGTGATCATCTGGCATCCGGCGCCCCCGGATTCGTCCCTGCACGCCTACCTCTTCGCGGCGGAACTCTTCTTTGTGGGCCTGCTGATGGTGTCCACGCTGCGTTTCCCCAGTTTTAAGAAGCGCGCCGGCAGCCCACGAGCCGCGATGGTGACCAGCCTGGGCATCGTCCTGCTCCTGGCGCTGATGGTGCTGTTCCAGGAGCGCTTTTTCGGGGCCTTCTTCGCCACCTACATCCTGCTGGGGCTGGGGCTGAATCTGGCCTGGAAGGCGGGCTGGCGCGGCATTCTCCCCCCCCGCGACAGCGCGGAGGGCCTGGACACCGTCCACTGATCCCAGGCGGGAGCTACAGGGGCGTTGCCCCCGGGGGCACGGGCACGCCCGCCACGGCGGCCACCCGGGCATTCGAGAAGAGCTTGCCGCCGGTTCCCGGACCGATGCCGATCACCGCGCCCTGCTTCACGCCCTCCTGGGTGGTGGCTGCCGTGGGAATCTTCTCGGCGGCCATGCGCTGGATCAGAAACCCCGCGGCGGCCGAGCCGTCCCCGGCCACGTGGTCCCCTGCGATCAGCACCAGCGCGGACGGGTGATGCTGGTTGAGGGTGCCGATGGCCTTGCCCACATCCTGGGGGCCCTTCACATCCACCACCAGCACCCGCATGCCCCCGGCCGCGGCGGTGAGCTCGTTCAGGGCGCCCCGGCTCGCGGTCGCATCACAGACCACCGCGATGCTGGTGCGGCTCGGCCAGGCCTTCTTCATGGCGCTGATGACGGCATCATAGTCCCCGGCATGCAACAGGGGCGCCGCGAGCAGCGCCAGGAGCAGACCGGTGAAACGGGGCTTGGACATGGCAACCTCCTTGCGCCCCTCTATCGGCAGCTCCCGTTCAGGCCTGGAGTCTCGTACGCTCCGTCGGCCCGACTAGGTCAGCATGCCGGCGATGCAGGCGCTCAGGAAGTTGGCCAGGGTGCCCGCGATCATGGCCCGGACGCCCAGTCGGGCCAGGTCACTGCGGCGCTCCGGGGCCAGGGCCCCGATGCCGCCCACCTGGATGGCGATGCTGCTGAAGTTGGCGAAGCCGCAGAGGGCGAAGGTGGAGATGAGGCGGGCGTGGGCCGAGAGCTGGGTCATGCGCCCCAGATCCAGGAAGGCCACGAACTCGTTCACGACCATGCGCTTGCCCAGGAGGGCGCCCACCTGGCCCGCCTCGGACCAGGAGACGCCCATGAGGTAGGCCGGCACCTTGAACACCCACCCCAGGACGCCTTCGAGGCTGAGCCCGGGATGCACGGCCCTCATCAGACCATTGATGAGGGCGATGAGGGCGATGAAGGCGATGAGCATGACGGCCACGTTGAAGGCCAGCTGGCCGCCCTCGGAAGCGCCCCGGGCCGCGGCATCCAGAATGTTGGCGTCGTGGCAGGGGATGTCCACCTTCACGTCGCCCGCGGTCTCGGGCAATTCCGTTTCCGGCTCCAGGATCTTGGCCATCATCACGGCCCCCGGAGCCGTCATGATCACGGCCGTGAGCAGGTGGACGATGTCCACGTGGGCCACCTGGACATAGGCCACCATGATGCTGCCGGAGACGTGGGCCATGCCCGCCGTCATGATCAGCATCAATTCACTCCGGGTCATCCGGCTGAGGAAGGGACGGATGGTCAGCGGCGCCTCGGTCTGGCCCATGAGGATGCTCGCCGCCACGCTCACGCTCTCGGCCCCGGAAACCTTGAGGAAGCGTCCCATGGCCCGGGCCGCGGCCCCCACCACCCACTGCATGACGCCCAGGTAGTAGAGGACGGCGAAGATGCTGGCCACGAAGATGATGGTGGGCAGCACG
>JAKAMQ010000137.1 GCA_021812805.1 Acidobacteriota bacterium
TGCGGCTGAGGAAGCCATGGGTCTTGGCGCGGCGACGGTTGTTCGGCTGGAAGGTTCGCTTCATGGTTCCACCTTGGAGCCCCCTCGCGGGAGGAGGACGAACCTTCGATGGTATCCGTCCAGGCCCCCAATCTCAAGGTTGTTTCTCGCCCCCGGGCACCCCCGCAAGATGCTAGATTGGGATCCCCCCTCAGGCCTCCTGGAGTCAGGACGCGGCGCGCGTCCTGCACGCGGCGCGCCTCGCGCCTGCCCGCTCCGGCCTATCGCCCCCGGTGAACCATGCCCACAGCTGATCCCGACACCCTCTGGGAAACCATTCGACAGGGACTGTCCAAGCAGCTTCCGGAAGCGAGTTTCGAAGAGTGGATCGCCCCCTGCCGGCCCCTCCGCCTGGAGGATGGGGTGCTGTGGATCCAGGTGCCCAGCCCCGCCGCCAAACTCTGGATCGAGCAGCAACTGCCCGAGGAGTTCAACGATGCCCTGGACCAGGGGGGGCTCAAGCACTTGCACCTGATGTTCCAGGCCGGGCTGGAGTCCAGCCCGCCTGCACCCCCGGCCCCGAGTCGGACCGCCCGGGTCGCCGCCGGCCCCTCGGGGGAACCCTCCATCTCCTTCCCCCACCTGTTCCATCGCTACACCCTCGACCGCTTCGTCGTCGGCCCCGGCAGCCAGTTGGCCTTCGCCGCGGCCCGGGCGGTGGTGGATACCTTCGGCCGGGCCGCCACCCCCCTCAACATGAACCCTTTGTTCATCTATGGCGGCGCCGGGCTGGGCAAGACCCATCTCATGGTGGGGATCGGGAAGGATCTCCTCGCCCTCCAGCCCGACCTACGGGTGGCCTATCTCAAGGTGGATCACTTCTTCAATGAATTGACCGCCGCCATCAAGGCCAAGAACACCGAGGCCATGCGGAAGAAGTACCAGCAGAACGATGTGCTGCTGCTGGATGACGTGCAGACCCTGGGGAAAATGGAGCGCACCCAGGAGGAGATCTTCTACATCCTCGAATACCTCCTGCAGCACGGCAAACAGATCATCATCACCTCCGACAAGCCCCCCCAGCGCCTCGAAGGTTGCCACGAGCGGCTGATCACCCGGTTCAAGTGGGGCCTGACCGCGGACATCCAGCCGCCGGATTTCGAAACCCGCATCGCCATCCTGAAAAAGAAGCTGGAGGACGGTGATTTCAAGGGGTTGCCCCCGGTCCCGGAAGATGTGCTGACCTTCATCGCCCACAAAGCCAAGGGCAGCGTGCGGGATCTGGAGGGCCTCCTCACCCGTGTCATCTTCCAGGCCAGCCTCAAGGGTGAGGCCCCGACCCTGGAAGTCGCCCACGCGGCCTTCCAGGGCCAGAGCGGGGAAGAGCCCACGGGTTCCGTACCGCCTGAGCGCATCTACCGCCTGACCGCGGAGACCTTCAATGTGCCCTTTGGCGATCTCATGAAAAAGCGGTCCCGCCAGCCGGCCATCATGGTCCCGAGGCAGGTGGCCATGTATCTGGCCCGGGAAATCGCCTCCATCCCCTTCACGGATATCGGCCGTTCCTTCAACATGCATCACTCCACGGTGATGAACGCCATTGATTCCGTGAAGCTGCGCATGCGGCGGGACCAGGAATTCCACCGGATGGTCCAGGCCCTCTTGAATAGCATTCATTGATTTCAGATATGTTATCACGAAGTCCACAGCTATGCACAGGCGGAAACCCACAAACCCCCTCTGGGACGCCTCCAATCCCTTCGAAGCTCGAAGGATCCGCGCCTGTTCTCATCTTCTGCACAGGCTCCCAGGGCACCCGAAACTCCGGTAGGATGGTGCTTTGACGCTCGTTTCCGCAGGCAGCACCCGTCCTCATCAGCATCAAGAAGGGTGATTCATGAGTCATCAATTACAGGTTTCCAAGGATCGTCTGGACCGTACCCTGGGCATCCTGCGGCATGCCCTGGATCGCCGGGTCACCCTGCCGATCCTCCAGCACATCCTGCTGGATGTCCGGGCGAAGGAGGTTGTCCTCAAGGCCACGGATATGGAACTGGCCTTCGAAGCCAGCCTGCCGGGCGAAGGGCAGGGGCAATGGACCATGGCCATCCCCGGGAAAAAGTTCATTGAAACCGTGCGCGTCTTTCCAGAAGGGGTTCTCACCCTCGAATGTCCCGATGCCACGGGCCGGTTGTGGCTCCGGGCCAAGGGGATGAATTCCGAGCACAACATCCAGCCCGGCGAGGGTTTCCCGGAACTTCCCGCGCCCGCCAAGGAATTGCCGGTGGTGAAGATCCCCGTGCTGCGCTTCAAGCGCGCCATCCAGCTGGGCTCCATCGCGGTGAGCAAGGACGCCACCAAGCCCACCTTGTCAGCGGTGCTGGTCCATCTGTCGAAGCATCACATCCGGGTGGTCTCCACCGATGGCTTCCGGTTGGCGGTCGCCGAGGTTCCCTGCGACACCGGCTTGAACGACGAGGTCCGTCTCATCGTGCCCAAGCGGGCGCTGGACCTCATTCCCACCCTGCTGGGAGACGAAGGCGAGGTCTCCATCTGCTGGGATGGCACCACCCTCTTCCTGGATCAGCCCGGCCTCAAATTCAGCACCCGCCTGGTGACAGGGAACTACCCCGCCTACGAGAAGGTGCTTCCGGCGGAGCTGCCCAAGCGCGTCATTCTGGACCGGGAGGATTTCCTCAAGACCCTGCGGTTCGTGGGCCTGAAGAAGGATGACTACAACAAGAATGTCCGGCTTTTCTTTGAATTCCCGAACCTCCGGACCGTCTTCCAGCACCCGGATGAAGGCGTGAACCAGGCCACCCTGCCATTCTCGGGGGAGGAGCAGTCCTTTGAGCTCGCCTTCAACATTGACTACCTGATCGAACTGCTCGAGCGGCTTCCGGGCGAGGAAGTCGTCTATCAATTCAAGGATGAGGTCGGGCAGGGCGTCTTCATGTCCCCGAGCCTGGAGGACTTCAGCTTCCGCTACGTGCTGATGCCCGTCCGTTTCGCCTCCCCCGCCAACGCCTAGCGTCCGGCCGCGGTCCCCGTTCCACAACCAAGTGAGTCTTGATGTCCGAAGAAGTCCTCAGCGCACGCGTCCACACCCCCCTGGAAACCGACAGCTATACCGCCGACAACATCACGGTTCTGCGCGACCTTGAGGCCGTGCGGAAGCGGCCGGGCATGTACATCGGCGACACCGATGACGGCAGCGGCCTGCACCACATGGTCTACGAAGTGGTGGACAACAGCGTGGACGAGGCCCTGGCGGGCTTCTGCTCCCGCGTGGATGTGATCCTCCACGGCGACGGCAGTTGCAGCGTGGAAGACAACGGCCGGGGCATCCCCGTGGATATCCACAAGGAAGAGGGACGGAGTGCGGCCGAAGTGATCATGACGGTGCTCCATGCCGGCGGGAAGTTCGATAACACCAGCACGGATGGCAAGAACGCCTACAAGGTGTCGGGTGGCCTCCACGGTGTGGGCGTGTCCTGCGTGAACGCGCTGTCCGCGAAGCTCTGGCTCACGGTCTGGAAGGATGGCCAGGAACACGCCATGACCTTCACCCGGGGCAAGGCCGACGCGCCCCTGGCCCTGGTGGGCCCCACGGCGCGCCGGGGCACCCGGGTGCGCTTCCTGCCCGATCCGGAGATCTTCAACAACATCCTGGATTTCAGCTTCGAGACCCTGAGCCAGCGCCTGCGCGAGCTCAGCTACCTCAACCAGGGGGTGCACATCCGCATCACGGATGAGCGCACGGGCGACACCCACGACTTCATGAACGCCGGGGGCATCAGCGCCTTCGTGGAGCACCTCAACCGCAACAAGGTCGCCCTCCACAAGCCGCCCATCCTCATCAAGGACGAGAAGCAGGACACCACGGTCGAGGTGGCGCTCCAGTGGAACGACTCCTACCAGGAAACCCTCTACTGCTTCACCAACAACATCCGGAACCGCGATGGTGGCGCCCACCTGGAGGGCTTCCGGGCCGCCATGACCCGCGTCATCAATACCTACGCCGAGAAGAACAACCTGCTCAAGAGCGCCAAGGTGAGCCTCTCGGGGGAGGATGTCCGGGAGGGCCTCACGGCGGTCATCAGCGCGAAGGTGCCTGATCCCAAGTTCTCCAGCCAGACCAAGGACCGGCTTGTCTCCAGCGAAGTGAAGGGCATCGTCCAGACCATCGTCTACGACAAGCTCTCCAGCTTCTTCGAGGAGAACCCCCGGGAGGCCAAGGCCATTCTGGAAAAGGCCATCGAAGCCGCCCGGGCCCGCGAGGCCGCCCGCAAGGCCCGCGAGTTGACCCGCCGCAAAGGCGCCCTGGATGGCGGCGGCCTGCCCGGCAAGCTGGCGGACTGCCAGGAGAAGGATCCCGCCCTCAGCGAGATCTTCCTGGTGGAAGGCGATTCCGCCGGTGGCTCCGCCAAGCAGGGGCGTCACCGCGCCACCCAGGCCATCCTGCCCCTGAAGGGCAAGGTGTTGAATGTCGAGAAGGCCCGTTTCGACCGGATCCTGGGCGCCACGGAACTGCGCATCCTCATCCAGGCCCTGGGCACGGGCATCGGCCAGGAGGAGTTCAAGGTCGAGAACCTCCGCTACCACAAGATCGTGCTGATGACCGACGCGGATGTAGACGGAGCGCACATCCGCACCCTGCTGCTCACCTTCTTCTACCGCCAGATGCCCGAACTGGTGGAACGGGGCCATCTCTACATCGCCCAGCCGCCGCTCTACAAGGTCAAGAAGGGCAAGATGGAGAAATACCTGAAGGACGAGCGCTCCCTGGAGGAGTTCCTATTCCACAAGGCCCTGGATGGCTGGAGCCTCACCCTCCCGGACGGCAGTGAGCACAAGGGGGCGATCCTGGTGCGCGAACTGAAGAAGTGGGGCGAGGTTCAGCAGCTCTATGCCAAGCTGGACCGGCGCGGCTACGCCCGGCCCCTCGTGGACGCCCTCCTGGCCGAAGGCTTCCTGGATCCCGACCGCTTCGCCACCGCCGAAGCCCTGAAGGCCCTGGGTGCCGCCATCGAAGGCCAGCAATTGGGCCGTTGCGAGGTGGATACCACCGAGGCCGTGGAGATCGAGGGGGAGATGGTTCCCGCCACCCACCGCCTGAAACTGGTCCGCCTCCACATGAACCGCCCCATCAACCTCTGGTTGGAAGACCAGGTGGCCCACTGGGGCGAATTCCGTCGTCTGGCGGCCCTCCACCAGGAGTTGGCCCCCTTCCGGGGTGGGGAGTTGAGGCTCCGCCGCCTCAAGGAAGGCAAAGGAGACGCGGCCCCGGAGGCCGAGGGTGGCGAGGAGGCTACGGAAGCACCGAAGCTGGGCAAGGAGCAGGTCTTCCCGGATCCCGAGGCCATGCTGGCCATGGTGCTGGAGGAAGGGAAACGGGGGCTCTCCATCCAGCGCTACAAGGGGTTGGGCGAGATGAACCCCGAGCAGCTCTGGGAGACCACCATGGATCCCGAGCGCCGCACCCTCCTGCAGGTCCGGGTGGATGATGCGGTGGCAGCCGACGAGATCTTCACCATCCTCATGGGTGATGCGGTGGAACCCCGCCGGCGCTTCATCGAGACCAACGCCCTCCTGGCCGAGAACATTGATATCTAACTGTCTTGTCTACAAGATGCCGAATCGCGTTCCACGTGGAACACCGGAAGTGACATGAGTCGAATCGAGCCCCTGGAAATCGAAAAGGAAATGCGGAAGTCCTACCTGGACTACGCCATGTCCGTCATCGTGGGCCGGGCCCTGCCCGATGTGCGGGATGGTCTGAAGCCGGTGCACCGGCGCATCCTCCACGCCATGAAGGAATCCGGGAACGAGTGGAACCGGGCCTACAAGAAGTCCGCCCGCACCGTGGGCGATGTGATGGGCAAGTACCATCCCCATGGTGATTCAGCCATCTACGACACCATGGTGCGCATGGCCCAGCCCTTCTCCATGCGGCATGTGCTGGTGGATGGCCAGGGCAACTTCGGCTCCATTGACGGCGATTCCGCGGCGGCCATGCGCTACACCGAGGCCCGGCTGTCCCGGCTGTCCAACGAGCTCATGGGGGACATTGACCAGGAGACCGTGGATTTCGGGCCCAACTACGATGGCAGCATGGAGGAGCCCCTGGTCCTGCCGGCCCGGTTCCCCAACCTTCTGGTGAATGGGGCCCAGGGCATCGCGGTGGGCATGGCGACCAGCATCCCGCCCCACAACCTGCGGGAGTGCTGCGCAGCGCTGGTGACCCTCATTGACCACCCCGAGACGGGGCTGGAGGGGCTCATGGCCCACATCCAGGGCCCCGACTTCCCCGGGGGAGGGCTCATGATGGGCACCGAAGGGGTGCTGGATGCCTATCGCACGGGCCGGGGCCGCTGTGTGGTGCGGGCCCGGGGCCATGTGGAACAGATCAAGCGGGCCGGGGACCGGGAGCAGCTGGTCTTTACGGAACTGCCCTACCAGGTGAACAAGGCCACCCTCATCGAGAAGATCGCCGAGCTGGTGCGCGACAAGAAGCTGGATGGCATCAGCGACCTGCGGGACGAGTCCGACCGGGAGGGCATCCGCCTCGTGGTGGAGCTCAAGAAGAACGAGCCCAGCGACATCGTCCTGAACCAGCTCTATCAGCAGACCCAGCTCCAGAACAGCTTCCCCATCACCATGCTGGCCATCGTGAACGGCCAGCCCCGCATCTGCACCCTGCGGGAGATCCTCCAGGAGTTCATCGGCTTCCGGCGCGAGGTGGTGACCCGGCGCACCCTCTTCCAGTTAAAGAAGGCCGAGGAGCGCCACCACATCCTGCTGGGCCTCAAGATCGCCCTGGACCACCTGGATGCGGTGATCAAGCTGATCCGCGCCGCCAAGACGCCCGAGGAGGCCAAGGCGGGCCTCATGGCCGGTGCCTTCGCCAGCGCCGCGGCTCTCAGGAAGGATCCCACCCTCTGCCTTTCGGCGGTGCAGGCCCAGGCCATCCTGGACATGCGCCTCCAGCGCCTCACGGGCCTCGAACGCGAGAAGATCCTGGCCGAGCTGGCCGAGATCGAAGCGCTCATCCAGCGCCTGCGGGCCATCCTGGATGACGAGCAGCGGCTGCTGAAGGTCATCAAGGATGAGCTGGTGCAGCTCTCCGAGGCCTTCGGGGATGCCCGCCGCACGGAGATCGTGGGCTTCACGGGCGAAATCCGCATGGAAGACGTGGTGCCGGATGATCCCATGGTCGTCACCATGTCCAAGGCCGGCTACATCAAGCGGACCGACCTGACCGCCTATCGCCGCCAGCGCCGCGGCGGCAAGGGCAAGGTGGGCATGAAGACCAAGGACGAGGATTTCGTCGAGCAGCTCTTCATGACCAAGGCTCACGACACCCTCATGGCCTTCACCGACAAGGGCATCGTGTACGCCCTGAAGGTCTACGACCTGCCCGAGGCCGCCGCCTCCACCCGGGGCAAGCACATCCGCAACCTGATCTCCCTCAAGGATGGGGAGAGCGTGGTCACCCTCATGGCCCTCCGGGACTTCCCCGAGGGTGAGAACCTGGTCTTCGCCACCGCCGATGGCACCATCAAGAAGTCCAGCCTCGCCGCCTACGCCAACATCCGTGCGAACGGCCTCATCGCCCTCAACATCGAGGACGGGAACGCCCTGGTGGCGGTGCGCCGCTCCACGGGCACCCAGCAGATCGTCCTGGCCACGGCCCAGGGCAAGGCCATCCGCTTCCCCGAAGAGGATGTCCGCGCGACGGGACGGGCCACGACGGGCGTGCGTGGGATGAAACTGGCCAAGGGCGACCACATCGTGGACATGGAAGTGGCGGACCCCCTGCCGGACCTGCCAGAGGGCGTGGAACCCGACGAGAGCACCGAGGATCACGGCATGCTGCTGACCGTCTGCGAGAAGGGCTACGGCAAGCGGAGCCTGCTCCAGGACTACCGGCTCCAGGGCCGGGGCGGAACCGGCGTCATCAACATCCGGGCGGGCGTCCGCAACGGCCAGGTGGTGGGCTTCAAGCTCGTCAAGCCCGGCGAGGGGTGCCTCCTCATCAGCCAGGAGGGCATGGTCATCCGCTTCCTCATTGACGAGGTCCGCAAGACCGGCCGCAATGCCCAGGGCGTCAGCCTCCTCAAGCTGGCCAGCGGCGATGACCGTGTCGTGGGGCTGGCCAAGATTGACGCCTCCGCCATGGCCCTGGACGAAGAGGATGACCTGGTCGAGCCCGAAGTGGGTCATCCCGGGCCCGACGAGACGGGGCAGCAGCCGAAGCTCGATCTGTAGGCGTCCCCCGGACGGA
>JAKAMQ010000138.1 GCA_021812805.1 Acidobacteriota bacterium
TCGTTCAGGCGAGGGGGGGGCGGCCTGCCGCCCCCCCCTTCGCCTGTGGCCGTGGTTCAGTGGCGGTCGGCGATCGTCTGGAGGGCCTTCACGAACCTGCGGGCGGCGTCGGTGTCGAAGGGCGGCTTGCCGGCATCGGCGAGTGCCTTGTTGGCCGCGTTGTAGTCCCCTACGGCCGCATCCAGATCCTGCATGTCCTGGTGGGTGAGGGCGGAACCCTTGGCCGCCAGGTCCGCGAACGCCTTGTTGGCGGCCGGATGCTCTTCCTTGGGGAGGGCCATCAGCACGGCGGGTTCCATGCTCCGGACCAGGCCGACTGTCAGGCCGAAGGCCGCGCCCTTGAATCCGTGGGAGGTATCCACCTGGATGCCCTTGGCGGCGAGGTCGGCCTTCACCTGGCGGGCCTTGCGGACGAAGAGGGACGTGGCGATCGCGAGGACCACCACGATGAACAGCAGGAAACCACCGCAGCCGATGAGCACCCATTTCAGGGCGGGGTTCATGCCCTTCGGCGGGGCCGGGGACGGGCCTTCGATCATGGGGGTCTCCTGGGGACGGGATCCCATTCTGCCCTGTGGGTGTCGGGTCGGCCAACCCAGGAGCCGGTTAGGCCAGGCCGAAGCGGAGGAGGCCCTCCGCCTGCTCCAGGTCCGTGGCGAGGGTCCGCAGCACGGGGCCCAGGGGGTCGGCGGGCTCCGTGTCCGCGAGGCGCCGCAGCGCTCCAGCCACCTCCCGGGGCGCTTCGGCCAGGCGTCCCAGGGTGACGAGGGCGGCGGCCTTGGTCGGAAGGCCCGCGGGCTGGAGGTGCAGCTGCTCGATGCCATGGCCGAGGTTCAGGGTGGCCAGCAGGCCCGTGGGCCAGCGGTCCCCGAGTTCCTTCGCCCGTCCCAGGTGCAGGGCCAGCCGCAGGATCTGGCGGAAGGACCGCGCCCGCCAGTCGGTGCCGGCCAGGTCCTGGTCCGGCTCCACCATCCGGCGCAGGTCGTTCCGGATCACCGCCGCGGCTTCCCGGGCCTGCCGCACCGCGCGCCGGGGCAGCAGCATGAAGCCGCCGGCCATGAGCGCGGCGCCGGTCGCGAGGGCCAGGCTCTCGAGCACCGCGGTGCCCGGGCGGACGGCGGCCGATCCGGCCTGGCTCGCCAGGAGGAAGCACATGTTGAAATCCACGCCGGCGATGGCCGTGCGGGGGTGGGCCCGGAGGACGCCGCCCAGCAGCAGGAAGGGGGCGATGGACAGGAGGAGCCAGGGGGTCGTGGTGGCGGCCGGCTGGACCGCGATGCGGTAGATCACGGCGGCGAAGGCCCCGGTCAGAACCCCCGTCAGCAGCTTGGGGGCGATGTCCTGGGGGAGGGTCATGGACCCCAGGACCATGGAGAAGATGCTGACGCCGAAGGCGAGGAGGATGCCCAGGGGCCAGCCGGTGCCCAGGGCCAGGGCACAGGCGAGGAACGTGGCGCCCCCGGCCAGCAGGCCTGTCCGGAACGATTGGGGCCACTCCCGGTGGGGCGCGAGGCGGGCCAGGGGGAGCCGCAGCCGATGGCGTCCCGCTCCGTCGGGCCCGCACAGGGCGGCGTCGCCGTCGAGGATCCGGGCCAAGCCGTCCGCCAGGCGCGAGGGGGCCGCGCCCGCCGCCAGGGGAGGGAACCCCGCCTCCGCACCGGCGGATTCCACGGTGTGCAGGTGGGCCGCCACCCGTTCCAGGTGCCCGGGCAGGTGTTGGCGATCCCTCGCCTCGAGGTTCCCGTCGCCCGCCAGCGCCAGCGCCGAACCCATCAGGGAGAGGGCCCCCACGACCATGGAATCCACGTCGTGGAGGCGCCGGTAGCCTTCGAGGGAACCGGCGAGCACCAGGCGGGAGGAGGCCTCCAGTTCGCTGATCTCGGCCAGGATCCGCCGCTCTTCCGGGACAGTGCCCGCCGGGCCGTCGCGCAGCACCCGAGCGGCAAAGGCGGCCGCGTCCCCGCAGGCCCGCCGCACGCGTTCGAAGAAGGCCTGCCGGGGCGAGCGAGGGGTCATCAGGCCGGTGATCACCGTGGCGGTGAGCACGCCGATGAGGGTGCATTCCACCCGGGCGAGGGCCAGTTCCCGGGAGCCCGCCGCGGCCAGGACAGAGGGGACGACCACGATGGGCGCCGTGATGCCCGCCAGGAGGGCGCCGTAGCCGTGCACCCCCCGGAGGAGGTGGGTCAGGCCGGCGCTGGCGGCCACCCACAGGCCCAGCAGCGCCAGCTTCGCGTAGGGTGGCACGGGGAGCAGGAGCAGTCCGAACCCGGCCGCCGCGCCCAGCAGTGTCCCCACCACGCGGAAAAAGGCCCGCTCAAGAAGAACCCCGCGGGAAGCCTGGGCCACCACCCAGACGGGCATGGCTGCCCAGTAGGCGTGTTCCACGTGCCACAGGGAGGCGAGGGCGAAGGCCACCCAGGCCGACAGGGCCAGGGTGGCCGCCCGCACGGCGAGGTTCCGGTCGCTCCGAGAGAAGCCGGGGCTTCCGGTGGACGGGGACACCCATATCTCCCGGGGACCCGCTACCGGCTGAACAGGTTCTTCAAGACGTACATGGCCATCATGGGGTTCGCCGCCAGGCGGCGCTTGAGGTAGTGGATGGCGTACTGCCACTCCTCGGCGAAGGGCACGTAGAGGCGCATGACGTGCCCCTTCTTGACGATCTCCCGCTGGAGCGCCGTGCGGGGCACGCCCAGCAGCATCTGGAACTCGAACGCGCCCTGGGGCACGCCCCGCTGCTCGAGGTAGGCCAGGCAGCGGCGGACCAGGGGCTCGTCGTGGGTGGCGATTTCGGGGTAGTGCCCGAGGTCGAGCAGCAGCCCCACGTATTCGAAGAGCTTGGCCTTCATGTCCGGCTTCTCCTGGAGGGCCACCTCGGCGGGCTCCCGGTAGATGCCGATGCAGATGCGGACCTTGCAGGGCTTGGCGTGCAGGTTCCGGATGTCCTCCGCGGTGCGGAACAGGCGGCTCTGGAGCACGATGCCCACGTTGTCGAACTCGTCGCGAAGCTTCTTGAAGATCCGCAGGGTGGCGTCGGTGAAGGTGTGGTCCTCCATGTCCACGGTGATGTGGATGCCGTGGACCGCGGCGGCGGCCACCACCTGGCGGAGGTTGGCGTGGGCGTAGTCCTCGCTCTCGTTCATGCCCAGCTGGGTGGGCTTGAGGCTGATGGACGCGTAGGGGCGGTCCTTCACGGCCTCGATGATGCGGAGGTAGATGGCCACCGTGGCCTCCACGTCCTCCCGCTTGAACACTTCCTCACCCAGCAGGTCCACGGTGGAATGCAGCCCGTAGTCCTTCTGGAGCTGATCCACCTTGGCCACCTCCACGGCCAGGCTCTTCCCCGCGACATAGGGCGCTGCCACGAACCGCACGAAGGGGGCGGGCATCAGGTCAATGAAGGTGCGCTTGAGATCCATGGGGGCTCCTGCCCGGGCCCTGGTTCCGGCCGGGATGTTTACCTTATCGCAAGGCATAAGAGCCTGCCGGCAGAGCACCTGGAATTGGGATACGGGTCACAGGAACCGGGTTCCTGAAGGGCAATCCCTGCCTGGAGGTTCCTATGAGGCAGGGTGAAACTGCAGGCGGATCCAGGGGTGAACCTGCCCCGCCCCTGAGTGCCTTCGATGGTGGATGCATAATCAGAAATTCCATGGCTATCCAGGTGCGCCACCCGTCTTGTGCCTATTCTTTAGGGCAGCCGTCATCCTAACGTCGCGGAGACGTCCGTGGCTCTTCTGTCCGGCACCTGCTGTGGCCCCTACGAGATCGTGGAAAGGATCGGTGTAGGGGGCATGGGTGAGGTGTACCGAGCGAGGGATGTGCGCCTCGGGCGCGATGTGGCGATCAAGGTGCTGACCCATGCTTTCGGCGAGGACCGGGAACGGCTCAGGCGCTTCGAGCAGGAGGCCAGGATCCTGGCCGCCCTCAGCCACCCCAACATTCTCGCCATCTACGATGTGGGCAGTCACCAGGACGTGCCCTACCTGGTGATGGAGCTGCTGGAGGGAGAGACGCTTCGCGAGCGCCTTTCCAGGGGGGCGCTTCCTGTGTTGCCCGCGGTGGAGCTGGCCCTCCAGATGGCCCGGGGTCTCGCCGCCGCCCACGCCAAGGGGCTCATCCACCGGGACCTCAAGCCCGCGAATCTTTTCATCACCCACGAAGGTGACCTGAAGATCCTCGACTTCGGTCTCGCCAAATGGGGAACGGCACCGCCGGAGGAACGGACGGCCGACGAGGAGACACAGAGCTTCTCGTCGGAGGGGCTGGTCCTGGGCACCGCGGGGTACATGAGCCCCGAGCAGGTGACGGGGAGGCCGGTGGATGCCCGAAGCGACCTCTTCGCCTTTGGCGCAGTGCTCTACGAAATGGTCAGTGGCCACCGCGCCTTCGGCCGGGCCAATGCCATGGAGACCCTTGATGCCACGCTGAGGGCAGATCCCCCGGAGCTGGAGTCCCCGGCGGGTCCGGTCCCGGAGGCCCTCAAGCGCCTGGTGGCCCGCTGCCTCGAAAAAGAGCCTTCCCGGCGCATCGAGAGCGCCCTGCACCTTGCCTTGGCGCTGCAGGTGGCCTTGGAGGATGGGGTGGATGTCAAGCGGACGCGGTTCCGCCTTCATGCCCGCTGGGACCGAACCTGGAGGAACCGGAGGTTCTGGCCCTCGGTCGCCGCCCTCGTGGCGATCCTGGGCGTTGCGGTGACTCTGGCGCGGCAATCCTTGCAAAGGGAACCCTCGCGGCCGCCGAGCCTCGTGGCCCTTCCGGCCAAGGTTCTTGGGTCCCCGGAGTCCGCGTTTCTCACCGATGCGATTCCGGACACGCTTTCCACGCTGCTGGCCGGTGTCGAGGGGATCGACACGAAGTGTCCCCCCAGCAGTGTGGATATGGAGAAGATGGGTGGCGACACCAGCAGGGTGGCCCAGGCCTACAGGGCGGACCTGCTGCTGTTCACGACGGTGACGGTTCAGGGGGATCACCTGGTGCTGAACGCCCAGCTGGTGGAAGCCCCAACGCGCAAAGTGCGCTGGGCCAGCCAGTTCGAAGGAACCCGCGGCGGCTACAACGACCTGATTCGTCAGGCGGCGGTGGGCCTTGTGTGGGCCATGCGACCTCCCGGCGCCCGGGCTTCGGTCATCCCGGGACCGGCCTTCAGCTCCGAAATCGAGCTGGCCCTTCGCGAGGGCAGACATCTGGCAAGGCGCTTCATGTCCACCCGGAAGGAGGGGGATTTTGTGCAGGCGCTCGCGGCCCTCCAACGCGCGCAGTCCCTGGATCCCACCAGCGCCCCCCTCGCAGCGGAACTGGGCATGCTGTTCACCAAAAACCATTACCTGATGAAGGATCCCCAGTCCCACCAGCAGGCCAAGGCCTGGGCGACCCGGGCCCTGGAATTGGATCCCCGTTGCGGCCTCGCATGGACAGTGTGCTGCTTGAATGAAGTCTACGCGGTTGACAGGGCGGACCCTGACAAACTCGCAGAGTATGCGTTGAAGGCGGTGGCCCTGAGTCCGGGGGATCCCCGGGGGCACATCGCGTTGGGATCCATGGCGCCCACGATGGCGATACAGGCGGCCACGGGATTGCACGTCATGGACCTCGACCCCCTCGATGCCCAGGGCTATGGTTGGGCGGCGATGGGTCTCATGGATACGAACCGGGCGGCCGAGGCTGTTCCCATCCTGGAACGGGCTCTGCGCCTCGACCTGTCCGAGGATTCGTTCTGCAGCAACAAGTTCTGGCTGTTTCGGGCCCTCTTCAAGCTGGATCGCAGGGAAGAGGCCCTGAAGACCTTTGCGCCTGGTTGGGGCTCTGAGATGATCCGGGACCTCCTGAACCAGGATCTGGCCGCCGCGAGAGAAGAGGGACTCAAGCAGGTCGCGAGTTGGCGCGAGGACGCGGCCACCACCACTGCGCAGGGCTGGGCCAACCGGGCGTATTTCTTCGGCCCGCTCCTGGTCCGGGTAGGGCTGAAGGAGGAGGCCTTGTGGGTCCTCCAGAAGGCTGCGGAATCGGGAGGGCCGATGAACCTGGACCTGCCGATCCTGGACCCCGACCTCCGGCAACTGAAGGGGGATCCACGCTATCACAGGGCCCTGAAGGTGTTCCGGGAGAACGCCCGGTGCTTCCTCCGGCACGCGGAGGCGGCCGAGGCCCAAGGGGACTTGCCTCCCTACCTCAAGCCTTCCGTGGCGGAACTCCGGGAGCTCCTGAAACGATCCCTCTGAGCGATCCCAGCTCCGGCCGAGGCTGTTCTGCCCCATGGGCCCCTGGAAGTGCTGGTACCCTTGCCCCATGCCGCTTGACCCCCGCCTGCTCGAGATCCTCTGCTGCCCCGCCTGCCACGGCGACCTCGTGGAGCGGCCGGAGGGGCTGCATTGCCAGGCCTGCGGGCTGCTCTATCCCATCGAGGACGGCATCCCCGTGATGCTGGTGGATCACGCGACGAAGGTGGATCTGTGAGACTGGACCGCGCCCATGCCGAGACCCTGCTGCAGCGCTTGGCGGGCCGGAAGGTCGCCGTGCTGGGCGATGTCATGCTCGACGAGTACCTGTTCGGAGAGGTGAGCCGCATCTCGCCCGAGGCGCCCGTCCCCATCGTTCGGGTGCTGCGGGAACAGGCCGTGCTGGGCGGGGCCGCGAACGTGGCGGCCAACCTGAAGGCCCTGGGCGCCGAACCGATCCTGCTGGGCACCCTCCAGAAGGACGCGGCGGGCGATCGCGTGCTGGGCCTGCTGGGCCGCCTCGGCATCTCCATCTCCGGCCTGGTGCTGGATCCCACCCGGCCGACCATCATCAAGACCCGGGTTGTGGGCCAGCAGCAGCAGATGCTCCGCATTGACCGCGAGGAGCCCGGGCCCCCCGAAGCCGCGGTGCTGCTCGGCCTGAGGGACCGCCTGACCCGCGCGGTGGAGGAGGCCACGGCCCTCATCGTGTCGGACTACGCCAAGGGGGTGGTCTGCGCGCCGGTCATGGATCTGGTGCGCGAACGCTGCGCGGCCCGGGGCATCCCCTGGATCGTGGATCCGAAGCCCGGGCACAAGGCCCTGTACCGGGGCGCCACGCTCATGACGCCCAACACCAAGGAAGCCTCCGAATTGGCCCAGCGTCCCGCCAAGACCGATGCGGAGGCCGCGGACGCGGGCCGCGCCATCCTGGCGGAACTGGGCCTGCAGGGGCTGCTGGTGACGCGCAGCGAGCGGGGGATGGCCCTGTTCGCGCCGGACGGAGATCATGCCGCGCCCTGGCTGATCCCCACGGAGGCCCGGGAAGTCTTCGATGTCAGCGGGGCGGGCGACACGGTGATCGCCGCCTTCAGCGCCGCCGTGGGAGCCGGGGCGGACTGGCGGGAGGCGGCCATGCTGGCCAACGCCGCCGCGGGTGTTGTCGTGGCCAAGGCCGGCACGGCCACGGTCACCCCTGCGGAACTACTGGCCCACTACCGCGAGCAGGAGGCGAACTGATCCAGCGCTTCAGTTCCTCAGTTCGATGGACAGGTAGAAATGGTCGCCCTTGGGGAGGCGCTCCTTCACCTGCGTGAAGTTGAGGTCGAAGGTCTCGGTGTCGCCGGGCTGCATGGTGCCGAACTTGGTGCCACCGGAGGCCGCGCCGAGCAGGTTGCCATCCTTGTCCACCACCGCGACGGCAAAGCCGGGAACCTTGGCGTAGCGGCTGGTGTTGGTCACGGTGACCTGGGCGCGGGTGCCGAAATCCGCGCCCTTCAACAGACCGAAGAAATTCGATTCCGGCTTCCGGATGTCGAAGAAGATGCTGGTCACCTTCAGTCCATCCAGATTGATGTCCAGGGGGATGAGGGTGTTCCAGAGAAAGGGCAGCCGGGTGCCGTAGAACGAGAGCGGCTTTTGCGCGGGCACGGACTGGGCGGCCGGCGCGGGTGGAGGCGGAGGGGCCTGGGGCAGGCCCAGGAGGGCGGCGAGGATCAGCGGCTGCATGTCAGTTCTTGCCTCCGAACAGGCCGCTGAACAACCCCTTCTTCACGGGTGTGGTCTCCAGGGGAGGCGGCATCTCCATGGATGCGGGCTGGGCGGCCGCACGTTCCCGGCGGAGGCGGTCGAACACAGGGCGCAGGCCCGGAACCTTGTAGGCCTCCAGCCAGTTCTCACTGAACTGGCGGGCCACCAGATGCCCTTCGAGCACCCGGCCCTCCTCCACCCACTGGATGATCTGGGTCATGGTCAGCCCGGGATAGACCTCGTCGCCGGTCTTGAGGCGCAGCAGTTCCAGGTCTGGTG
>JAKAMQ010000007.1 GCA_021812805.1 Acidobacteriota bacterium
GCCGTAGGCGGAATCCCTCACCTGCGCCCACGGCGTGGTGCTGGTGACGGATTCCGCCTACGGCGACCTGCGCTTCACCGGCAGCTCCATGCCGCCCTTCCGCCGCCTGCCCGAGGCGGACCACGTCATCCACATCGGCAGCTTCTCCAAGTCCCTGGCCGCCGGTCTGCGCCTGGGCTACCTCATCGCCAGGGAGGACATCCTCCGCCGCCTGGCGCCCATCCAGGAGGTCCACACCATCGCCCTGTCCACCCTCACGCAGGAGGTGGTGGCGCGCTACCTGGACAGCGGCGGCTTCCGGCGCCACCTGGTCCGCCTGCGCCGCGCCCTGAAGGAGCGCCGGGACGCGATGTACGAAGCGGTGGTCGAGCACTTCCCGCCCGGCACGCAGGTCTCGGAGCCCAAGGGCGGCATGCACCTCTGGGTGGTGCTGCCGGAGGGCTATTCCGCCATGGACCTGCACCGGGACGCGCTCCAGCATGGACTCGGCTTCGCCCCCGGTCCCCTGTTCTTCGCCGATGGCCGGGGCACCAACTGCCTCCGGCTGAACTTCTCCACCCACGACCCCGCGGTCACCCGGGACGCCATCGCGCGCCTGGGCCACCTGGCCCGCCGGACCTGAGCCGGCACCGCCCTGCCTAAGGAGCCCCCATGAGCACCACGACGTCCACCCCGAGCCTCGACATCCGTCCTTCGACCCATCCCGCGAGCGCCGAGGAACGCGCCCGGAAGATGGCGAATCCCGGGTTTGGCCGCGTCTTCACGGATCACATGGTGGTCATCCCCTACCGGGAAGGGGAGGGCTGGGGCCGCGGCGAACTCAAGGCCTACGGGCCGATCGCCATGGACCCCGCCTCCTCCGTGCTGCACTACGGCCAGGCCATTTTCGAGGGCTTCAAGGCCTACCACCAGCAGGATGGCAGCGTGGCCAGCTTCCGCCCCGAAGCCAATGCACGCCGCTTCCAGACCTCCGCGCGGCGGCTGGCCATGCCGGAGCTGCCCGAGGAGCTGTTCCTCGAAGCGGCCCAGGCCCTCATCCGCCAGGACCGCGCCTGGATCCCCAGCGCCATCGGCGAGAGCCTCTACCTGCGCCCCCTGATGATCGCCACGGATGCCCTCCTCGGCGTGCGGCCCAGCAGTGAGTACCTGTTCCTCCTCATCGCCAGCCCCAGCGGCGCCTACTTCGCCCAGGGGGTGAAGCCGGTGACCGTGTGGATCTCCGAGGACTACGTCCGTGCCGCGCCCGGCGGCACGGGCTTCGCCAAGTGCGCCGGCAACTATGCCGCCAGCCTCGTGGCCCAGCGCCAGGCCAAGGGCGAGGGCTGCGACCAGGTGGTGTGGCTCGATGCCATCCACCGCCAGTTCGTCGAGGAGATGGGCGGCATGAACATCTTCTTCGTCTACCAGGAGAACGGCGAGACGGTGGTGGTCACCCCCGAACTCACCGGCACCCTGCTGCCCGGCGTGACGCGAGACAGCCTCCTGCAGCTGGCCAAGGACCAGGGCTGGCGCGCCGAGGAACGCAAGATCAGCACCCAGGAATGGGACGCCGCCCTCAAGGAAGGCCGCATGACGGAGGCCTTCGCCTGCGGCACCGCCGCGGTCATCACGCCCATCGGCCGCGTGAAATCCGCCAAGGGGGACTGGCTGGTGAATGGCGGCGAGACCGGCCCCGTCGCCGCCAAGCTGCGGGAGGTGCTCCTGAACCTCCAGCACGGCGTCGCCCCCGACACCCACGGGTGGATGACCCGGATCCTCTGATCCACTGATCCTCTGCCCCGACCCGGAGCGCGCCCGCGGATGCGGGCGCGCTTCGTTTGTTTGCGCCAATGTTTACTTTACAGCGTAGGGAGTAAACTCAACAAATTCACAACCTATTACAAATTTTTGTTGCCCAAGCCCACAAAGGGTCATGTGATCTATTTTTCCGCAAGGCCGGTCATTTGGAACTCCTTTAATATCAAAGAACAATGAATTATCTCCAATTTTCAACAGTCGGAATGGCGCATCAAAGATGCAACCAATCGGGTGCGCTTTCTCATCTACAAAAAAGACTCTTCGGCTCATGCGTTGGCCGCCGCCAAACACAAGTTCTCCTTGAATGACCGTTATAACTTTGTTATCAACAGTCACGTTTCCATATACCAACAATTTTAGTTTCGATGGTGTGCTAAAGAAATCGTCGTCGATCTTCTGCAGCGCATATATTTGCTGCTTAGATGGGCGAACTAGTTTTGGGTGGCTGGCCAGTACGGATGTTGTGCTGATCAAGTCAAGACAAATTGCGACAAAAAACGATCTCATTAATCGCCTCCTAACAATTGAAGAATTCGCGCAGCATACCAATCGCGATGTTGTTGCCTGGATGGTATTTGTATTCCCTTGTATTGCCATTGTAATCACGTAATGCACCTGACATACCTTTGTATGATCCGTCGCTCCTATAAGCTTTTGCATTAGCAATGCTTATTCCAGCCGCGATGCTTACCAGAGGTGTCATCCTCTGGCCCTTTGTGAGCCCGAATTGCGCTTTCCACCCATTGCCCCAATCGCCTCTATGGTTGGCGGAAAAGGGATCGCTAAGAAATGCCTTTTTACTGCCACCTTCTTCAACCATAGCCTGGGCTTTAAGCTGCATGGGTGTCAGGTACATGGGATCACTTGGTTTCAAATGATTTCGTGAGTTATGGTTGGAGGCGGCCCAACAGAACAGTCCATCTAGGCACTTGCGTCAAGCATTTTTACCGGATTCATCATAGCCCTTAATTGGCCCGATAACGCCGTGGACAGGCCAACCAATGCCTTTTTCTGTTTCAGCCGACGATCCTATCGTTGAGTGGCTCTATTTTTGATCTGAAGTAGATGAGTCTTTTCTAGTGCTGAAATTACAGGAAGATCGACGCGTTCATTCGACCGTGGATCTTTCCATTCATCATCCGATACAACATACCATTCGTTAAGCGCCTCTACTACCTGTTGAATTAATTTTTTGGGACTAATAATAAGGATATGATGGTTGTTTTCTGCGAACCAAAACACACCCTGTATGTAGGCTTGTCGCTCCTTGTCGTCTATTCCACGCCACCACAGTCCGGAGTGAAATCCTACAGGACCCTCCCATCGTTCTCCCTGCTCATTTGGCTTAATGGACGGTGCCTTCTTGACTGAATTCATGATAATATTATTTAATAAATTCTTATTATCATAATTCAATGAATTATCAATTAATCGAAGAACCTCCTGTAAATCACGGTCGATAAATTTTTTCGAATTAACAGATACCGACCGATAGCAATCAGTGAAACCTAGTACAGCCAATTGTTTTTGCGTTGCGTTATATCCACGCCATATAGTGACATCAGCAGTGGCTTGTCCATAGACTAAAGACGACGTACTCAAAAAGATAATCGAAATTAAGGCATATTTTAAATAATTGAATGCATGGTTAATTTGGCGCATAATATATTATATCTCCATGCTTTGGGGTCATTACCCTAGTTTCGTGAACAACGCCGTTTATTTGACCAATATTAGCTAATAATGGACCGCTTCCTCTAGGTGGATGATCCCCTGGCACCCCCTCAGGTCGGACTGTTGCAATATGACCGTGGATCTTTTCAAACTGAGTTGCAAACACCACCACCCCAGAGGTCGCTAGCTGTTGTGCCTGCTGAGGTGATACTGGGTGATAGCCATTCTGTGGATTTGCCAGATTTGCGATTTTGCGCGTTCGCCGGTAGGGCAACTCCTTTTGAATTCGCCAATATGCCTTCGGTTTTAACACCCAAAGCGGTTGCAATATTGTTCGCACCTTGATTGCAATGCGTTATCCCAGCCGCTAGAGTGTCTGGTGCGAATTTAGGGTTACTCATTGCCGCGTTTTGTGCATTTACAAGAGCTTGAACCTTATCCCCATTGCCTCCTGATTGCGCCGGACCAATACCAACACCAGCCCCCACCAACAAACCGCCTGTTTGCGCCAACCGTCTCGATCAGGGGTAGCTGAGGCTGGCAGTGGCGATGGCGCCAGAGGAGACCTGGACCGGGGAGCCGTAGACCTGGGTCACCGGGGTGGCTCCGGCGGTGCTGCGTTCGGACGTCACGCCGTAGAAGCTTGGGGCCAGCCCGGTGAAGTACACCTGGTCCTGGGCGGTGCCGGTGACGGCGCTCTGGGAGCGGACAATGAGGTTCTCGAGCAGCCCGGGGCCCGCGGAGAGGTTCTGCCGCAGCTCGCCCCAGGTGGCCGCCGTCGCAAGTGAGGGGGGATTGATGGTCAGGGTCAGGGCCCCGGGCTGCTGGGCGCCGCTGAAGGCCAGGTTCGCGGTGGCGGTGGCGGCGGCCGTCACGCTGATGGGACTGGAGGCTTCGGCGGCATAGGCCGAAAGGGTGCTGGCAGGCTGGGACACCACGAAGTAGGCCGTGCTGGGGCCCGCGGGCAGGCACTCCAGCAGGTAGCTGCCGGTGGCATCCGTGAAGGCCCGGCGCTGGAGGGTGGCCACCTGGAGGCCATCCACCGTTTCCGCATAGACCTCCGCGCCCACCAAGGGCGTGGTGCCATCCGTCAGCTTCCCGGTGATGCTGGCCGCCTGGGCCAGGTCATAGGCCTGGCCCGTGGCCTGGAAGGTGTAGGGAGGTGTGCCGGCCCGCTGCTGGATGGCCTGCTGGCCCGAAAACATCAGCTGGGCGGTGGTACTTCCGCCCGAGGTCACGGTCACGGATCCCGGGAGGACGGTCGTGGTCGGCATGGACAGGGGCTGGCCTTTGCTGGCGCCCGTGGGAACCACGTAGGCCGCGAGGTTGATGGGATTCGCGTAGTTCTGGGTGGCCCAGGTGATCCGGAACTGGGTGTAGGTGGCCGGGGGCACGGCGATGGTGGACAGCATCACAGCGCTGTGGCCGTTCTGGAGGGTCATCAGGTCGTAGCTGGCCTGCACGTTGCCGAGGGCCATCCAGGTGGAGCCGTTGGTGGAAGCCTCCACCTTCTCGACGCTCACCACGGCCTGGTCATAGCCGGGGAAGCTGTCGGTACCGAAGCGGAGGGTCAGATTGCCGGTGGGGGTGGAACCGCCGGAGCCGCTGCCGCCCCCGCAGGCCAAGGTGAAACCCAGGAGCAGGACGGCCAGGATCGAACGTGCGCGCATGGTCACTCCTGGAGCAAGGATGATCCATTCCAGTGTAGTCCGGTCTGGCCCGGGGATCCGCGCCGGCCTGGCAGGGCCCCCGCAGAGTCGGAATGATCCATACTTTTGTATGGTCATCTCGAAACCGTCGCTCACGCCCTCCGAACGCCGCCTGCTTCAGGTGCTCGCGGCCTGGCCGGAGGATCGCCTGCCCCCCACGCTCCGGGAGCTGGCGGAGGCGCTGGGCTGGCGCACCGCCGCAGCCGTGCGGGAGTACCTCGACCGGCTGGCGGTGAAGGGGCTGGTGGCGCGGCAGCCGGGGCGGGCGCGGAGCGTCCGGGTGGCGGCGAAGGGCTGGAGCCTGGCGCAGGGCGCCCTCCTGGGGCCCCCGCCCGGCGAAGAGCCGGAGTCTGGCATCATGCGCATGCTGGGGGGGCTCGCCCAGGGCGTCCCGGTGGGGAAGGGCGCCTTCCTGTGGCACCAGGGGGATCCAGCCGACCGGCTGGTGCAGGTGGAACATGGCCTGCTGCGGGCCTTCCGGACCTTCGAGGACGGGCGCTCGGCGACGCTGTTGCGGTTCGGCCCCGGGGATATCCTCGGCTTCGCGCCGTTCTTCGAGGGCGCCGGTTATCCCGCCAGTGTGGAGGCCGTGGAGGCCTCGCGGGTGCGGGTGGTCCATCGCCGGGATCTGGAGACGGCCCTCCGGGAGCCCCGGATGGCCATGGCCCTGCTCGAGCTCCTGGCCCGGCGGTTGCGCACGGCCTTCGACACCATCGAGCAGCTCTCCATCCGCAGCGCGGTGAACCGCGTGGCGGCGGCTCTGGAGCCCCTGGTGCCCGGCGGCCCCTATCCCATCGTCACCATCCCGGGCACGGGCCGGGCCTTCGCGGAGGGCATGGGCCTGACGCCGGCCGCCTTCTCCCGGGCGCTGGCGGCCCTCGTCCGGCGGGCGGTGCTGCACCGGCTCGGCCCGCGCCGGTTCCAGGTGCTCCACCTGGAGGCGCTGAGGCGCCTGGCCTCGGGACGGGAAACGTACGGAAGTTGATCGGGAGCAACGCAGCGGAGGGACATCGCACCGATCCTGTCTCTTGCGGATCGCATGCTTCCGCTGCCGCAGGCGGGCCTTGGCCCAGCGTGGCGGAGCGCGGAGGATCCCTCCCCTGTCCTGAGGAGCGAGCCATGAAACGTGCCTTCCTGCTTCCCGTGCTGGCCTGCACCCTGGCGGTGGCCGGAACGCCCCTGACCCTCCCGCAGGCCACGGAAAAGGCCCTGGCGGCCAATCCGCGCCTGCGGGCCTCGCAGCTGGAGGCGGCCGCCGCGTCGAGCCGGGCCAAGGCCGCCGTGGGCCGGCACTTCGGGGAGCTGAGCCTGGTGGGTTCCTACAACCACTACAACACCGAGCGGCCCATCGCGCCCATCTCCCTGGACTACCTGGGGCCCAAGGGCTTCTACGGGCTGCCCTGGGCCGCGAGCCAGTTCCACTACGGCATCGCCTGGACGGTGCCCATCCTGGCGTCCGGCCAGATCGTGGAGGGCCAGCGCATGGCCCGCCTCAGCCGGGACGCCGCGGCGGAGCTGGCGCTCCACACCCGGGCGGAGATCCGCTACAACGTTCGGGCCACCTACCGGCAGGCCCTGGCGCTCCACCATGCCCACGCGGCCCTGGAGAGCCTGGTGGCCGCCCTGGAGAAGGATGCGGCCGACGCGGATCTGAAGGTGAAGGTGGGGGCCTGGGCCTCCGTGGATGGGGCGAAGGTGCACTTCGCCCTGGAAGCGGCCAGGGCCCAGCGGGCGGGCGTGGCGGCCCAGGAGGAGGGCGCCCAGGCGTTGCTGGCGGCCCTCATGGGGGATCCACCGCCCCAGGAGGGGTATGACCTCCAGGACATCCCCGAGGCGCCGGCGCTGCCCACCCTCGATGCAGCGGCGCTCACGGATCGGGCCCTGGCGGATCGCATGGACCTGAAGGCCGCACGGACGAGCACGCAGGTCTTCGAGCGCAAGAAGGCCCTGGGTGTGGAGGCCTACCTGCCCCAGGTGGGGATCACGGGCATGGCCCTCAAGAACAATGGCCCGAACCTGCCGACCTACAACACCAACGAGGTGAGCCTGAACCTGAAGTGGACGCTGTTCTCGGGGCGCCAGCGTCTCCAGAACCTCCACGCGGCCCAGGCGGAACTGCTGGAGGCGCGGGAGCGGGAGCAGGGGAAGACCCTGGAAGTGCGTAGCCAGGTGGTGGAAGCCGTGCAGCGGGTGAAGGCCGCCGAAGCCCAGTGGGCCGCGGGCCAGGCTCAGCGGACCCTGGGCGCAGAGGTGGCCCGCATCGAGCACCTGAAGCTGGAGCAGGGCGCCGGCCGGATGGAGGACTACCTGGCGGGCCGGACCCAGGAACTGCAGGGCGTCACCGGCTACTGGCAGGGGCTCTACGCCCTGCAGAGCGCCGTCGAGTATCTGGATTTCGTGGAAGGAGCCAACCATGAGTAAGCGCAGCCTCGCCCTCGTCATCGCCCTGGTGATCCTGGGGGGCATGGCCGCGGCCATCGCCGCCCGGAAGCGGGCCATCGCCCGCATGCCTCCGCCCGCCGAAGCCGCCGTTCCGGTCCGCACCGCCTTCGCCCGGGACGGGCAGGCGGGCGGCTCGCTCACCACGGTCGCCCTGGTGCAAGCCACCACCTCCGCCACCGTGGCGGCCCAGGTGCCGGGCACGATCCTGGATGTGAAGGTGCAGGAGGGCGATCGCGTCCGGCGGGGCCAGACCCTCGCGATCATTGATCCCCGCACCCTGGACGACGCGGTGCAGGCCGCCCAGGCGCGGGCCGCGGCGGCCCGGGAGGAGCTCGCCAAGCAGCAGGCCATCCACGACCGGGATGCGGTGCTGTTCAAGGCGGGCGCCATCAGCCGCCAGGCCTTCGAGATCTCCCAGGCGCAACTGGCCGCCGTGAAGGCCGGCGATGTGGGCGCCGGGCGGGCCCTGGCCTCGGTGCGCATCCAGCGCGGCTACGCGGCCGTCCCCGCCCCCTACACCGGCGTCATCACCCAGAAGCTGGTGAACCCCGGCGATCTCGCCACCCCCGGCAAACCCCTCTTCGCCATGGATGTGCCCGGCCCCGTGAAGCTCATCAGCAAGCTGAGCCAGGACAGCCTGGCCACCCTCACGGCGGGCCAGGACGTCGTGTTCCGAACCGGACCCCAGGCCCTCACCTTCAAGACCAGCCTCATCCACCCCGCGCTGGATCTGGCGCACCTGGGCACCGTGGAGACGGACCTCAAGACGGCGCCCTTCGACCTGCCCGCCGGAGCCACGGTCCAGGCCGAGTACCGCACGAAGCCCGTGCAGGGTGTGGTGGTGCCCGCCTCCGCCCTGCTGGAGGGACTCGACCAGACCCTGGTGGTGAAGGTCGTGGACGGCAAGGCCGCGCCCGTGCCCGTGACGGTGCTGCTCCGGGGCGAAGCCACGGCGGCGGTGGCCGGGATCTCCGCCGGTGACCAGGTGGTGCTGGGGCTTCCGAGCGAACTGATGGCCCTCACCGCCGGCACGCGCCTGCAGCCCGTGGGAGGCGCGCGATGAACTTCGTCCGAGGCTATGTCAAGCGGCCGCACCTGCTGCTGTCGCTGGTCTTCCTGCTCGCGGTGGTGGGGCTGGTGGGCTTCTTCAAGATGCCCGTCAACCTCTTCCCCGACAGCGAGCGCCCCCAGATCGCCGTGGTCACGGTGTGGCCCGGCGCGTCCGCGGACGATGTCGCCAACGATGTCAGCCGCGTCATCGAGAAGGAACTGAAGACCATCGAGCTGACCCGGCGGGTGACCTCCACCTCCAACGACGAGGTGTCGGTGGTGATGGCGGAGTTCAACTACCGCAAGGGATTGGACTCGGCCGCCACGGATGTGTCCAACGCCCTGAACACGATCCGCGCCCAGCTCCCGCCCGATATCCGGCCCTTCCAGGTCTTCAAGGTGTCCTCGGCCACCCCTGCCGTGCTCACCCTCGCCGTGGCACCCAAGCCGGGTTCCAACCTGGATCTGGCCATGGTGCGCCGCCTGGCGGACAACCCCATCAAGGAAGCCCTGCTGCGGCTTCCGGATGTGTCCAATGTGGAGGTGTTCGGCGGCTACCAGAGTGTGCTGCGGGTGGATCTGGACCCCAATGCGCTAGAGGCCCATCACCTGACCGCGGGCCAGGTGGCCCTGGCGCTGAACGCGTGGAACCGCAACACCCCCGAGGGCCTGGTGCTCTCCAGGGAAGGCCAGATTCTCCTGAAGAACCAGGGCGAGTTCGTCCGGCCCGAGGAGGCCGGGAAGGTCGTCGTGAGCCAGGGGCCCGGGGCCCCGGTGTACCTGAAGGACGTGGCCAAGGTCCGCATGGATGTCCAGGAGCGCCTGTCGGCCTTCCACGGCAACGGCAAGCCCGCCATCGGCATCAACATCCAACGGTCCAACTCCGGCTTCGCCCTGCCCACCATCGAGAGCGTCACCAAGGCCCTGCCGGGCCTGGAGCGGCAGTACCCGGGCCTCTCCTTCAGCATCGCGGACAACCAGGGGGAGCTGATCCACGCCAGCGTGTCGAACATGGTGGACGCCCTGCGCGACGCCATCCTCATGACCGTCGTCATCATCTTCCTGTTCCTGGCGGATATGCGCGGCATGCTGCTGGCCGGCATCTCGATCCCCTTCACGTACCTGATCACCTTCGCGTTCATGTGGATCTTCGGATTCCAGTTCGACATGGTGACGCTGACGGGCGTGATCCTGGGCGTGGGCATGCTGCTGGACGATGCCATCGTGGTGCTGGAGAACATCGAACGGCACTACCACAAGCTGGGCCAGCCGCTGGAGGAAGCCACCATCGGCGGCACCGAGGAGGTGATGCTGGCCATCCTCTCCGGCACCTACGCCACGGTGGCGGTGTTGGTGCCCATCATCTGGATCGGCGGGTTCGTGCAGACGGTGCTGCGGCCACTCAGCCTCACGCTCACCATCGCGCTGCTGGCCTCCTACGTGGTGTCCGTCACGATCATCCCCATCTTCGCGCCCTTCATCCTCCGCCTCGGCGGACGCCAGGAACGCCGGGGCTGGGAGCTGAAGCTGGACCACTTCGTCACGGGCCGGGTGCTCCATCCCATCCAGGAATTCTTCGTCCGTACCCTGAGGTTCGCCCTGCGCCACAAGGCGCTGTTCCTCATGCCCGCGATGATGATGCTCATGCTGGCCGGCCGCGTGGTCATGCCCCTGGTGGGCCGCGACCTCATGCCGCCCATGGATACCGGCATCTTCCGCGTCACCTTCGAGACCTATCCCAACACCTCCATGCCCCAGACAGAAGCTACGCTCACCCGGGTGGAGCAGGCCATCTGGAAGCTGCCCGAGGTGACGATGACCTCCTCCACCCTAGGCTCCGAGCCCGGCATCCTCTCCTTTGGATCGGGCCGCAATCCCCAGCAGGCCTTCATCACCGTCCACCTGGTGGACCGGTTCCACCGCAAGGCCACCCTCTGGGACATCGAGCAGAAGGTGCTCCGCGCGATGCAGGCCATGCCCGGGTTGCGCTATCCAGCGGCCTTCGACTATGGCGCCACGCCCCTCTCCACCATCCGTTCCACGGTGGATCTGATGATCTCCGGGCCGGATCCGAAGGTGCTGGACGGCCTCCGCCAGCAGGTGCAGGCCCGGCTGGAGACGGTGGGCGGCCTCACAGCCGTGGTGCCCACCTGGACCCTGGATCGCACCGAGTACCGGTTCATGCCGGACCGGGACCGCCTGGCCATCTACGGTCTCACGGCGGACCAGGTCAGCGCCCAGATCAGCGGCCAGGTGAAGGGCCTGCCCGCGTCGCTGTTCCGCGTTCCCGGGCAGGATTCCTTCGCCGTGTGGGTGCAGGCCGAAGGCGCCCGACGCAAGAGCGACCTCGACCTGGCCACGCTGCCGGTGATGACGCCGCGAGGCCCCGTGCCCCTCTCCGCCCTGGGCCGCATCGAGCCGGCGGCAGTGCCCACCCTGCACACGCGCCAGAACCTCCAGAACACGGTGGATGTGCTGGGCTACCGCTCCACGGGCGCCGTCACCCACATTGAGGCCAATGTCCAGAAGGCCCTCGAGGGGCTGAAGCTGCCGCCGGGCTACACCCTCACCGAGGAAGGGGAGATGAAGACCATGACCGAGGCCTTCTCGTCCCTGATGTCAGCCCTGGTGTTGGGTCTGGTGCTGCTCTACTTCAGCCTGGTCCCGGCCTTCAAATCCTGGATCCATCCCCTCACCATCATGGTGGCCATCCCCCTGGGCATCATCGGGGCCATTTGGTCCATGCTGCTGGCCGGGAAACACAGCTGCATGCCGGGCTTCATGGGCATGATCCTGCTGGCGGGCATCGTGGTGAAGAACAGCATCCTGTTGCTGGACTTCATCGAGGAGGCCCGCGCGAAGGGGATGGGGCTGGAGGAGGCTTTGGTCGAGTCCGTCCGGACCCGCACCCGGCCCATCCTCATGACCGCCGTGGGCACCGCCGTGGGCATGCTGCCCATCGCCCTGGAATGGGCCATCGGCCTGGAGCGCCTCTCGCCCCTGGCCGTGGTGGCCATCGGCGGGCTGATGGTGTCCACCCTCCTGACGCTGATCTACGTGCCCATGTTCTACGAGCTGTTCGACGGTCTGGCCGCCCGGTTCCGTCGCCCCAAACCCGACGCAGGCCCCGCCCAGGGCGAAGCCTGAAGGAGGTGTCTCATGGCTTCCTCGGACCTGGATTCCTGGCACGGGATTCCGCGCCAGGAGATCCCCTGGTTCCCCACGGTGGATGCCCAGGCCTGCATCGGTTGCGAGTTGTGCTACGTCACCTGCGGCCGGGGGGTCTATGAGCTGAAGGAACGGAAGGCGTTCGCCGCCCAGCCCTACGCCTGCATGGTGGGATGTTCCACCTGCGCCAGGGTGTGTCCCACGGAGGCCATCCGCTTTCCCGATGGGGACGTGGTGCGCCGGGTGGAGCGGGAACACAAGATCCTCCAGATCGTACGGGAGGAAGCCAAGGCAAAGCGGACCCGGCAGGAGGCCCAGAGGGCCCGGGCCTCAGCGGAAGAGGCCCTCGGCCGCCTCACCTGCCGTACCCGCCTGGAGATCGCCGGGGCCTTCGGGAGCAAGCACTTCCTTCGGCAGCTCCAGGATCTCATCGCCGACTTCCCGGTGGATCTGGTGAACCTGGAACTCCGCGTGCCCACCGTCAGGGGGCTGGCGGAGCGGGTTCCTGCCTTCATGCGCTTCGAGGTGGTCTCCACGGGGCAGGCGGACATCCATGCCTTCCTGCCCCTGCTCCGCGATCTGGCCCGTCGCAACGGGTTCGTCCTGGTCCACGAGGTGGGCCTGTAGCCCCAACTCCTTCACGCCTCAGCGGCGGCGCCAGAGGTCGAAGGGCTGGGTGCCGAAGGCCACCGTGAACTGGCGGTTGGAGGGCAGGGCGCCGTTGGGTCCGCTGCGGCTGCGCCAGCCGTAGGAAGCCTCCAGGTAGTACTGGCCGATCAGGGTGGTGCGCGCCAGCACCCCGAAGCCCCTGGACTGGTGATAGCCGCCGCTGCGCCAGAGACTGCCGCTGTCCGGGGCGACCCGGGCCAGATCGAAGCGGGGTTCCACCTCCAGGATGAGGCCCATCACCGTGGGGAAATGGAAGGGCAGGCCGATCCGCGCCGCCGCGAAATCCGGGGTCAGGTAGCTGAGCGGCAGGCTCCCCAGCACGAATCCCGGGCCACCGACCGCCCACCAGCGGTCCAGCGGGAGGTGCTGACCCAGGGCGCCCTCCAGATCAAGATCCAGCCCCACGGACCCTGCCAGTGGCTGGAGCCCGCGTGCCCGCAGGTAGGCCTGGGAGAAGGTGGTGCGCGTCCCCGCATCCGGGAGGGCCTCGCCGGCGCCGAACCGGCCCCGCAGGAGCAGGCCCCGGGTGGGCAGGGTGTGCTGATCGAAGTTGTCCCAGCCGATGTTCAGGTAGGCGGCGCGCTGGGTCTCCTGGAGGCCCGGGCCCAGGTAGGACACTTTCCGCTGGGAGACCTCCAGGCGGGCCTTGCCGGTCTGGGCTCCGCCGAACCGCGCATAGCCCCCCAGGCTGGCTTCCGCGACGGATAACCGGAGGCCCGGATAGACCGCGAGGACATCGCCCGTGGCCAGGGACTGGGTATCGTCCAGACGCTGGTTCCAGGTGGAGAACCGCCCCTCCAGGACGGTCTCAGGAATTCTTGACAGCGGCTGTCGGATGGACAGGCTTCCCATCTCCTGGAGGCGGTTCCGGGCGCCTTCGAGCTCCAGCTCGGTGCCGGGCCCGAAGATGTCCCGCCCCAGGTAGCTGAGCCCGATCTGCCCGCCCAACTGGGTCTCGTAGCCCAGGGAGGCGTCCACCCGGTTCCGGAGGGCGGCCCGGGGCCTGACCTGCACCCGTACCTGCCTGAATCCGTCCAGAGGGAGCACGGTGCACGGCAGGCCTGCCAGGTGGAACCGGTTCTCGGCCAGATCGAGGCGTTCCTGGAGGGTGTCGGCCCGCAACGGACGATCCTCCAGGGGGGCCAGCATCCGCTTGACGAGGGTGGGATCCACGGGGTGCCCTTCGGCCGGGAGCACCCTGACATCGGTGACGACCGGCTCACAGACCTCCACGCGCACCCTTCCCGTGGCGGCGTCGAACCCGGAGCCGCGGACATCCACGAGCGGGTGCCCTTCCATGACCAGCTGGTAGATGGTCTCGCTGAGTACACGTCCCAGGGTCTCCGGGTTGAAACGGCGGCCGAGGGGCAGACGCGCCGCAAGGCCTGCCTGGATGCGGGCCCGCCATGGGGCCGGCGCCACGACCTCCTCCGATCGTACGGCCGGGAACAGGCGGAGGTGGATCTTCAGGGAGGAGGGCGGCCCAGGCAGCACCTCCGCCCAGGCTTCGGAGGCCAGGCCGTGGACGAGCGCCTGCTGGAGGAAGACCAGGACATCCTGCTCGCGGATGTCTTCAGGCGATTTCAACAAGCGGTCGCGCAGGGCTTCCAGGGACGCCGGGATGGAATCTGGACAGTCCAGGTCCACCTGCCTGACGCCAAGATTCTGCGCATGGCCGAGGGCGGTGAGCAGTCTCTGGTTGAGCTGGCTGGATTGATGGTCGAAGGCCTCGCGGCCGTCCTCCACCAGCTTGGGGATGAGGCCGCTGTAGTCCAGGAAGGGAATGTCCGGCTGATCCATCCGCACCAGCAGGTCCGCATGCGCGCGGCTTTCGCGCTGCCGGCGCTCCACCACAAGGTCCAGGCTGCGGGTGGCCACCGAGAAGAAGTTGTTGGAGGGCTGCCGGGGGAGCGGCGCGCTCGCGTCCACAGCCAGCACCAGGTCCGGATGGAAGGCCGCGCGCGCGGTGTCCACCGGCAGGTTCTCCACCAGGGCCCCGTCCACGTACTGCTGGCCGCCGATCAGCACGGGCTGGAAGCCGCCGGGAATGGTCATGGACGCCTGCACGGCCCGGGCCAGATCCCCCCGGCCGAAGACCCGTCCCTCGCCAGTCTCCAGGTTGGTTGCGAGCACCCGGAGGGGGAGCCGCAGATGATCGAAGTCGCCACCCGAGAAGTAGGTGGCCCGGGCCAGCAGGCCCTGCAGCAGATGCCGCAATTCCCGGCTGCTGCGGAGGCTCTGGGCCACGGTGTAGCCGCTGCGGTCGAATTCCGCGGTGAGGAGGGTGTCGTTGCGGGCCTCCTGCTCATCGAGGGTGGAGCCCGGCGCGCGCATGAGCGGATTCAGGGCCGCCTGGCCCAGATCCAGCCGCCGGAAGATCTCCTCCATCTCCGGTCCCGAGAACCCGCTGGCGTAGAGGGCGCCCGCCAGGGCGCCCGCGCTGGTGCCGGTCACATTGGCGATGGGGTAGCCCACCTCTTCGAGCCGCTGGATGACCCCGATGTGCGCGATGCCCCTGGCGCCGCCACCGCTGAGCACCAGCGCCACTTTCGGCAGGCCCGGGATATCCACCGTGGGCGCGAAGCGGAACAGCATGTCCGGGGGGGTGAGGGTCACCTCGATGCGCTTCGGCGCAGGCGAGGCCGCCGCCAAGCTGACCCCCAGCCCCCATGCCAACAGGCCTCGGCGACCGAGGCGGGCAAGGAGGATGGCGGTGGCTTGGGCGGGCATGGGACCGACTCCAGTGTACCGGGGCCCCGGTGTTCCGCGAGGCCACCGTCACCGCACGCCGCTCCCGCCGGCATCGGCCCGATCCACGCGCGGCGCCGACGAGACGAAGGGCGTGCCCCGGAGTCCAGATCCCTGGCCCGATCCATTGATGCTAAAATAGAGTCTAATGGATCGCGGATACCCTGGATTCGCGTCCTCCGGAGACTGCTTGACCCCGACCCAGCACGCCATTCAGCGGCTTCCCGCCCATCTCCGACGCTACGTGGTGGACCAGGATCCCGGTGCGTACACCCCCAGGGATCACGCCGTGTGGCGGCACACCCTCCACAAGCTCGCCGCCCAGCTCGGCGAGCGGGCCCATGACAGCTACCGCGCGGGACTCGCAGCTACGGGCATCGGTCTGGACCGCATCCCCAGCCTGGACGAGATGAACCTCAAGCTGGAGCGGCTGGGCTGGTCCGCCGTGGCCGTGCGGGGCTTCATTCCTCCGGCCGTGTTCACCGAGCTGCAGTCTCTGGGCGTGCTGGCGATCGCCGCCGACATCCGCAGCCACGAACACATCGAGTACACGCCGGCTCCGGACATCGTGCACGAGAGTGCGGGCCATGCGCCCATCCTCGCGGACCGCCGCTACGCCGAATACCTGAAGCGCTGCGGGGAGGCCGGATTCCGCGCCATCGCCAGCGTGGAGGACCAGGCGGTGTACGAAGCGATCCGGAACCTCAGCGTGGTGAAGGAGGATCCCAGCGCCACGCCCGAGGAGACCCGGCTGGCCGAGGAGCGGCTGCGCGCCGCGTCCGCCAGCCGCCGCTACGTGAGCGAGAGCACGCGGGCCAGCCGCCTCTACTGGTGGACGGCCGAGTACGGCCTGGTGGGCCGCCTCGACGCCCCCCGCATCTACGGCGCGGGCCTGCTCAGCAGCCTGGGCGAGTCCGCCCATTGCCTCACACCGGCCGTGCGCAAGCTTCCGCTGGACCTCACTTGCGCCGATACCGAGTACGACATCACCCGGATGCAGCCCCAGCTCTTCGTGGCCCGGGACTTCGACCATCTCTTCGCGGTGCTGGAGGCCTTCGAGGCCACGCTGGCGTGGAAGCGTGGCGGGGACTTCGGCCTGGAGGAGGCCCTCCGGGCCCGCACGGTGAACCACCTGGCTCTGGACGGCGGCCTGGAGCTCACGGCCCGCGTGGTGGGGCGTGTGCAGGCCACCCGGCCCCTCTCGCCCGACCTTGCGACCTCCCTGGTCTGCCTGGAGGGCCCTGTTCTGCTCTCCCGTCTGGGACAGGCTGTGGGACGCCCCTGGCCCGGCCCGGCCCTCGTGGCCTTCGGCACCGGCACCCTCCCTGGCTGCGGGGCCTTCAGCCTCGAGCTGCCCACCGGCCTCTGTCTCACCGGCTTCTGCATCGGTGAGCATGAGGTGATCAACCTGCGGGCCCACCAGGGCGGCCGCCCCCTCGTCGTTCCGAGCTGGGCCCTGCTCATCCTCAGCGCAGGTCTGCCCTCCGTCGCCGGAGGCCCCGCCGATCCGGGCGCATGGGACCGCTGGTTCGGTGAGCAGAACGCGTTCACCGAAGGCGAGGCCGAAGCCGAAGCCCGGTCCCGCAAGGTCGAGGCCCTGCCCGCGGGCCTGGCAGCGCTCTATGACGAGGTGCGGCGGACCCGGGAGGCCGGCACCGCCGATGCCGGGATCCTCGCCTCTCTCGAAGCCCGCGCCGCGGCCCATCCCGGGGAGTGGCTCCTGCAGGAGGAGCTCGCCGAACTTCAGATGGAGGTGGCGCGATGAGCTGGATCGAACGTGACGGGGCCCTGCACCGAGAGATCCGCACCCCGGACTTCCTGACGGCCTTCCGGCTCGTGGAGGCCCTCGTGCCGCTCGCCGAGGCCGCGAATCACCACCCGGACGTGGCTTTCGGGTGGGGCTACCTCCGCATCACCCTCACCACCCACGATGCCGGCGGCGTCACCCTTGCCGACCGCAGCCTGGCGGAGCGCATGGATGCCACGCTTGCATCACGCCAAGGATGACTGCGATGAAAACCGCCGGTTACAACTCGGGCTTCGGGAACGGATTCGAAACGGAAGCGCTTCCCGGCGCCCTTCCGGTGGGTCGCAACTCACCCCAGAACTGTGCCTACGGGCTGTACGCCGAGCAGCTCTCCGGCTCGCCCTTCACGGCGCCGCGCGCCGCCAACCAGCGGAGTTGGCTCTACCGTATCCGCCCCACGCTGCAGCACTGGGGACGCCTGGAAACGTGCGACAGCGGCGACTGGCGGACGGCTCCGTGCGCCGAGATCGAGCTTCCGCCTGCGCCCATGCGTTGGAGCCCCATCGTTGCGGATGGGCGGCCTGTTTCTTTCATCGAGGGCATTCACACGATCACGACCGCGGGTGATGCCGGCGCGATGGCCGGCATGGCCACGCACATCTACGGCGCCACGCGCTCCATGCTCAACGAGTTCTTCTACAACGCAGACGGTGAACTGCTCATCGTGCCGCAGCGGGGCCAGATCCGCCTGCACACCGAGTTCGGCATCCTGGATCTCGAACCCGCGGAGATTGCGGTGATTCCCCGCGGCGTCAAATTCTCCGTGGTTCTGCCCAACGGCCCGGCCAGCGGGTACATCTGCGAAAACTATGGCGGCGCCTTCACGCTGCCGGAGCGCGGTCCCATCGGCGCGAACGGCCTCGCGAACCCGCGCGACTTCCTGACACCTGTCGCAGCCTACGAAGACAGGGATGCTCCGTGCCTGCTGTTCGTGAAGTGGGGGGGCTCACTCTGGAAGACGGCCATCGGCCATTCGCCACTCGATGTCGTCGCGTGGCACGGGAACTATGCGCCGTACAAGTACGATCTGCGGAGATTCTCACCGGTGGGTCCGCTGCTCTTCGACCACGCCGATCCCAGCATCTTCACCGTTCTGACCTCGCCGTCGGAGATCCCCGGCACCGCGAACGTGGACTTCGTCTGCTTCCCAGATCGTTGGCTCGTCGCGGAGGACACGTTCCGGCCGCCCTGGTACCACATGAACGTCATGAGCGAGTTCATGGGGCTCATCTACGGCAGGTATGACGCCAAGCCTGAAGGCTTCGAGCCAGGAGGCTTCTCGCTTCACAATATGATGCTGCCGCACGGCCCGGACGCGGAGGCCTTCGAGGCCGCGAGCCAGGTGGAACTCAGGCCCCAAAAGCTCACGGATACGATGGCCTTCATGTTCGAGACGCGATTCCCGCAGCGCGTCACGCGCTACGCGGCGCAATCACCCGCCCTCCAGCGGGACTACGCAGACTACGGGCAGAAGCTGCACAAACGGTTCACACTTCCTCCGGTGCCGAAGTGATGCCCACCCATTCCATAGGCGGATGCGACGGAACGCACGATCCGCAGCTGCGGTCCTGGGTGGCAGATGCCAACGGCCACGCGGACTTCCCCATCCAGAATCTTCCACTCGGCCTCTTTCGTCCGCGCGACGGCGAGCCGCGGCCCGGCATCGCCATCGGCGACCAGATCCTCTCCATCCCAGCGCTTGTGGACGCTGGGCTCCTGGACGGCGACGCCCTCCTGGCAGGCCGCGCAGCCGTGCAAGGTCCGGCGCTCAATTCCCTGCTCGCGCTCGGCGCCCCTCCCCGGCGAGCCCTTCGGGCAGCGGTATCAACGCTCCTGGCCGAAGGCTCACCGCAGCGACCCGAGTTGCTTCACCCGGCGGCGGACTGCGAGCTGTTGCTGCCCGCGCATGTCGGCGACTACACCGACTTCTACGCCGGCATCCATCACGCCTTGAACGTCGGCAGGCTTTTCCGCCCGGACCATCCGTTGCTGCCGAACTACAAGTGGGTGCCCATCGGGTATCACGGCCGCAGCTCGTCCCTGCGCCCGTCGGGCGCGCCGGTGCGTCGTCCGCACGGGCAACGCAAGCTGCCGGATGAGCCCGTGCCCACGTTTGGTCCTGCCCGCCATCTCGACTTCGAGCTGGAGCTGGGCGTGTGGATTGGCCCCGGCAACCGTCTCGGCGAACCCCTCGCCATGGATGCAGCCGAGAACAGCATCGCCGGCTACTGCCTCCTCAACGACTGGTCGGCGCGCGACCTCCAGTCCTGGGAGTACCAGCCGCTGGGCCCCTTCCTCGCCAAGAGTTTTCACACCACTGTTTCGCCCTGGATCATCACACCCGAGGCGCTGGCCCCCTTCCGCAAGCCGCAGCAGCCGCGCAGCGCAGAGGATCCCCAGCCGCTGCCGTACCTGCTTTCGGAACCAGATCAACACAGCGGTGCACTCGATGTCGCGCTCGAAGTGCTCCTGCTCACGGAGGCCATGCGCCAGTCCGGCATGGCCCCGCAACGCATCACCGCCAGCCACGCAGAGAACCTCTACTGGACGCCCGCACAGCTGGTCGCGCATCACGCCTCCAACGGCTGCAACCTCTGTGCGGGAGACCTGCTCGGGACAGGAACCATCTCCTCTGCCGAGCCGACCGGCTACGGTTCCCTGCTCGAGATCACCGCCGCCGGGCGGGAATCGCTGGCGCTCTCATCCGGGGAGCGGCGCCGCTTCCTCGAAGACGGCGACGAGGTCACGCTGCGCGCGCGGGCCAGCCGCGCTGGTTTCGTCTCTATCGGCTTCGGCCCCTGTCGCGCCGTCGTCACGCCAGCTCGCAGTGAGGGGGAGCCCCTATGACACGCCCAGCCGCAGCCGCCACCGCCATTGAAGACACGACCCGGCAAATCCACGATCTCGTCCGCCCGCTGCCGCGAGAGATCCTCCTCTGGCGCCCTTCCCCGGAGGTCTGGTCCATTCTCGACAACCTCGCCCACATCGAAGAGTTCATCCCGTTCTGGGTGGGAGAGATTCACGCGATGCTCGTCCGACCGCCCCAGCCCTGGGGCCGGGACCAGAGTCATGCGGGTCGTCTCGCGGCCGTGCGCGACACCTCGGAGCGTGACGTCCTGGAACTGCTGGCGAACATCCACGCCGCGACCGCGAACGCCGCCAGGTTCCTGCGCTCGCTCGACGAGGCTCAGCTCGACATCGAGGCCGTCAGCCGTAACCCGCGCTGGGCCATCAAGCCCGTCGGCTTTGTCGTGGACATCCTGCTCGTCAAACATCTCGCCGACCATCGCGATCAGATCCAGCGCAATCTGCGGCAGCACCACGAAACCACCACTGGCTTGCAGGGGTGAGCATGTCCACGAGCCTGCCCACCTCGAGCATGGCCCTCACGCCTGAGGCCAAGCGCAGACGAATTGCCATGCGAGCGGCGCAGGAACTGCGCGACGGCGACTACGTCAATCTCGGCATCGGCCTGCCCACGCTGGTGGCGAATCATCTGCCCCCCGGCCTTGAGATCACGCTGCAGTCCGAGAATGGCATGCTCGGCCTGGGCCCCTATCCCTACGATGAGGATGTGGATCCTGATCTCATCAACGCCGGCAAGGAAACCGTGACCGCGCTTCCCACGACCTCTTTCTTCTCGTCGGCCGATGCCTTTGCCATGATCCGCGGCGGCCACATGGATGTCACCATCCTCGGGGCGATGGAGGTGGACCAGCAGGGCAGCCTCGCCAACTGGACCATCCCCGGCAAGATGGTGAAGGGCATGGGCGGCGCGATGGATCTTGTCGCCGGAACCCGACACGTCATCGTGGCCATGGAGCACACCACCAAGGACGGCGCGCCGCGCATCGTGCGCCGTTGCACCCTGCCGCTCACCGGCGTCGGGGTTGTGCACACGATCATCACGGAACTGGCCGTCATCCGCATGCGCGGCCAGCGTCTAATCCTCGATGAGCTGATGCCGGGCTGCACGGTGGAGCAGGTGATTGCGAATACCGAGGCGGATCTGGAGGTGTCCGCATCTCTTGTGATCCACCACGAGGCGGACCTGGCATGAACAAAGTATTCCCTTCGGCCGACGCGGCCATCCACGACATCCCCGATGGGGCCACGCTGATGCTCGGCGGATTCGGCCTGTGCGGCATCCCTGAAGACCTCATCGCAGCCCTCGTGCGCGCCCGACGCCGGGGCTTGCACACCATCTCCAACAACATGGGCGTGGACGGATTCGGCATGGGCCTCCTGCTCGCGGCCGGCCAGATCGCCTCGCACATCGGCAGCTACGTCGGTGAAAACAAGCTGCTCGAGTCGCTCGTCATTGCCGGCACCCTCGATGTCACGCTGGTCCCGCAGGGGACGCTTGCCGAGCGCATCCGTGCAGCCGGCGCGGGCATCCCCGCCTTCTACACCGCCACGGGCGTGGGCACCGTCGTCGCGGAGGGCAAGGAGGTCAGGGTCTTCGCCGGAAGAACCTACCTGCTGGAAGAGGCGCTCCACGCCGATTTCGCGCTCATCAAGGCATGGAAGGGAGACCGCAGCGGCAACCTCGTTTATCGCAAGACCGCGCGCAATTTCAATCCCATGATGGCCACCGCGGCCCGTGTCACCATCGCCGAAGTGGAGGAGATCGTCGAACCCGGGGTACTCGATCCCGACGCCATCGTGACGCCCGGTGTCTACGTGGATCGCATCATCCAAGGTGGACCCTACGAGAAGCGCATCGAGCGGAGGGTGACCCGTCCGCGAAGGTGAGTCGAGGCGACCCCCATTCATCGCCGCGACGGCTGCGTTCTTGGGCGATGCACCGGCACGCTCGGCTTTCCTGGCTGGCACCCACGCCACCTGCGCGGCTGCCCCAGTGTCGTGCCCCGAAAGCTCCTGTGTCCTCCGTGCTTGGCGCGGCTCATGGCGGAAGGTGAGGGATTCGAACCCCCGGTGGGCTCATCACCCACGCTCGTTTTCAAGACGAGAGCCTTAAACCACTCGGCCAACCTTCCGTGCCCCCATCATACGGGAACCCGGGGTGAGAGCCTTGTGCCGCCTTGAGTCCACAGGTAAGCTGGAAGGCCTTGGAGAGATGCCGGAGTGGCCGAACGGGCTCGCCTGCTAAGCGAGTGTATTGGGTAAACCAGTACCGGGGGTTCGAATCCCCCTCTCTCCGCCACCGAAGCCGCCGCAAGGCGGCTTTTTTGAAGTGGCGAGGGGGATTCGAAGTCACTGGATCGCTGGCAGGTAGCCGCAGTCTCCGGCAGCCCGGGGGGCTGTCGGAGCCGTGAAGCGGCGTGCCAGCGAGGCGTGCGGAGCGGAGGGCGGAAGGCCCGGAGCGAATCCCCCTCTCTCCGCCACCGAAGCCGCCGCAAGGCGGCTTTTTTGAAGTGGCGAGGGGGATTCGAAGTCACTGGATCGCGGGCGGGACGCCGGGGTTCCTCAGGCCCGCTGATCCCAGCCTTCCGCCGCCCGGAAGCTGTGCCAGCGGTCGCAGCCGAGGATGAGGTGGTCGGCCAGGGGGACGCCGAGGGATTCCCCTGCGGCCTGGAGCCGGCGGGTGAGCTGGATGTCCTCCCGGCTTGGGGTGGGATCGCCGCTGGGATGGTTGTGGAAGGCCAGGGCGGTGGTGGCGCCGTACCGCAGCGCTTCGCGGAAGAACTCGCGGGGACTGATGAGGGTGGCCGTGGCGGTGCCCTGGCTGAGAATGCGCTCCGCCAGCAGCTCACCCTTGGCGTTCAGGGCCAGCAGGCCGAAACGTTCCTCGGTCCAGCCCTGGGCCCGGGAGATCAGGTAGCTGCCTGCCGCCCAGGGGCTCGTGATGCGGGGACGCTCGGCGCTCCGCTGGCTCCGCCGGGCCAGTTCGATCGCCGCCCAGAGCTGGCCCGCCTTGGCGGGGCCCAGGCCCGGCTGGTCCAGCCAATCCTGGAGGCCGAGTCCCAGGAGGCCTGCGAGCCCACCGGTGCGGCCGAGCAGCGTCTGGGCCAGTTCCACGGCGCTCTGCCCCTGGCGGCCCGTGCCCCACAACAGGGCCAGCAGATCCGCGTCCGCCAGGGTTTCGCCATGGCCGGCCAGCAGGCGTTCCCGGGGACGCTGGTCGGGCGAGAGATCAAGGATGCGCATGGGATCTCCATTCAGGCGTGATGCATGAGGGGGGACACCCCGAGCCGGAGCTGAACCGGCGGCGCCCCTCGTTCATCTCGGGAAGGACCGGGACCACTGCCTTCACACCCGCTTCCAGCGCCGCAGGCTGCTGCGCCAGCGAAGCAGGTGGATCCGCCCATGGTTGGAAAGCCGCATGCAGAGGACATCCCGACCGTCGTTCAGGAACCAGAGACTGGCGGTGGCGGTGCGCCGGGGTGTCACGGTGATGGTCGGGTGAGCTTCGCCCTGGGTCGCTGCCCGGGCGGGATCCTCCATGCCGGGGGGCAGGGGAATGCCGGCGGGCTTTCCCCATGTCACGTGGCGCCCCAGGTGGATCGGCAGATGGTTGGGATCTTTTCCCGAGGCGAGGCCCAGGGTGATGTTGGCGCCCCGGGCCCGGGCCAGGACGAAGGCCTGGTCCAGGCTTTCCACCAGTTCCTGCTGGGCGGCATCCAGTTCCAGGTGAGCGGCATCCAGGCCGCCCAGACCCGCCAGGGACAGGAGGCCGGAGATGCCCACCACGACCGTGAGTTCCAGCATGGAGTACCCGCGCTGGAGGGACCGGCCTGCGCCGGCGGGGAGTCGGAACAGGCCGGTGTCCATGCCTGCCTCCTACCGGGTCGCAGACGCGGGCGCGAGAGCGGCGGCGAGGAAGGGCTTGATCCGCGCGTAGGCCTTTTCGCCGATGCCCTTCACATTCATCAGCTCTTCGGGGCGCTGGAAGCCGCCGTGTTCCTTCCGGAAGGCCAGGATGCGCTCGGCGGTCTTCTGGCCGACGCGGGGGAGCTGCATCAGCTCGGTCACCGTCGCGGTATTGAGGTTGATGGGGTGTTGCGGCTGGCGGGGGGCCTTGCCGGCCGCTGCGAGCGGGAAGGCCAGGGCAGCCGCCAAGGCCAGGGTGGTGAGGGGTTTGATCATGGTCGCCTCCTTTCAGGCGACCTCAATAAATCGAATGTTGTGCCAATATTTTAAATTGTATTATTTTAGTAATTAATAAAAATATAAATAAACATCGTGACCTCAATTTATGACATATTTTTATTATAATTTAATAAATAAAATATTTTCAATAATTACATTATGTAACTATAAAATTAAAAATTGATAAAAAGTGACACATTTTTAAGTGTGCTGGGATGGCCCTCGCCGGGGCATTCCGGCCGCCCGATCGAGGGCCGGGTGGACTATCCTGAAGGCTCCGAGGAGCGCTGCAGGACCCGCCGGATCGGCTGTGCGGGATCCCAGGCTCGGACCCACCCTTCCAGGAACGGCGCTCACCTCAACCCTGCACTGGGCTGATGAGGTGAGGTTGCCTTGTCGTCCGGATTCCGAGGAGGTCCCATGACCGTTGCCACCGCCGACCACGTCGTCGCTGATCTCTCGCTCGCCCCCTGGGGCCGCCGCGAGATCGCCATCGCCGAAGGGGAGATGCCGGCCCTGATGGCCATCCGGCGCGAGTACGCCGCGCAGCAGCCCCTGAAGGGCGCGCGCATCGCGGGTTCCCTGCACATGACCATCCAGACCGCCGTGCTGATCGAGACCCTGAAGGCGCTGGGCGCCGAGGTGCGCTGGGCCAGCTGCAACATCTTCAGCACCCAGGATCATGCCGCTGCCGCCATCGCCGCGGGCGGCACGCCGGTCTTCGCCATCAAGGGTGAAACCCTGGAACAGTACTGGGCCTTCACCCACCGCATCTTCGACTTCGAAGGCGGCGCGAACATGATTCTCGATGATGGCGGCGATGCCACGCTGCTGCTCCATCTGGGCGCGCGGGCCGCGAAGGATCCTTCCGTGCTCGACCATCCGGACAGCGAGGAGGCCCGGGTGCTGTTCGCTTCCATCCGCGCGCGCCTGGCCGCGGATCCAGGGTGGTACGACCGGCAGCTGGGGCTGGTGAAGGGCGTGACCGAGGAGACCACCACGGGGGTCCACCGGCTCTACGAGATGGCGAAGAAGGGCGAGCTGAAGTTCCCCGCCATCAACGTCAACGACAGCGTCACCAAGAGCAAGTTCGACAACCTCTACGGCTGCCGCGAATCCCTGGTGGATGCCATCAAGCGGGCCACCGATGTGATGGTGGCCGGCAAGATCGCCGTGGTCTGCGGCTACGGCGATGTGGGCAAGGGCTGCGCCCAGGCGCTGAAGGCCCTCAGCGCCCAGGTGTGGGTCACGGAGATTGATCCGATCTGCGCGCTCCAGGCCGCCATGGAGGGCTACCGCGTGGTGACGATGGACGAAGCGGCTGCCCTGGCCGACATCTTCGTCACCGCCACCGGCAACCTGCGGGTCATCACCCATGCCCACATGCTGGCCATGAAGCACAACGCCATCGTGTGCAACATCGGCCATTTCGACAGCGAGATTGATGTCGCCAGCCTGGAGCCGTACGCCTGGGAGGAGATCAAGCCCCAGGTGGACCATGTGATCTTCCCGGATGGCCACCGCATCATCCTGCTGGCCAAGGGGCGCCTGGTGAACCTGGGCTGCGGCACCGGCCACCCCAGCTATGTGATGAGCAGCAGCTTCGCCAACCAGACGCTGGCGCAGATCGAACTCTGGACGAAGCAGGGGCACTACGCCATCGGCGTCTACACCCTGCCCAAGCACCTGGACGAGCAGGTGGCGCGGCTCCAGCTGCAGACCCTGAACGCGCGGCTCAGCACCCTCCGGCCTGAGCAGGCCTCCTACATCGGCGTGCCGGTGGAAGGGCCCTACAAGGCGGACCACTACCGCTACTGAGGGTCAATCCGGGATAGGCGATGGCCACCTTTGCGGGTGGCCATCGCGTGTCCAGCAGAGGGCGCCGTCAGAGGAACGCGACGGTCTTCAGGGCCCCGGCCACCACATAGCAGCGTTCGATGTTGGATTCAGGGTCGGCCGGAACCACGAAGAATCCCGGGCGTCCAGGCTGGTAGCCCTGGGTCGAGCCCACCAGGTGCTCGCCATCCTGGAACGTCACCATGAGCTTGCGCCCCGGGGTGGGGTGGGCAGGATCGAAGGCGCCCTTCTCCAGATGGCCGGAATTGCCCTGCAGGTCTTTCACGAAGAACAGAGCCTTCAATTGGGTCGAGCGGACCTCCACGGGGCGGGAGCCATCGCCGGGAACCACGTGGAAGCTGTCCTTGGCGGGAGAGAAATCACCCGTCGCGCCCTTGAGCAGCCGACCGTCCAGGTAGTGCGCCACCACTTGGTTCATGCCTGCCTCCCGGGCCCAGGCCTAGAAGATGTAGCCGCCGCCGTTGACGGGCAAGGTGGCGCCGGTGACGAATCCGGTCTGGAGGAGCCCCGCCACGGCCTCGGCCACATCCTCGGCCTGGCCGTTGCGGCGCAGGGGCGTATGGTCGGCCGCGGCCTGCTTGTGCTTCTCGGGCAGGTGGGCGGTGGCGTCCGTCAGGGTGAGCCCCGGGGCCACGGCGTTGACGCGGATGCCCATGGGGCCCAACTCGAAGGCCAGGGCCCGCACGAAGCCTTCCAGCGAGGCCTTGGCCGCACTGTGGGCGCAGAACCCCCAGCCGGGATTGCGGGCCAGTCCGCTGGTGATGGCCACGATGGAGCCGCCCTTCCGTTCGAGCATCTGGGGCACCACGGCCCGGCAGCCGTGGAAAGCCGCGCCCATTTCGCCCATCAGTTTCGCCTCGAACGCTTCCCAGGGGTACTCGAGGAAGCCCTTCATGGGAAAGGTGATGGAGGCGTTCAGCACCAGGAGGCCGATGGGACCGAGTTCCTTTTTCACCGCGGCGGCCATGGCCTCGATCTGATCCCGGTCCCGGGCATCGCCCTTCACGGCCACGGCCCGGCCTCCCGCCTGGTGGATTTCTGCCACCACACCCAGCGCCGCGGCCTCCGAGGCGTGGTAGTTGACGGCCACCAACGCACCCTGGGCGGCCAGGGACCGGGCGATGGCTGCGCCGATGCCGCGGCTTGCGCCGGTGACGAGTGCGACGTTGCCCCTGATGGACATGGATCCTCCTGGCAGGACGTGGGGGTGATTCTGGCGCCGGCCGTCGCAGGGCTCAAGTCCTGGATGCGGCGCGGTCCGGTGTGGGATGCTCGTCCCATGGATCTCCAGGCCCTCCTTGATGATCTCGCGGCGGAATCCGCGCTCTTCGCGGCCCAGGGCCGGGTGGCGGACTACATTCCGGCCCTGGCGGCGGTGGATCCCGCCCGCTTCGGGATCGCCCTCGCCACCATGGACGGCCGGCTCCTGGGCAGCGGCGACTGGCAGGCGCCCTTCTCCATCCAGAGCGTCTCCAAGGCCTTCTCCCTGGCCCTGGTGCTGGCCCGGGACGGCGAGGCGCTGTGGCGCCGCGTGGGCCGTGAGCCCTCCGGCAATCCCTTCAACTCCCTCGTGCAGCTCGAGTACGAGAAGGGCATTCCGCGCAACCCCTTCATCAATGCCGGGGCGCTCATCCTCATTGACCGGCTGCTGAGTCTCACGGGCGATTCCCTGGGAACCCTGCGGACCTTCCTGCGGGAGGAGAGCGGCAACCCCGGGGTGGAGGTGGACGCCGAGGTGGCCGCGTCGGAGGCCGCCCACGGCCACCGCAACGCGGCGCTGGCCCACTTCATGGCCAGCTGCGGGAACCTGGAGAACTCCGTCGAGCGCGTGCTGGACCACTACGTCCGCCAGTGCGCCCTTCGCATGAGCTGCGCGGACCTGGCCCGGGCCGGCCTCTTCCTGGCCAACCACGGCCTGCGGGCCGGCGGCGACCGCCTGCTCACCCGCAGCGAGGCCAAGCGCATCAACGCGATCATGCTCACCTGCGGAACCTACGACGCCGCCGGCGACTTCGCGTACCGCGTGGGCCTGCCCGGCAAGAGCGGCGTGGGCGGCGGCATCCTGGCCGTGCTGCCCGAGCGCGGCGTCCTCTGCGTGTGGAGCCCCGCCCTCGACGCCCACGGCAACAGCGTGGCCGGCGTCGAGGCCCTGGACCGATTCACCACGCGGACGGGATGGTCGGTGTTCTAGGGTCCGATCGAGCGACCAGGCCGGGAAAAGACCATCCGGCTTCCCCATTTCCGGGCGGGGAGGCATCCCGGGCCTACCCTTGAAGAAGAGGGGGAGGTCGTCATGTTCAGCCGCATTCTCGTGGGAATTGATTTCTCGCCCGCCAGCCGTCAGGCCCTGGTGTGCGCCGCCGGGCTGGCGAAGGATCTCCATCTGCCCCTGGTGGCCCTCCATGTGGTCGAGACCGCCCGGCCCCCGTTCTACGCGGCCTACGCGCCCCTGGGGGATCCGGGCTGGTTCAGGGACGTGGAGCCCAGGATCCACGAGAAATTGGAGGAGTGGCTGGCGCCCTATCCCTCGGCCCGGACCCTGGTCGCCAGCGGGAGCCCCGGCGAATCGCTGATCGCCGAGGCGGATCCCACGACGCTCCTGGTGGTCGGGGAGGTGGGGCACAGCGCCCTGGAGCACCTCCTGTTCGGGAGCACGGCCACCCGGGTGGTCCACCACGCCACCTGCCCCGTGCTCGTGGTGCGCGGCGACCGCGCGGCAAGGAAGGCTCAGGAACCGGGGTGATAGACGCGCTCGGTGTGCCCCTTGAGCTGCTCGGGCCAGAAATAGACCGTCCGCAGATCGCCGGTGGTGTAGCGTTCGGCCTCGTCGTTGAAATGGGGGGACGTGGGGTGGCCGCTTTCGCCCCCGGCGGTGATGGCGCGGGCGCGGACCCGGGGGCCGAACTCGACCACCGCGACGAAGCTGTTGCCGCTGGTGCCGTAGTACCGCTTCGTGCCTGGCCAGCGGTGGGCGCCGAAGGAGGCCAGCGAGCCCCAGCGGGAGGAGGTGAAGGGCACGGGGAGGCTGGGCTTGGCATCGTCGAAGGGCTGGACCAGGGCGCCCGTGAGGCGCTGGAAGCGGTTGACCTCGCCCCAGGGAACCCCCCAGCTGCCAAAGTCCTTCTGGAGGCGGTCCGTGGCCTCGACCAGCGCCCCCAGGCGCGCCTGCGGGCCCGCCGGACCGGCCATGAAGTCATAGACCGATTGGTGCTTCGCCGCGGCGGCGGCACTGACCTCGTCCCACAGCGTGTCGCCCCAGAACACCGCCAGGGTGGTCGGCATGGAGGTGATGCCCCAGCGGTCATCCCAGCCGCGCAGGAGGGCGATCGGGCCCGCCAGCCGGGGCCGGAGGGGATCACCGGCGGGAAGCGCGTCGTAATCAGACACGAGCACGGGGATCAGCTGCGCGAAGGCCGGCAGGTAGGCGTCGAACGCGGTGGTGATCAGCGAGGACAGCGTGAAGCCCCGCTGGCCGGTCAGCAGGCGGGTGGCGTGGAGGCCGCGCGGGTTCTCGCCGACGCTGTCCATGTAGCGCGGATAGTCCGCGCGCTTCGGGCTGCAGGGCCCGGCGGCGGAGTAGGGCCAGTCGTTGGTGTTCATGATCCAGCCGTTCGGCGGATTGAGCAGGTGCGGCGCCTCGTCAAGGGCGTGCAGCCCCTTCCAGTCCGTGGCCGGATCGCTGCCATCCACGGGGTTCGTGTAGTCGAAGCGGTCGTCGCGCCGGGGGATGAACTGCGGGTGGAGGTAGGCGATCTCGCCCTTGTCGTCGGCGAAGATCGTGTTGTTCGATGAGTTGGCCTTCAGCTCGGCCACCTTCAAGTAGCTGGCGTAGTCGGTGGTCTTGGTGCGCAGCCAGCTCTGCTCCAGCGCCGCGAGGGGCCGGTTCATCAGGGCGATGGCGATCCACCTGCCGTTCTCGGCGCGCACGATGGGGCCGTGATGGGTCGCATAGACGGTGAAGGTCCGTTCGGCCATGGAGCCGTTCCCCGCGCGGTAGGGCACCGTGATCAGGCGGGTGGTGACCGGCCGCAGCTCCTTCCCGTAGCGATAGAACAGGCGCCCGTCCTTCGGGACGATCGTTTCGGCGAATTCGTCCACGACATCGGCGCCGGTGGAGGTGTGCATCCAGCCGACGTGGCGGTTGAAGCCCTGGTAGATGAAGAACTGCCCCCAGGTCACCGCGCCGTAGGCATCCAGGCCCTCGTCGCTGGACATCTGCAGCTCCGACCGGAAGAAGAAGGAGGTGTGCGGGTTGATCAGCAGCAGCGCGTGGCCGTGGGCGGTGAGGGCCGGCGCGAGGGCGATGCCGTTCGATCCCGACGGCTCGCGCCAGCTCAAGGGTGCCTCCGCCTGGGCGATGGCCGGGGTGCCGTGGCCGTAGAAGGCCGCGAGCCCGGGGAGGGAGACCCGCTCGATGTCGCCGCCGATGCTGCCTTCGGTGAAGCTCAGGGCCATCCACGGCTCGAAATGCTTCAGGATGCGGGGATGCACCGCGGGGTGCGTGGCGAGGTAGTCGTTCAGCCCGTCGGCCCAGGCCTGCATCAGGGACTGGAGCCAGGCGGGGCTCTGGGCATAGAGGCGCTTCAGCTCGACCGGATGGATGAACAGCTTCATCCGCAGGTCCCGCCAGATCGCGGAGGGGCCCTCGGTTTCGGCGAGCCGACCCAGCGCGTCGAGGTAGTTGGTCTCGACCCGGTTGAAGTCATCTTCCGCCTGCGCGTAGGCCATGCCGAACACCGCGTCGGCGTCGGTCCGGCCGTGGACGTGGGCGATGCCCCAGTCGTCGCGGGTGATCGTGACCGCCTGGGCCTCGCGCCGCCACCGCGCCCGGTCGGGTGTGCCCGCGCCGGCGATGGGGCCGAGCGCGAGCAGGGCGGCCAGGGACAGGCAGCCTGCGGGCCGGAACGGAAGGCTTGAGGCAGGGTCTGGGTGGGCCATGGGGCCTATTCTACGGCGCCTCACCCACCGGCCCACCTTCATCGAGGATCCCGCAGGGGGAAGGCGATCTCCGTGCGCGCCAGGGGGCCCTCCGGACCGAACCCCTGCTCGACCACCCGCACCTCGGCGCGTCCGATCCGCACAAGGGTGGAGGCCCGGGTGCCATAGGTCGGCGTGCGGATGAAGATCGGCGACAGCGCCCGCTCCCAGGGCAGGGGCACCCCGGTGTGCGGCAGACGCGCATCCTCGAACCTGCGGTCATCCTCCAGCAGCTTCAGCAGCGCCGCGTCGTCCTCCGGGGCGTGGGCCAGGGCCGCCCGCAGGGCTTCTGCCTTGGGCCAGGGCGCATTGAAATCCCCGTTGGAAAGGAGATGGAGGCCGGGGGCCAGGCGGAGGATCCGGTCATCCCGGCTCTGGTAGCCCAGCAGCTCCCGGCCATCGTAGAGGAGCAGGTTGAACGGGTTGTGGCGGGCCGCCTCCGGGCGCAGCGCCTCCAGAACGGCCGAGGCAGGATCGGACGAGACGAGGGCCCGCACGGGCAGCGCGCCCCGCGATGGCGCATCCGGCCGGGAGGCCGCGGGCTGCCGGAGGTTGGTGAGCGCGGCGCACCGCCCCTGCCGCGTCACCCCCAGCCAGGTGCCGCTGGCGCGGAGATCCCGGCCCGCGAGAAGGGGGTGATCCTCCCACCAGGCCAGCGGCGCGGCGGGACGGTCGTAGAACTCGTCCCGGTTTCCCAGGAGCAGAAGCGGCTCCGGGCCATCCGGCTGCCAGCGCACCGCGATCAGGCACATGCTCCAGCCTCGCGATGCCCTCTCTGCGCATTCATTTCCTGGCCTCCTGCCCGCTTCCAGGGTAGTCTGTCCGTTCTGCCGGACTTCGTGTGCCGGGATTCCAGCGCACCGCCAGAGAGTGGGCGCAACCAAACGAGGTGGACTTCATGTCCAAGCTAGAAGCAATCATCAAGGGGAATGGTCCCAAGCAGATGGGCCGCATCACCGTGCTCGATCCGGATTTCACGGACGACACGGAGGAGAGCCAGGAGTTCCTGGCGGCCCTGCAGGGCGAGACCCGTGGCCTCCGCGAGGAGGAAGTGGTCCGGGGCGTGGTCGTGGAGATCCGCGGCAAGGATGTCATCGTGGACATCGGCTACAAGGGTTCGGGAACCGTCAATCTGGACGAGTTCAACAACCCCGATGGCACCCAGGGCGTGCAGGTGGGTGACGTGGTGGAAGTGCTGCTCGAGATGCTCGAGGATGCCCACGGGAACGTGCGCCTCAGCCGCGAGCGCGCGGAGAAGATGAAGATCTGGGACGAGGTCGAGAAGGCCTTCCGCTCCAACATGACCGTGCATGGCACCGTGCTCGAGAAGGTCAAGGGCGGCCTGGCCGTGGACATCGGCATCCGGGCCTTCCTGCCCGGCAGCCAGGTGGACATGAAGCCCGTCCGCAACCTGGATCCCTACCTCGGCAAGTCCTTCGACATGAAGGTCATCAAGGTCAACCGCCGCCGGGGCAACATCGTGCTGTCCCGCAAGCTGTTCCTCGAGACCATCAACGCCAGCCTCAAGGAAGAGACCCTCGCGGGCCTCGAGGAAGGCAAGCTGGTCGAGGGCGCCATCAAGAACATCACCGAGTACGGCGCCTTCGTGGACCTGGGTGGCGTGGACGGCCTGCTGCACATCACCGACATGAGCTGGGGCCGGCTCAACCACCCCTCCGAGATGTTCCAGGTGGGCGACAAGGTCGAGGTGGCCGTCCTCAAGTACGACAAGGACACCGAGCGCGTCAGCCTCGGCTACAAGCAGAAGTTCCCGGATCCCTGGTTCTCGGTGGAGGAGCGTTATCCCATCCAGGCCACGGTGAAGGGCAAGGTGGTCTCTATCACGGACTACGGCGCCTTCGTGGAGCTGGAGCCCGGCATCGAGGGCCTGGTCCACGTCTCCGAGATGAGCTGGACCAAGAAGGTCAAGTCCGCCAAGGGCATGGTCAACCTGGGCGACCAGGTGGAAGCCGTCATCCTCCAGGTGGACTCCGAGAACCGCCGCATCAGCCTCGGCATGAAGCAGATCACCCCGAACCCCTGGATGGCCATCGCCGAGAAGTACCAGCCCGGCCAGATCGTCACCGGCACGGTGCGCAACATCACCGAGTTCGGTGCCTTCATCGAGCTGGAAGAGGGCATTGACGGCCTGATCCACGTGTCCGACTTCAGCTGGACCAAGAAGATCAAGCACCCCGGCGAGATCGTGAAGAAGGGCGACCAGGTCACCGCGAAGGTGCTGAGCCTGGATCCCCTGGCCCAGCGCATGAGCCTCGGCGTGAAGCAGATGGAGCCCAATGTCTGGGAGATCTTCTTCGACAAGCACAACGTGGGCGATGTCCTCACCGGCAAGATCGCCCGTCTGACCGATTTCGGCGCCTTCGTGGATCTGGGCGACGGCATCGAGGGCCTGGTGCATGTCTCCGAGCTCTCCCGGAAGCGCGTGGAGGACATCCAGAAGGAGTTCTCCGCTGGCCAGGACCTCACCATGAAGATCGTGAAGCTCGATCCCACCGAGCGCCGCATCGGCCTCTCCGTCAAGCAGCTGGAGCAGGATCAGGAGCGGGGCGACCTGGAGGCCGCCAAGGCCCGCCAGCCCGAGTTCAAGAAGGCGACGCTGGCTGACGCCTTCAACCGGGCGGAGCGGGAAGACTGAGCAGGCGCGACCGTCCTGCCCGTTTCGAGGCCCCCACCCGGGGGCCTCGTTGCGTCTGGGGCCCCGGGATCGTCTACCCTGGAAGCCTAAGGGCCCCATCCGGCAGCCCCGAGGAGATCCACCATGGCCGACGCCCCTGATTCCCCATCGTCCTGGCGCACCATCGCCGCGGTCGTGCTGGTGGCCGGGGGCCTGCTCCTGGGGGGTACCGTCCTCCTGCGGACCCTCCACCCGGCCAACGGGGTCAGCGCGGGCACGGATGTCCGTTCCGTGGCCTTCGTGGATGCGCAGGGCCAGCGCCACACCCTGGCGGAGTTCCAGGGCAAGGTGGTGCTGGTGGATGTCTGGGCCACCTGGTGCCCGCCCTGCCGCAAGTCCCTGCCCGAGGTGGCCCAGCTCCAGCATGCGGAGGACGGCACCTATGTGGTGGTGCCCATCTCCGTGGACAACGGCGGCTGGGACGACGTGAAGCCCTTCCTGGCCAAGCATCCCGAACTGGGCCTCACCGCCTTTGTGCCCGAGGGCCCCAAGGCGCTGGACGCCTTCGGCCCGATCACCGGCATCCCCACCAGCATCGTGGTGGATCGCCAGGGGCGGCTCCTCCAGCGCTGGTCCGGCTACGGGGAGGGCATGGCCAAGCGGGCCCTGGATGAAGCCCTGAAGGCGCATTGAGATGAACCTTGGGGCCCGCTCCCGCGCCGGGATGGAGCGGTCTGCCCCCACCACCGGTCTGCGCCTCTGGGCCGGGCCCGTGGCGGGGCTGCTGGCGCTGCTGCTGGCCCCTTTCCTGCTGTACGCGACCCCCTTCGCCCGGCTCGCCGAAGCCTGGCGCTGGATCCTGATCCTCGCGGCCTGGCTGTTCTTCGTGGCGGCCTTCGTGGGAGCCCTGGCCAGGGCCACCACCCCCCCCCTGACCTTCCTGGAACGCGGGCTCCGCCGCTGGGTGGCCCGGTTCGCGCCGGATCCCCAGGCACTGTGGCTGCACTGGACCCGGCAGGCCCATCACCCCGCCATGGGGTGGTGGTGCCTGGAGCAGGCCTGTCGCGAAGGCGGCGCGGAGCCCCTGTTCCTGGAAGGCCTGGTCTACCTCGAGGGCGGCCTGGGCCCGGGCGGCGCGATGGCCGCCGTGGACCGGTTGACCCGCGCGGCGAGGCTGGGCCATCCCGAAGCCGCCTTCCGGCTAGCCGAGGCCCTGCGGACCGGGCACGGCTGCGCCCCGGCGCCCGCGGAAGCCGAGACCTGGTACCGGCGTTCCGCCGTTGCCGGCTGTGGCCGGGCTGCCGCCTGGCTGGCCCACGCCTATACCTGTGGTGACGGAGTGGCGGCCGATCCGGAACAGGCCCAGATCTGGACCGAAGCCGCGGCCCGTCTCGCACCCCATCCACCGCTCCAGCACGGCCCCCTCCACCATGCTGCCGCGCCGGCGGATCCCCTGGTACGGGCCCAGGCCGCGGCGATGGCGCACCTGGAAGCCGGTATGGACCAGGTGGTCGCGCACCGGAGCGGGCGCGCGCTCCTGCTTGGGGCGGCGGCCCTGCTGGGGGGCTTCTTCCTGTTTGTCCTGGGCACCTTCTTCTGGGCGGGATCCTCCCAGCTGTACCACCTGCCCCTGCTGTTGCTGGCCGTGCCGCTCCTGATGCTCGGGTGGCAGGCCTGGCGGCTGCGGCGGGAGGGGCCCCGGACCGGGCGGGACCGCCTTCGGGAGCGGGCCGAGAACGGCGATCCGGACGCCTGCTACCGGCTGGGCCTGGCCTGTCGCCGAGGGGGGGCGGGCCATCCGCCCGATGACCTCACGGCCGCGCTGTGGTTCCGGCGGGCGGCGGAGGCAGGCCATGCCGAGGCCATGCTCGCCCTGGCCGAAGCCTACCGCGGCGGGCAGGGCGTGGTGAGGGATCCGCGGCTCGCGATCCGGTGGGAGGCCGCCGCCCGCGGCGAAGTGGATCAACTCCCGGACGCCACCGTCCGATGAAGGAGAAGGAGAGACCATGACCCGCCTCTGGACCGGCCTGCTGCTGATTGCGGCCCTGCTCGGGTGCAGCGAGCGGCCGCGACGTGTCGTGAACGCCAACCTCGGCATCATCGCCACCTTCCCGGGCGAGCCCAGGCTGCACCGGCACACGGATCCGGGCCCCTTCGGCACCATGGAATGGTTCGATCTGGCCATGAGCCCCGCGGGCCGCATGGACGAGTCGTTTTCCGTCTCCGTGGGCAATCTGCCGCCGGGGAACCAGGGCGGCACCACGGACCAGGAGATCCTGGACACCTTCCAGAACTGGCTCACCTATCGCCTGGGCCCCCTCACGCGGAGTGATCTGCCGGCGGCCCAGGGGCCGGGCTTCCGTTACCGGGTGAACCTGGCCAGCGGGGATGTGGCCGAAGGCATCGTCATCTACCGGGCTGGACGCATCCACCACGCCCAGGCCATCACCAGCCAGGCCGGAGATCCGCGGACGCGGGCCTTCCTGGATGGCTTCGTGGTCACCACCCGGTAGCGAGGAGCGTTTCCACCGAGGCCACCAGACGCTCGGCTCCATCCGTGGGCGCGAGGATGGGATGGGCGCCGGGCACGGCCTCCCCGACCGCCAGGAATGGAATCCCCGCCGCCCGGGCCGCGGCCAGATCGTGCGGGCGGTCGCCCACGTAGAGGTGCGGCCCTGGTCCCCCGGCCAGGGCCCGCCGCAGCAGGTCCACGCGGCCATGGCGGGGCAGGGAGCCCACCCGGGGAATGGCCGCATCCACCCCCAGGGCTTCCGCCTTGAAGGCCAGCAGCCCCGGGGCGTTGCCGGAGACCAGCGCCACGGCGTGGCGCCCGGCCAGGAGGTGCAGGCCCTCCAGGATGCCGGCATAGGCCGCGGGCGCGCGGCCGCCCGGGCCGAAGGCGGTCTGGAAGCGGGCCACGCAGGCCTGTTCGTAGGCGGCGTAGCCCGGTTCCGTCAGCCCGGCCCCGAAGCGCATCCGGTGCAGCTCGTCCACGATCTCCCAGTCCGTGGAGCCCGCGCATCGCCCCAGTTCCTCCGCCGTGGGCGCGCCCCCCCAGAGTTCGCCCAGGGCCTCCCGCAGCAGTACGAATC
>JAKAMQ010000139.1 GCA_021812805.1 Acidobacteriota bacterium
AGATCGGCGATCGCTGCGAGGTCATCCACCGCGCCGGTGTCTACGGTGCCTGCGGTGCCCACGACGAGGAAGGGCTGGAAACCGGCGGCCCGGTCCTCGGCGAGGGCGAGGCGCAGCGCCTCCAGATCCAGGCCGCCGCCCGGGGCCGTCGGCAGCCGGCGCAGGGCCTCCGAGCCGAGGCCAGCCATGTCCAGGGCGCGGGGCACGCAGCTGTGGACGGCCCTGGAGGCGTAGGCCCGCAGGCGGAGTCCGTTCGCGCCCAGGCCCTCCGCGCGGACGGCGTCGCCCAGGGCGGCCCGGCGCGCCACGAGGACGCCCAGGAAGTTCGCCAGCGAGGTGCCCGTGACGAACAGCCCGCTGGCGCTTGCGGGGAACCGGAAGATCTCCCGCACCCAGGCGAGGATCTGCCGTTCCACCTCGATGGGCGCGTGGTCCCGGCCGCCGAGGTTGGCGTTCAGGCCCCCAGCCAGCATCTCCCCCAGCAGTCCCGCGACCGTGCCGCCGCCGTGGACCCAGCCCAGGAAGCCCGGGTGCACGTTGCCGGTGGCATAGGGGAGCACATCCCGGAGGAAGGCGGCATGGATCTCCGCGAGCGGCGCGCCCTGGACCGGCAGGGGCTCCCGCAGGCGGGCCCGGGCCTCCGGGGGCATGGGCTGCCAGGTCGGGCGGCTGCGGATATCCTCCACGTAGTCCAGGATGTCATCCAGCATGCGGTGGGCCTGCCGCCGGGTTTCCGGCCAGTCCTCCGGGTCCAGATCGCTGCATCCGGAATCGGACGGGGTGTCCTGGCTCGGTCGGAACACCCCGTGGGGGTGCACGAGGGGAGACATCGCGGGCCGCAGGCGAGCAGGCGGTCCCCCCTCGTTCATGTCGGGGCCCTCCATGGCTGCCACCTCCTGGATTCTGAGGATAGTCTGCTCTCAGATCCCGATTCTGGAGGAGATCCCATGGGCCCGCGCAAGCCGGAGGAAGCTCCGATGAACGTTTTCGAGTCCCTCCAGGACTTCCTCGATCCTGACCAGCATCCGCCCACGCCGCTGGTGCTCCTGCCGCCGCCGCTGAATCCCTTCCCGCCGGAGGCGCGGGTGCGGATCTACGCCAAGCTGATGTTCCTCACGCCGACCCTGAACCTGAAATGGGGGCCCGCCTTCGCGATGCTCCAGGAGGCTGCGCGGAATGGCCATCTCGCCGGACCCTGCCAGCTGGTGGAGGCCTCCTCGGGCAACATGGCCCTGGCGCTGGCGCTGCTGGGCCGGGCCTTCGGGGCCGGGGGTCTCACGGCCCTCGTCCCCGCTGATCTCGCCTTCGTGAAGAAGGAGATGCTCCATCTCGCAGGGGTGGATCTCGCCGTGAACCGCGAGGTTCCCGGGGAACCCGGCGCCGTGGAACGGGCCCGCCGGGAGGGACAGGACGCGGGCCGCCTCAACCTGGGCCAGTACGAGAACCCCCTGAATCCCGGGGCCCACGCCCGGTGGACCGCGCCCCAGGTGTGGGAGCAGACCCAGGGCGCCCTGACGGTCTTCTGCGCCGGGCTGGGCACCTCCGGCTGCCTGGGGGGCGCCCAGGCGGCCTTCCGGTCGCGGGCGCCGCAGGTGCAGCTGGTGGGCTGCCTTCTGGCGCCCGGGAGCGCCGTGCCGGGCGTCCGCACCGAGGCCCGGATGGCGGAGATCCGCTTCGACTGGCGCACGGGCATCCATCCGGTCGAGGTGGAGACCAAGGAGAGCTACCGCCTGAGCCTGCAGATGATCCGCTCGGGTCTCCTGGCGGGTCCGAGTTCGGGCTTCGCCCTGGCCGGCCTCCTGCGCTTCCTGGAAAACTGCCGCGCGGATCCGGCGCGCTGGGACGGCCTGCGGAACGCCGAGGGCGACATCGTGGCCGCCTTCGTCTGCGGCGACACGCCCCACCTCTACATTGACAAGTACTCCACGATCCTGGACGCCGCGGATTTCGCGGTGTGAAGCCGCTCTGACTCGCGGGCCGGTCCGGGCCGGCGGCAGGTTGAAAATATTTTGATTATTTTCAAAATATCGTATGATGTACCCGGAGGCGATCCTTTGGAACGGCATGCCCTGGTGTTCAAAGCGCTGGACGACGGCACCCGCCGGGCGATCCTCGAGCGCCTGAAGGCGGGCGACCTGAGTGCCGGCGAGATCGCCGAGGGTTTCCCCATCGGCAAGGCGAGCATCTCCCACCACCTGAACCTGCTCAAGCAGGCAGAACTGGTGCGGGTGCGCCGCCAGGGGCAGCAGCAGATCTACTCCCTTCACACCACCGTTTTCCAGGAGGCGCTGCAATGGCTCATGACCCTGTTCCGGGATCCGGAGAACCCCGCCCCGACGAAGGGCGCGACATCCTCCGGGAGTGGCCGGCCTGGCTGATTCTGGCGGCCCTCTGGGTCGGCAGCCTCCTGGCCGAACCCCACCTTCCCGCGCGTGTGCCGATACATTGGGGCTTCCACGGCGAGGTGAACGGCTGGAACACGCCCTGGGAGGCCGCGTGGCAGTTGCCCGCCCTCGCCACCGGGATGTACGGGTTCATCCTGCTGCTGGACTGGGGAGGGCTCGACTTCCGCGCCGCCCGGCGCATGGCTCCGGGCACCAGGCGGCAGATGCGCCTGCTGGTCCTGGCGCTGATGGCCGGGGTGCAGGCCGTGATCCTCGGGAGCGCGCTTCGGGGGAGCACCCCCGGTGACGGCCTCCTGTTGGCCATCCTCTCGCTATTCATGGTGCTGCTGGGCAACCTCATGCCCCGCCTGGAACCCAACGCGTGGATCGGCATCCGCATCCCGCCCACCCTGGAGAACCGGGAGATCTGGAAGCGCACCCACCGCATGACGGGCCGCTGGCTGGTGCTGGCGGGCCTCCTGGGGCTTCCCCTGAGCCTGGTCCCGTGGACCTCTCTCCATGTCGTGTTGCTGGCCCTGATCCTGGTTCCTCTGGGTGCCGGCATCTGCTACGCCTATGCCCTCCGGCACCGGATGGCCGCTGGCGGCATCCTTCCTCCGGAGGCGCGATGAACCCTTTGCTGCGATCCCTGACCCTGCTGGCCGTGCTGGCCCTGCCCGTCAGGGCCCAGGTGCACCCGCCGAAGCCGGGCCACTGGGAAGGTGCCCTCCAGCTCCCCAGCGGCAAGCTGGACCTGCTGCTGGATCTCCGGCTGAAGGATGGGGCCTGGCAGGGCGCCCTCACCATCCCTGCCCAGGGGGTGAAGGATCTCGCACTCGAAGGCGTCGCCGTGGCTGGAGGCAAGCTCAAGTTCGCGTCCCCCGGCATCCCCGGTGATCCCCGGTTCGAAGGGGCCATCGCGGCCGATGGGCAGGTCGCTACCGGCACGTTTTCGCAGGGCGGCGCCCGGCTCCCGCTGACCCTCCGCTACGCGGGGGAGGCGCCCCTGACCGCCGCGTCCGCGGGCCCGGTCGCGCGGGCCGGGGAACGCCTGGTCCAGTTTCCCGGCTTCAACGGCTTTCCCCTGAACGGGACGGTGCTCGCCGGGGGCAGCCACCCCTACTTCGCGGTGATGGTGGCGGGTTCGGGCCCTACCGATCGCGACTGGTCCAATCCGCTGATCCCGATGCCCAGCCACGCGGGCCGGGATGTCGCCGACTGGCTGCGGGCCCAGGGCATCGGCAGCCTGCGCTATGACAAGCGGTTCATCGGGTCGAAGGATCCGAAGCTGGACATCTCCCTGGATGCCCAGGCGGGTGACATCAAGGCCGCCATCACCGAGGCCCGCAAGCTGCCGGAGGCCAAGGGCAAGAAGATCCTCCTGGTGGGCCACAGCGAGGGGGCCTTGCTGTCGCTGGTGGTGGCGGACCACGCGGACGCCCTGCTGCTGCTCTCGATGCCGGGCATGAGCATGGGCAAGCTCATCCTGGCCCAGGTGCAGGCCCAGCTCACCGCGGCCGGCGCCCCGGCGGATGTTTCCGCCACCAACATGGGCTATCTCGAATCCGTGCTCGACACCATCCGCCGGAACCAGCCCCTGCCCGCGGCGCCCTCGGGCGTGGCGCCGGGCATCGTGGCCCTGGCCAAGGGCCTCACCCGCCCCGAGAGCCTCGGCTTCGTGCGGGACACGCTGGACCTGGACCCCTGGGTTCTGGCCGCGCGCCTGTCGGAGCCCTCAGCCATCGTCTGGGGCGATCGCGATGTCCAGACCTGGCGGCCGCCCACGGTGCCCGCCTCCTACCACGGACTGGTGCTGGATCTCCCGGATGCCAACCACCTGCTCAAACGCGAGACGCGGCCGCGCGGCGAGCTCAACGGCGCCACGGCCATGACCGCCTACGGCGACAAGACCCCGATGGCGGACCTCACCCCTGTGGCGGAGTGGCTGAAGACGTTGAAGTGACGGGTCCGATCACTCCAGGTGGGTCGGCCCCACGGGCAGGCTCTCGTTGCCTTCGGCGTCCACCGTAGCCAGGGCATAGACATTGGAATCAGGCACCACATCGGGGATGACGAGGTGATCCGTCACCGGCAGGCGCTCGATGCGCTGCCAGGCGACTCCATCCGCCCGCCGCCGGAACAGCAGGAGCCCCTTCACCCGAGGATCCGCCGGCAGGGTCCAGCGCAGCTTCGTGTCCGGGCTCACGGCGCCGCCCAGGGTGAGATCCCGCACGGGGGCCGGGGCCGCGGCCAGGGTGGCCACCGCCGCACAGAGGGCCCGCGCCAGCTTGGCGGCGTAGGGCGCGTCGAAATGGGCGAGGTCGTCGCCGTAGGCGCGGCCAGCCACCGTCCGCACGTTCTGGTGCTGGCGGTCGTAGTTCTCCTGGGCCTCGCGCAGGCAGGCGGCCGGATAGCCCTCGGCGGTGAAGCTCATGTGGTCGGAGCCGCGGGCGATGCGGTCCCGGCGGAGCATGACGAGCAGGTCCAGGTTCTCGACGTACCGTTCGCCCAGGCGCTTCAGGTAGCGGGCCCACTCGCGGGAGCGGCCGTCATTCTCCGTGCCCAGGGCGAGGCGCAGGCGGCGCTCGGCAGGGGTCTCGACGGCGGGCACGCCCTCGCTCCAGATCCGGGCGGTGACGTTGTCCTTCACGCCGTTCGAGCCCTCGGTGTTGCCGGCGATGTCCACGCTCATCATGGCCAAGACCTCCACGCCCTCGGCCTTCAGGCGCTTCGCCAGGTGGGTGCTGCCGTAGAGGCCCTGTTCCTCGCCGGAGACGGACACGAAATAGACCGTCACGGCGGGCTTCTCGGCGGCCATCACGCGGGCCAGTTCCAGCATCATGGCGGTGCCGCTGCCGTCGTCATCGGCGCCGGGCGCATCGGACACGGCATCCATGACATCCGTGGCCCGGCTGTCGTAGTGGCCGGTGAGGACGATGGCCTCCTTGGCGCGCGCGGGATCCGTCCCGGGCAGCACGGCGCCCACGTTGGTGATGACCACCGGGGCCGGGATCCGCGGCGCGATGGGCTGGGTGAAGCGGTCCTCGAAATACCGGAGGCGGGAGCCGCGCAGCTGGACCATGCCCTGGAACTGCCCCGTCAGCCAGCGCTGGGCCGCGCCGATGCCCCGGGTGGGGGAGGTCTGGTCCGACAGGGTGTGGCGGGTACCGAAGGAAACCAGCTTGGCGACGGTGGCCTCCATCCGGGCGGGATCCACGGCGGCCACCAGGTGCTCCACCCGCGGGGTGCGGGTCTCCTGGGCGCCGAGGGCGCTGGCCAACGCAAGGCAGATCAGGGCACGCATGGCGCCTCCGGGGTGGGATTCCAGATTGCACCTGCGGGGGGACGGGAGCAATGGACCGGGCGTTAGACTGGGGGCTCATCGGGAGGTTCCATGTTCCGCCTCGACGGCAAGATCGCCCTCGTCACGGGTGCCAGCCAGGGCATCGGCGAAGCCATCGCGAAGCGCTTCGCGGCCCAGGGGGCCACGGTCGTCTGCGCGGCGCGGACGCTGCGGAAGCTCCAGGAAGTGGCCGATGCCATCGCGGCGGCGGGCGGAGCCTCGGACGTGGTGGTGGCCGACATGGCGGATGCGGCTTCGGTGAAGGCGGCGGTGGCCACGGTGGTGGAACGCCACGGAGCCCTCCACATCCTGGTGAACAATGCTGGGATCACCCGCGACAAGCTGCTCATCCAGATGAAGGAGGAGGATTGGGATGCAGTGCTGGATACCGACCTGAAGGGTGCCTGGGCGGCCATCCAGGCGGCGACGAAACCGATGATGAAGCAGCGCTGGGGGCGCATCATCAACATCGCCTCCGTGGTGGGCCAGATGGGCAATCCCGGCCAGGCCAACTATGTGGCCGCCAAGGCCGGCCTGATCGGCCTCACCAAGTCCGTGGCCCGGGAGCTGGCCAGCCGCAACATCACGGCCAATGCCGTGACGCCCGGCTACATCGAGACTGCGATGACCGCGGGCCTTTCCGAAGAGGTGAAGGCGGAGTTCACGAAGCAGATCCCCCTGGGGCGCATGGGCACCGGTGAGGACATCGCCAACGCCGCGGCCTTCCTGGCCAGCGAGGAGGCTGGCTACATCACGGGCCAGACGCTGAGCGTCAACGGCGGCATGCTGATGGCGTGACATGGGGGCCGGAGGCAGGTTCCCGAGGCGGGCCCGGTTCGAGCGGTGGGCCCAGGCCCTGCGCACGTTCGATGCCCGGCGCTTCCTGGCCTCGCTCCGGCCGCGCTGGGCCTGGATCGCCCTGGCCCTCGGCCTGCCCTGGTATCTCCTGCCTTCGCGGGTGCAGGTCGAGTCGCTGGGATGCCTGTGGGGGGTCTCCGCCCTGGCCTTCTGGATCGGGGCCCTGGCGCTTGGAACCCTGGTCCTGAGATGGCTCTGGCGCCAACTCCTCTTCCGGGTGTCCCGGCGCTTGATGGTGATCTTCATCCTGGTCTCGCTGCTCCCGGCCCTCACCCTGACCACCTTCTTCGTGTCCATGGGCTGGCTGGGCCTCGGCGCCCAGGTTGGCCGCGCTTTCCAGGGCGACCTGAACCGGATGGAGGTGGCCATCCAGGACGCGGCGAAACAGCCCTCGGATCAGGCCGCGCTCAATGCGCTTGGAGTGCTGGGCGAAGCGCACATCCGCCGTGCCGACACCCTGCCTCCGGGCATCAAGGATGGCTTCGTGGGCTACGTCTACGACACCACGCCCACCGGCAAGAAGGTGGTGGCCCTGCGTGCCGTGGCAGCGGAGGGGGGCCGGCATCGGCTGCTCAGCCTGGGGCTGGGGCGGATGAGCGCCGCGGGCCGGGACATCTGGGGCGGGCGCATGGACTACCGCCTGGACTGGGGGCGGAGGCATCAGGAGCTCGGGAAGGCCGGAGTGGCTGGCGAGGAGACCCCCTTGGCGTTCGAGGGGATGCAGGCCGGCGCAACGCCGATCCTCACCTACCATGACGGCGAGGTTCCGCAGGGACAGGGGTTGTTGCATCCCTTCGACCTCCCCCCAATCGCCCTGCGGGTGGTGGATTGGGACACGGGAAGGCCCATGGTGCTTACGGCCACGCCGCGCACCAACCTGGAGGAGCTGTTCCGGGGCTTCGTGATCGGGGGCCAGGGGAAGACCCTTTCCGGCCAGACCCGCCTGATCATCGGCGTGATCGTGCTCGGCAACCTCGTTCTTCTCGGTTTCCAGATGCTGGCACTGCTGATGGGCCTGGTGCTGGCGCGGAATCTGGGCCGCTCCGTGGACGGCCTCTTCCGTGGCGTATCGCGGCTCAGCACCGGCGATTTCTCCATCCGCATCCGCCCCCGGGGCCGGGACCAGGTGGCGAAACTCACGGATGCCTTCAATGAGATGGCCGGGCGTCTCCAGCAGGCGGATGCCGAGCGCGGCGAGCGGCTGCGCATGGAGGAGGAGCTCCGGGTGGCCCGCGAAGTGCAGATGCGCCTGCTGCCGGATCTCGAAGCCCTGCACCTGCCCTCCGTGCGGGCCGTGGTGCTTCCGGCGCTGGAGGTGGCCGGGGACTACTACGATCTCTTCCCGCTGCCCGACGGCAGCCTGGCCTTCCTCATCGCGGATGTGAGCGGCAAGGGCACCAGCGCGGCCTTCTACGCCGCCGAGACCAAGGGGGTGCTCTCGGCCCTGGACAAGGTGGCCCTCGATCCCCGCGAAGTGGCCTCCCGCCTCAATGCCATCTGGTGCCAGGGCCATGGCAAGAGCCTCTTCCTCACCCTGGCCTACGGCACCTTCCATCCCCGCACCGGCCGGTTCGCGTTCGTGCGGGCGGGCCATCCGCCC
>JAKAMQ010000140.1 GCA_021812805.1 Acidobacteriota bacterium
TTCGTTGATGACGGACGCGGTGTCCCGGCTCGGCCGGGAGACCGCGTGGGGGTGCAGGAGGGGGGACGCAGAGGACGCGAAGCGGCCGGGCGGTCCCCCCTCGTTGATATCAGAACGTCACGACCACCTGGAGACTGCCGCCCCAGAAGTGGTAGGTGGACACCTGCTCACCCCAGGTGGCTTCCGCTTGCAGGGCCAGGGCATCGGTCAGGGGCCAGTGTCCAGACAGGCTGGCCAGGCGTTCCTGGGGGGCCGATCCGGCCAGACGGATCACTGAGGTGGAGGTGGAGGAGGAACTCGAGCCCGAGCCTCCCGTCCCCATGCCTCCCATGCCGCCCGAGCCCCCCATCCCGCTGCCGTAGCCATTGCCGCCCAGGGTCATGCTCGTGGTGGTTCCCACCCCCGTGAGCCCTCCGCCCGAGGCGGTGCTCTCGATGATGCCCCGGCCCCAGGCGAGCCGCAGGTTGTGCCACATGGCGAAGTCATTGGCACCCAGGCGGAGGTTCACGATGCAGCCCGTGTCCGAATCCCCGGTGGGTTCGTACTGCAGCCGCTGCAGCCAGACAGAGGCGCTCCAGGTCGAGCCCTGGTAGGCGGGGCCGGCCTGGAGCATGCGGATTTCATCGCTGCCTGCGAACCGGCTCACGGCTCCGGCCAGATCGGCCTTCCAGCCTGAAGCGATGTCCAGGTGGAAGTCCACATCCACGCGGCCCCGGGGCAGAATATCGGTGTTCGTGCCTCCGCTGAGCCCCAGGTAGACCGAAGAGGCTTTGCCGATCAGCAGGTACTTGCCCGCGGAGAACAACGTGCCCTTGCCCTCGGGCCGGTCGAAGCCCACGGCGGCGAACAGCCAGGGGCCGCCCTGGACGGGATAGACGGTGCCTTCCAGGGTCCAGCCCTTCCAGCGGCCGTAGCCATCCGAGAAGGACTGGTCGTAGCCTCCGATGGCCAGGCGGGTGGTGGTGGTGAGCTTCGGCGGCCCAAAGTCGAAGGGATCCTCCTGGGCGTAGAGGCTGAAGGGAATCAGGACAAGAAGGGCGAGTCGCTTCAGCATGAAGGCTCCAGGTCGGCGTTGGATCAGCTCAAAAGGTCAGGCCACGGGGCCGGAGATGCAAATCAAATGTGGTGCCCCGGCGGGGCCAGAGCACCACAGGTAGAGACCAGGGGCATCCGAGCGCACGGAGGGCGCAGGCCGTCCCCTTTGTTCGCATCAGCGGCCCTTGCCCCCGCGCGTCCGGGTGGCACTCGATGGGCGGGTGGTCCCAGAGGTCTGAGCGGAGGATCCATCGCGCGTGCGGAGCTGATCCTGCGCTCGGGTCCGGGTCTGAGCCTGATCCTGGCTGCGCGCCTGGGTCCGCGCTTGGGTCCGCGTTTGGCTCTGGGTGCGGGTCTGGGTCCGAGTCTGATCCTGCGCCTTGGCCTGATCACGCGTCCGGTCCTGGGTTCTGGTCTGGGCGCGAGTCTGATCCTGAGCCTTCACCTGATCACGCGTCTGATCCTGGGCCTTGGTCTGATCCCTGGTCTGGTCCTTGATCTGATCCCTGGTCTGGTCCTTGATCTGATCCCTGGTCTGGTCCTTGATCTGATCCCTGGTCTGGTCCTTGATCTGATCCCTGGTCTGGTCCTTGATCTGATCCTTGGTCTGGTCCTTGATCTGATCCCTGGTCTGGTCCTTGATCTGATCCTTGGTCTGGTCCTGGGCGCGGGTCTGGTCCTTCTGGGCCGTCTGGGCGGCAAGGGCCAGGGATGTGCCGAGGATGAGAGCCATACCAATCGAGGTCTTCATGGGTGCCTCCTGGCTGGGGTGCGGAACCGTCCGCACATTCCCTCTGAGGCGATCCTCGAGACCCCGGTTGAGGGGAATCCATGGGATATCAAGGTGTTTAGAGTCAAGAAGTTGCGAGAGATTGAGACTGCTTCCATGCGGCGATGCGGGCCGCGATGGCGCGGCCTGTCACCCGCAGGATCTCGGCGTCGTCAGCGGCCTGGAGGCGCGCCACGCTGCCGAAGGCCTGCAGCAGCTTCTTCGCCGTGGCGGGGCCGATGCCGGGAATCTGGGTGAGCTCCGTCTGGAGCGTGCGCTTGGCCCGCAGGGCCCGGTGGTAGGTGATGGCGAAGCGGTGGGCCTCGTCGCGGAGGCGCTGGAGGAGCTGGAGCACAGGCGAGGACTTGGGGATGCGCAGGGGCTCGCTGGAGCCGGGCCGGAAGACCAGCTCCTCTTTCTTGGCCAGGGATCCCAGTTCCAGCTGTTCCAGGCCGAGGGCTTTCAGCGCCGCCTCCGCGGCGTGGAGCTGGCCGAGGCCGCCGTCAATGAGCACCAGGTCGGGGAAGTCCTGGCCCTCCTCCTTGAGCCGCTTGTAGCGCCGGGTGACGGCCTCGAACATATTGGCGAAATCGTCGTTCTGCTCGTTGGTCATCTTGAAGCGGCGGTAGCGGGCCTTGTCGGGCGCGCCCTCGCTGAACGCCACGCAGCTGGCCACCACCTCGCGGCCCTGGCCGTGGCTGATGTCGAAGCACTCGATGCGGCGGGGCAGGTGGCTGAGCCCCAGGAAGGCCTGCAGGCCCTCCAGCACGGCCTCGCTGAGTCGCGCCGGCTCGAACTTGCGCTCCAGGGCCAGCCGCGCATTCTCCTGGGCCATGGCCAGCAGGTCCACCTTCTCGCCCTTCTTCGGCACGTGGATCTGGGGGCGGCTGCCGCGCATGCCGCCCAGCCAGTCACGGAGCAGGTCGGCATCGTCGGGTTCCACTTCCACGACGATGCGGCCGGGCACGGCATCGGCGCTGTACACGCGCTGGAGGACTGCGGCCAGCACGGCGCCGTCGAAGGCCTCCACATCCTCCAGCACGTGTTCCTGGCGGCCCATCATCCGGCCGTCGCGCAGCATGAGCCGGTGGACGCAGGCCCGGCCATCCAGCACGGCGCTGCCGTAGACATCGAGATCCTCGAGGTTGGGGCTGGCGGCCTTCTGGCGGGTGAACCAGGCGTCCACCTGCTGGAGGGCGTCCCGGTGCTGGGCCGCTCGCTCGAAGGCCGCGGCCTCCGCCGCCTGCCACATGGCCGCCTCCAGCCGCGCCTTCAGCTCGTCGCGCTTGCCTTCGAGGAAGAGCCGCGCCTCCTTCGCCTGTTCCCGATACGCGGCCTGGTCCACGGCGGCGGTGCAGGGGGCGGTGCAGCGGTGGAGCTGGTACTTGAGGCAGGCCCGGCCGCGCTTCCCGTCAATCTCGATATCGCAGTCGCGGATCTGGAAGAAGCGGTAGACCAGCTCCGCCGTGCGGTAGGCGGTGCTGGCGGGAAAGAAGGGGCCGTAGTAGAGCCCGCCGTCCTTCCGCACCTTCCGCGTGACGAAGACCTTGGGGAAGGCCTCCTTCCAGGTGAGCTTCACGTAGGGGTAGCTCTTGTCGTCGCGCAGCAGGATGTTGAAGGGCGGCAGGTGCTCGTTGATGAGGTTGTTCTCCAGGACCAGCGCCTCGAGTTCCGTCTCGCAGACGATGAACTCCAGGTCCCAGATGCGGGCCACGAGCCGGCGCGTCTTCGCATCCTGGTGCTTGTTCTGGAAGTAGGACTTCACCCGGTTCCGCAGGACCTTGGCCTTGCCGATGTAAAGCAGGTTCCCCTTCTGGTCGCGGTAGAGGTAGCAGCCCGGGCGCGTGGGGAGATCGGCCAGTTTGCGGCGGAGGATGTCCGAGCGATCGAGGTTGGTGCGGATGGGCATGAAGCTACCGGCAAAAATGACCTTCAGGTTTTCCACTCTAGCGGGATCGTGAATTGTAGAATTGATTCTTCGTCGCGAGATTTGCATGCCTCAATTCATCGCCCATTCGCCAGCCGTGGAGATCTGGGGCGGAAGTCTGCTTGGCATGGTGGAAGGGCTCCTGCAGGCCGGGGCGTCGCCGGACCACATCCTGGCACTCCTGGCCAAGGGCGGCATCCTGGATCCGGATCGGGAGGGGTGGTACCGCCAGCAGGGCCTTCTGGATACGCTCCGGGCCGCGGGCGAGCAGTTCGGCGAGAGGGCCCTGCGCTCGGCGGGACGGGCCATCCCCCTGCATTCGCGGTTCCCGCCAGAGGTGGACACCCTCGATCGGGCCTTGACGACGCTGGATCTGGCCTACCAGGTGAACCACCGGGGCGGACGCATCGGGCACTATGCCTGCAAGCATCTCGGGCCCCGGAAGGTGGAGCTCTACTGCGACAACCCCTATGGCTGCGAGCTGGATCTGGGCATCCTCGAGGCCCTGCTGGAACGCCACGGGGCCGTTGGCAAGGAGGTCCGCCTGGGCCACGCGCCCGGGACTTCCTGCCGCAAGAAGGGCCACCGGGCCTGCGTCTACCACGTGGCCTGGTGATCAATCCTGGTTCTTGACGAGGCGGACCGCCAGGACGATGCCCGTCAGCAGGCAGCCCGCCAAGAGGCCCAGGGCGGGAAGTACGGCACCCTGGCCCTGGATGGCGGCCATGGGGCCCAGGTAGCCCGTCATGAGTACGACGCCCGCCACCACCCAGCCCCGAATGGCCTGGAAGGCCGGGGCCTGGGGCTGGTCGCGAAGGGCCAGGCCGATGAGGAAGAGGAGGCACCAAATCCCCCCACCCAGCCAGAGGGGGATCCGGAAGAGGGCCTCCGGCGCGATCCAGCCATTCACCCGTCCCGCTGCATCCCAGTGGGCGGGCACCCGGGCCGGCAGTTGGGGCAGCCAATACTGGATCCAGAGCCAAACCAGCGCGAGGGCAATCGCAGGGGCCAGGTCATGGAACGAGAAAGCGGAGGGGCTGTCGTCGCTCATGGGGCCTCCGCGGGCATGATGGCAGCCCCGGCGGTTCGGGGGAACGGCCGTACACTCAGTCCATGCTGAAGCTCGAATCCTTTCCCGTGGGCCCCCTGGGCTGCAACTGCTCGCTGCTCTGGAATCCCGAGACGGGCCTGGGCCTCGTGGTGGACCCAGGTGGCGAGGGCGCGAAGATCCGCCGCCGCGTGGAGGCCCTGGGCTTCAAGGTCACGGCCCTGCTGCACACCCACGCCCACTTCGACCACGTGGGCGCCACGAAGGAACTGCAGGATCTCTGGCAGTGTCCCGCCCACCTGCATGGGGATGACACCTTTCTCATCGAGGCCCTGGCCCAGCAGACCGGGATGTTCGGCATGCCCGCCATCCCGCAGCCGGAGATGGCTGCGCTCCATGCCGGGGACCGCCATCTGGAGCTGGCCACGCTCCACACGCCGGGCCACACGCCCGGTTCCTGCTCCTTCCACGGCGCCTTCGAGAAGGGCCAGGTGGTGCTGGCGGGCGACACGCTGTTCCGGGGCGGGGTGGGCCGCACGGATCTCTGGGGCGGGAGCCGGGAGCAGCTGGAGCAGAGCATCCGGCGGGAGCTCTACGGGCTGGATGGCGCGACCCTGGTGATCCCCGGCCACGGCCCCGCCACGACGATTGGCCAGGAAGCTGCCGGGAATCCCTTCGTCCGGGCGTAGACTGCCATCAACCCGTCCGGAGGACGCCCATGCCTGAAGCCCTGAACACCCTCGGCTGTTTCGGCCCCATCGCGTTTATCGTGATCATCTGGGCCTTGAGCTGCATCAAGGTCATCAACGAGTACGAGCGGGCCGTGGTCTTCACCCTCGGCAAGGTGGACAGCAAGCCCAAGGGGCCGGGCCTGGTCATCATCTGGCGCCCCTTCCAGCGCGCCGTCATCGTCTCGCTGCGGACCGTCGTGCTGGACGTGCCCAGCCAGGACATCATCACCCGCGACAACGTGAGCCTGAAGGTGAGCGCCGTCGTCTACTTCAAGGTGATGGATCCCATGCAGGCCATCGTGGGCGTGGAGAACTACTACTACGCCACCAGCCAGATCGCGCAGACCACGCTGCGCAGCGTCCTCGGCGAGGTGACCCTGGACGAGCTGCTGGCCGACCGCGAGAAGCTCAGCCAGCGCCTCCAGGAGATCATTGACAAGTCCACCGAGCCCTGGGGCATCCAGGTGTCCGCCGTGGAACTCAAGAGCGTGGACCTGCCTGAGCAGATCCAGCGCGCCATGGGCAAGCAGGCCGAGGCCGAGCGCGAGAAGCGGGCCAAGATCATCGCCGCCGAGGGCGAACTCCTGGCCAGCCAGCAGCTGCTGGAAGCCGCCAACAAGATCAGCGAGAACCCCACGGCCATCCAGATGCGCTACCTGCAGACGCTGGCCGAGATCGCCACGGAGAAGAACAGCACCATCATCTTCCCGCTGCCCATGGAGCTGATGAAGGCCTTCGAGAAGTTCACGAAGTAGGAGCCCAGCCCCGCCACGCCGCGGCCTCCGCCTTGGCCAGAGGGGAGGCCGCGCTGCGGGTGGCGTTCCCGTAGGTTTCGGCGTCCACCGCGTCCGCCAGGCGGAGCAGGGCCTCGCGGCGAGCCGGCCGCTGGGCCGCCAGACGCAGGAGCCAGGCCCGGGCTGTCTCGCCGGTCTGCGGCGGCAGGCGGCGCCGGAGGCGCGCCACCAGGGGGCGGAGCGCTTTCACCCGGCCGGGCGGGGCAGGCTCGGTGCGCCATCGCCGCCGGGTCCGCCAGGCCGCGGCCAGCAGCCCCAGGATGCCCAGGCTCACGAGCGTCATGCGGCCAGGCCCCTGCCCGTGCCAGGCCCTGGCCCGCCTCTGGAACCAGTCCAGTCCAGCCACCTGGTCCTGGCTGGAAAAACGCACCACGTAGCGATCCCAGCGGAACGTGAGGGCGTCCAGCCAGCGGGCGGTCAGGCCGGGCAGCGCGCCGCCTTCCGCCGAGGTGGGCGGGGCGGCGGGCGTGGGATCCGCCACGTTCCACGCACCCTGGTCCCAGTACTCCACCCAGCTGTGGGCCTGGTCCTGGCTCACGCGGAAGTAGCCGCCCTCCGCGATCCAGGGCCCCAGCCGGTAGCCGTTCACCACCCGGGCCGGCACGCCCCGGGCCCGCAGCATCAGGGCCATGGCCGAGGCGAAGTACTCGCAGTGCCCGGCCTGGGTGCGATCCAGGAAATCCTCCAGCGGATTGGCGGCGCGCCCGCTCGGATTGTCCAGGGTGTAGCGCCAGGTGCGGAGCGCCGCTTCCAGCGTGCGAGCCAGCTCGGAGGCGGGAAGGATCCCGGGGGCGAGGCGCAGGCTCCAGCGCCGGGCGGATTCGTCCTCGGGGGGCACGGCCGTGAGTTCGGCCCAGCGGCGTGGCGTAAGGCGGCGCTCGATCAGCAAGGGCGGCCCATCCTTCCGCCACGCCACCTGGAGGGGCAGGCTGCGGACCACGGGGAAGCGCCAGCGGAGGCTGGCCCCCCAGCCGCTTCGGATGGGCACGGGCGGATGGGAGATGGTGTCCAGCGTGTAGGGCAGGGGCAGGATGCCGCGGGGCGTGGGTGAGAGGAAGAACTCCGCCTGCCAGGTGTCCGGCCCACCGGAGGCATCCTCCGGCACCGGGCTCCGCGGGGTATCGGCCGCCATCTCCCAGCGTGATCCCCGGGCTGTTTCAAGGACCACGCCCCGCAGCAGGCGCAGGCCACGGGTCCAGGCCGGATCGGCCGCGAGCGCCGCGGAAGGCGGCACGATGCGCAGCACCACGGTGGGGTTCGGCTCGACCGGTCCGGCCCCGGCCAGATCCAGCCGATCGCTGAGGCCCGCCTGGCTCCCGCGGGCGCCCAGGCCGAAGAAGGCCGCCGGACGGAGACCCAGGCTGGCCCTGGGCAGCGCCACGAAGATGGCCGCGCCGAAGACCGCCGCGCCCAGGGCCCAGAGGGGCGCCCGCCCCAGCGGAGGCTTCGGGCGGCTGCCCCGGCGGAGGGCTGCGGAATCCTCCCAGCTCTGCTGGAGGAGCACCGCCGCGGCCGCGGTGAGCCAGGCCAGGGCCCAGGCCAGGAAGCTGGGATCGGAGGGCCCCATGGCCGAGGTGAGGAAGAGCAGGAAGCCCATGAGCAGGAGCTGGCGCTGCTGGGGGCGTTCCCGGGGCAGGGCGAGACGCAGACCCGCCAGGAGGAACAGGGTGTGGACCGCCGTGGTGAAGACGCCGGCGCCGCGGGACAGATCCCAGAGGAAAAAGAGCAGGGCGCCGCCCTCCAACCATCGGTGGAAGCGGCCCAGATCCCATCGCCGGGCTTCGGCGATCCCCGCCGCCGCCAGGGGCGCTGCCATGAGCGCCGCCTCCATCGGGGCGTAGATGCCAGTGGACACC
>JAKAMQ010000141.1 GCA_021812805.1 Acidobacteriota bacterium
CCAGCTCCAGGCCCGGGAGAAACAGGTGGCCCAGAAGGAGGAGGATCTGCGCCAGACGGAACAGCGCCTCAACACCCTCCAGGCCACCCTGGACAAGACGGGCGCGGACCTCTCCGCCCGGGAAAAGGCCCTCCAGGATGGGCTGGCCCAACTCGAGAACCTGAAGCTGAGGCGCCCCATTGATCCGCAGATCATCCACACCTACGAAGCCATGGATCCCGCCTCGAGCGCCCAGGCCATGAAGGAGCTGGCGGGGCAGAACCTGGATGTGGCCGTGTCCCTGCTGGGGGGCATGGCCCCCAAGAAGGCCGCCAAGCTGATGGACCAGCTCGCCCTGCTGGATGCCAAGCTGGCGGGCCTGCTGTCGGAACGGGTGGGATTGTCCAAGCCCGAAGGCGCCGCAGCCTGACGATTCTGCCCAGAGGGGTCGGCACGATCCTCGCGCAGGCCTTGCACCCGGATGTCCCGGGCGTGAGGTTCCCATGGTTTCCTCGGGTGCCGTTCCCAGCCTGCCCGCGCCGGAGGCCACCCCAGCCCCACCGGCCGCCGCCGCAGCTTCGGCTGCATCGGCTCCCGCCTTCGCCGGGCTGATGAACCAGTTGGCGCCCCAGGCCGCCGCGCCGGCCGAGCGCGGGGCCCCCGCGACACCCCCGAGCCCGGCCCCCACAGCGGCCTCGAGCGCGATCCCTGCGACGGCCTCAGGCGGAGCTCCCGCGGCGGGGGCGCCCAGTCCTGGGGCCAAATCCTCCACCGATACTCCGGATTCCCACCTGGCGGCCCTGGCGGCGGCATTGGTCGTGGCGATGGCCGGGCCCCCTATTCCCTTGCCCCCAGTGCCCAGTCCGGCCGCTCAGAGTGGTCCGGACACCACGTCCTCCAGCACCCCGGCGCTGGGCTCTGCGGTTCCCGCCATGGCCACGGCACCCGGCCCGGCCGGGGCGGAACCAGGGGCTGCTTCCCCCCTGGGTCTCCTGCCCCCGCCGCCGACGCCCGCCCCCACGAATGAGAACACGTCAGGGCCTGCCGCCCCCCCCGAGGCCACGGCATCCAGCTTGGCCGCTGCCCTGGCACCGGCGAGCACCCCGCCCGCGCCGGCGTCAGCCGCCCTCGCGGCCTCTGCCCAGACGGCGCCATCAGCCCCTGAGGCCCCCGGCGCACCGCCGCGCATGGAGGCCGCCCCACCGGCGGCGGCCTTTCTGAAGGCCTCCGCCCTCCTGCTGGCAGCACCGCCCCACGCCGCAGCCGGGCAGGCCAGCCCTTCCCCGGCCACCTCCCAGGAGGGCGGGGCCCCGGCGCCCGCACCCGCGGCCGCACCCCTCAGTCCGGGCACGGCCGTCCAGGCCGCCTTCGGGGGCGCGACCCTGCTGGTCCAGGCCGCCCATGCCCCCACTCCGGATCTGCGCCCGGCACCCATTGCCCTGATTCCGCTCCCCCTCTCCAGCCCATCCTCGGCGGGGTTGGCTGCGGCCTCGGTCCCGCCGGCGGTTTCCGCGCTGGATGCGGGTACCCGCACCGCGCCCGCCCCCTCCGGACCCGCAGACACGGGGAAGGCCACGACCCATGCCCCCGATGGGGCGCCGGCCAAGTCCGATGGGGGGCCCGGGAACGGGGGCGTCAATGGACATGAGGACGCCGCCCCGGCAGCAGCCTCCATCGGCCACCCGGATGCCGGGACGAGCGCCGCCTCCGGGGCGATGCGAGCCCCGGCCGATCCGCTTCCCGCCGCGTCCGCGGCGCCTCCCTCGTCGGCGGCGCCCGCGGCCAGCAGCCTGCCGAGCCCCGCCATCGCCCAGGTGGACGGCAGCGTGCGCTGGATGCTCCAGAACGGGAGCCAGGAAGCCCAGCTCCAATTGCATCCCGAATCCCTCGGCCAGATCACCATCAACCTGAGGGTGGAAGGCGGCGAGGTCCATGCGCGTCTCTGGGTGAGCGATCCGGCCTCCATGCAGGCGGTCCAGGACGGGCGTTCGCACCTGGAACAGTCCCTCCGGGAGCAGGGGCTCCAACTCGGCAGTTTTGATCTGCACCAGGGGCAGCGTCCCTACCAGGACGCATCGGCGCATTCTGCGCCCGGTCTGCGGGAGGCACCCGCGCCCACTCCGGCCCGGCAAGAAACGCCAACCCCCACGGCGCCTACCCTCGCAAACCCGCACCAGATCGAGTGCTACGCCTGATCGGCACAGTTCCTGATCAGAGCCCCCCGGAGGATCCCATGGACACCAGCATGATCACTTCCGTTTCGACCACCCCGACGACCACAGCCTCGACCACTGGCACGACGGCCAAGAATGCCATCAGCCAGGATGCCTTCCTGCAACTGCTGGTGGCCCAGCTCAAGAACCAGGATCCCACCTCCGCCTCCAGTCAGGATCCCAGCCAGATGATCCAGCAGCTCACCGCCTTCTCGAACCTCCAGGAGGCCACGCAGACCAATACCCTGCTCCAGGGACTCCAGAGCCAGAACCAGGCCCTGTTCCAGGCGCAGGCGGCGGGCATGGTCGGCAAGACCGTGAAGGTGGATGGCTCCGGGTTCCACCTCCAGGGTGGCCAGGCCGGCAACCTGGGGCTCGACCTCTCCGCGGCGGCGAACGTGACCGTCACCATCACGGATGCCACCGGCCACGTGGTCGCCACGTTGCCGGAAGGCCAGCTGGCCGCCGGGAACCAGACCGTCTCCTGGAATGGCAAGGATGCCTCCGGCAACCCCCTGCCGGATGGGGACTACAGCGCCACCGTGAACGCCACGGGGGCCGACGGCAAGGCCGTGCCCTACACCTCCAACCTGACCCTGAAGGTGGATTCGGTCGTGTTCAACCAGGATGGTTCCATCTCCCTCATGTCCAACGGCAACGCCTTCTCCCTGTCCGACGTCCTCCAGGTTCTCAGCTGAAAAGGAGCCCCCCATGAGCCTCTATTCCGCCTTCTACGCCAGCCTTTCCGGCCTATCGAGCAACGCCAACGCGTTGAACTTGATCGGCAACAACCTCTCGAACATCAACACGGTCGGGTTCAAGGGCTCCAGCGCGGACTTCGGCAGCATCTTCAGCTCCAGCCTCGGGGGGACCGGGACCGCCGGCAATGGCGATCCCATCCAGTTCGGCCTCGGCGTCCAGGTGAACAGCGTCTCCCAGAACTTCGCCCAGGCCTCCTTCCAGAGCACCGGGAGCGCCCTCAACATGGCCCTCCAGGGGAACGGGTTCTTCACCCTCCAGACCACCTATGGCACCCAGGTGTTCACCCGGGCCGGCAACTTCAGCCAGAACAACCAGGGCTACCTGGTGGCGCCGGATGGATCGAAGGTCATGGGGTGGAACCGGGATACCACTGTCGGCTCGCCCACCTACGGCCAGGTGAACACCTCCGCTGCCCTGGCGCCCATCCGCATTGACGCGGGAGCGACCGCGGGCGCTTCCCCCACGGCGAACATCCGTCTGGGCGTCAACCTGAATTCCGCCGCGGCCGTGGGCTCCACCCTCACCGCCCCGGTGCAGGTCTACGACAGCCAGGGCAATGCCCAGAACATCAACATCACCTACACCAAGACCGCAGATAACACCTGGGGCTACGCGGCTTCTGTCACCGCCCCCGCCACCATCGGGTCCGGCGCCACCGGGACGCTGACCTTCAGTCCCAGCGGAAACCTTCTGACCATCAACGGGAATACCCCCACGAGCGCAAACAACCCGGTTCTGGGCAGCATCAACTGGGGCAATGGAACCGCAACGCAGAGCATCACCTGGGATGTGGTCAATGCGGACAACTCCTCCAACGTCACCCAGTACGCGGCCACCAGCGGCGTCAACAGCTCCTTCCAGGACGGCTATGGCTCCGGCACCCTGCAGAGCCTCTCCGTGGACCAGAACGGCATCATCAGCGGCACCTTCACCAACGGCCAGGTCATGCCGTTGGCCCAGGTGGCCCTCTCCACCTTCAACAACATGAACGGCCTCGTCCAGGCGGGCAACAACACCTGGGCCCAGAGCCTGGCTTCAGGCACCCCCACCATCGGCGTCGCCAATTCGGGAGGACGCGGGGGCATCCTCGGTTCCAACCTGGAACTCTCCAACGTGGACATGGCCAGCGAGTTCACGGACCTGATCCTGGCCCAGAACGGCTACCAGGCGAACTCCAAGGCCATCACCACCACCAATGCCCTCCTCCAGGCCACCCTGAACATGGTCCAGTAGGCACCTCTGCCCGCCCGCCGCGCGGCCCTTCCGGGGCCGCGCGGCCTGTACGCGGGCATAGGAGGTTAAACTGGATTCTTTGAGCCGAGGCCCCATGTCCGACCTGGAACTCCAGCCCCTCGCCCCCCGCCGCCGCACTCGGCAGATCCTGGTGGGCAAGGTGCCCGTGGGGGGAGACGCCCCCATCACCGTCCAGAGCATGACCAAGACGGACACCCGGGATGTGGAGGCCACCGTCCGGCAGATCTACGACTACGCCGCCGCCGGCTGCGAGATCGTGCGGGTGAGTGTGCCCACCAAGAAGGCCGGCGAGGTCTTCCACGAGATCTGCGCGCGCAGCCCCATCCCCGTCGTGGCCGACATCCACTTCGACTACCGCCTGGCCCTGGTCGCCGCCGATGGCGGCGCCGCCTGCCTGCGCATCAACCCCGGCAACATCGGCGGCCAGGACCGGGTGCGGGCCGTGGTGGACAAGGCGGGCGAGAAGGGCATCCCCATCCGCATCGGCGTGAACGGCGGCAGCCTGGAAAAGGATCTCCTCGATCAGTTCGGCACCGCGACGCCCGAGGCCATGGTGGCCAGCGCCCTGCGCCACATCGAGGTGCTGGAACGCGAGGGCTTCCACGACATCAAGATCAGCCTGAAGGCCAGCGACGTGATCCGCACCGTGCAGGCCTACCGCCTGCTGGCCAAGCAGGTGGACTACCCCTTCCACCTGGGCATCACCGAGGCGGGCACCCCCTTCGGCGGCACCATCCGGTCCAGCGTGGGCATGGGCATCCTGCTGGCGGAGGGCATCGGCGATACCATCCGCGTCTCCCTCACGGGCGAGGGCGAGGACGAGTGCCGGGTCGGGCACGAGCTGCTGCGCTCCCTGGGCCTGCGCTCGGGCGGCTTCCGCATGGTGAGCTGCCCCAGCTGCGGCCGGGTGCAGATTGACCTCAACCGCGTGGCCCACGAGATCGAGGAGGGCCTCAAGGCCATCAACCACGAGAACATCACCTACGCCGTCATGGGCTGCGTGGTGAACGGCCCGGGCGAAGCGAAGGATGCCGATCTCGGCGTGGCCGGCGGCGCGGGTGAGGGCCTCATCTACCGCAAGGGCGAGCTCATCCGGAAAGTGAAGGAGGAGGATCTCGTCCCCGCCTTCCTGGAGGAAGCGCGCCGCGTCAAGGCCGAGGCCGATGCGGCGAAGGCCTAGGATGCTCGCCTGGGCCGAGGCCCATCCCCTCGCGGCCTTCGGGATCTACCTGCTGCTGGAATCACTGCTGCCGGTGTATCTCCAGCCCACGGCCTGGGTGCTGCGCGGGGCCATCCGGGTCTACCAGGTGACCCTTTCCAGCCATCTGCCCACCCAGTGCAAGTTCACCCCCACCTGCAGCCACTACGGCCTGGAGGCCATCCGCAAGTACGGCACCCTGCGCGGCGGCCTGCTCACCACCTGGCGCCTCATCCGCTGCTCGCCCCTCACTCACGGCGGCTACGACCCGGTACCCTGACCTGTTCACCGCGCGGGGACATCAAGGCAACTGATCACCGCCAAGGCGCCAAACCAAGAAAAGCGAAAACTGCCGTTCTTGGCGTCCTTGGCGACTTGGCGGTGGATCTTTAATCCTTCCTCGGTTTGAAGGATTTCGGGAAACGCACCAAGATGATCCTTTGGGCTGAACCCGGATCGGCTCAATGGAGTCAGCCATGTGCGGCATCGTGTCCCTCTGCTACGGAACCCCGAACCCCACCCTGGGATTCGAGGCTGGTGAACTCCTGAAGCGACTGGAATACCGGGGCTACGATTCCACGGGCGCCGCGTTCATCGGCGCCGATCACGCCATCCGCCTCCTGAAGAAGGTGGGGGCGCCCAGCCGCGTGGTACCGGAGCTGGGCATTGACCAGGAAGCCGGCCAGCGCTTCATCGGGCAGGTGCGCTGGGCCACCTACGGCGCCGTGACAGACGTGAACAGCCAGCCCCACCACACGCCCTGCAAGCTGCCGTTCGTGGGGGCCCACAACGGCAACATCTCCAACACCGACTCGCTCAAGCCCTACCTCTCCGCCCGGGGCCACAAGGTCGTGTCCGACAACGACGGCGAGATGATCACGCACCTGGTCGAGGACGCCTACGCCGCTTCCCAGGCCGACCCCGGACCGGCACTCGCCGCCGCCCGCAGCGCCCTGGCCGCCGCGGGCCTCACCGCGCCCATCCCCGACGGCGCCCTGCTCCTCATCCACGCCGCCCGCCAGGCGGATGCCAAGGCCGAGGGCTCCTACGCCGCGGCCTTCTGCGATCCCGCCGTGCCCGGCGTGGTGGCCGTGAAATCGGGTTCCTCGCTCTATGCGGGCCTCGGTACAGACGCGCATGGCGAGTTCGTGGTCGTGAGCAGCGACCTCACCTCCGTGCTCTCCAAGACCCGCATGCTGATCCCGCTCACCGAGGGCGAGGGCCTCTGGTTCACCGAACGCGAGTACCTCGTCTTCAGCCTCGGGAAGGATCTGGCCGTTTCGGTTCCCCGCCCCAAGCGCTCCAAGCTGAATGTGCGCGACACGGGCCTGCGCCCTCCCTTCCGCTACTTCATGGACCAGGAGATCGCCTCGTCACCGGACAACCTCGACGAGGTGCTGCGCTACTACTTCCGCTCGCCGGACACGGATGGCCTCTTCGCCGCCTTCGAGGATCGGAGGGATCTCTGCAAGGCCCTCCTGGACAAGGTTCTGGCCCTCTACGAGGTACCTGAAGAGACCGCCCTCGCCGCCGCCCTGGCGGCCCTCCTGGCCGATCCCGTGTACCGGGAACTCGCGACCCGCGTGAAGGCCCACCAGGAGGTGATCCACGCCTGGCGGGGCCATCCCGTCTCCGACGAGCGGCAGCTGCTGGCCGACCTGGCCCGCCTGGACCCCCAGGCCGGCGAGGCCCTGGCCCTCTTCGATCTGCTGCTGGTCTGGAAGAAGCGCCGCCGCGTCACTCGCCACCTGATGGAGCTGGTGCAGGCCATCCGGGAAGCTGGCAAGGAGGGCGGCCGGGTCTTCCTGGTGGCCTCGGGCACCTCGTACCACGCCGCCCTGGTGGCGGCCACCTTCTTCAACGCCCTGGCCGGCGTGGCCGTCTTCCCCTGCAATCCCGGCATGTTCCGGTCCATGTACCTGAACACCCTCAGCGCCCGGGATCTGCTCATCGGCATCACCCAGTCCGGCGAAACGAAGGATCTGGTGGACATCTTCCAGGATGTGCGCACCCGCGTCCCGGGCCTGCGCCGCATCTCGCTGGTGAACAACGAGAACAGCCGCATTCCCCAGGAGCTGTCGGAGTTCTACCTGCCCATCCTCTGCGGTCCCGAGATCGCCGTGGCCGCCACCAAGAGCTTCCTCAACCAGGTGGCCATCCTCTACGTGCTCGCGGCCTCCTTCTCGCTTACCGAGCGGAAGATCGCGGAGAATCTCGGCCGGGCGAAGGATCTCATCCGCGAAACGCTGCGCCGGTCCGGCCCCGACATCGAGGAGGCCGCCCTCCGCCTGCACCTGGAGCCCTCCCTCCACATCCTGGGCACGGGCCTCATCGGCCTCGCCCGCGAAGGCGCCCTGAAGATCCGGGAGGTCGTGCTGAATCACGCGGAGGGCTACGACGCGGCGGAGTTCAAGCATGGCCCCAACACCATCCTCGGCAAGAACACCCTCTTCTCCGTGCAGGATCTGGCGGGCCTTCTGGAAGCCTATGAACAGCAGCGGGACGAGCGCCCCTTCGCAGGCGGCCTCGAATCCCTGAAGGCCTGGCCCGAGCTGGTGGAGACGCGCTTCTCCAACTACCCGCTGATCTTCGTGTGCCCCAGCGAGGAGCGCGACATCCGCATCACCATCAGCCAGATCCACACCCACAAGATCCGGGGCGCGGACATCCTCCTCGTCGCCGAGAAGAACCCCGAACTGGCCCAGGCCGTCGCGGGC
>JAKAMQ010000008.1 GCA_021812805.1 Acidobacteriota bacterium
CCATGGGCAAACCCATCACCGTGGCCATCCTGGACGGGGCCCGCCAGATCGCCGTGCCCGCCATCGTGGCCACCCTGGCCATCTGCATCGTGTTCTTCCCGGTGGTGCTGCTGGTGGGACCGGCCCGCTACCTCTTCACGCCCCTGGCCTTGGCGGTGGTCATCTCCATGCTGGCCTCGTACCTGCTGAGCCGCACCCTGGTACCCACCCTTTCCAAGCTGCTGATGCGAGGCGATCCCCACGCCGGGATCGGCTTCTCCGCCCGCTACAATGCTCGGCGGGAGGCCCTCTTCACGCGGTTCCAGGAGGCCTACGGACGCCTGCTGGACGGGGTGCTGCACCACCGGCGCTTCGTGATCGGCGTCTTTGCGGCCTTCACCCTCCTCAGCAGCGGCCTCTTCTTCGTGCTAGGCCGGGATTTCTTCCCCGGCGTGGATGCGGGCCTCATGAGCCTGCATGTACGGGCCCAGCCGGGCACCCGCCTGGAGACCACCGAGGCGCTGGTCGCCCAGGTCGAACAGGCCATCCGCCGGATCGTCCCTCCGGAGGAGCTGCACACCCTGAACGCCAACATCGGAGCCCCGGCCTCCTTCATCCAAGCCTTTATCCCCTCGGACAATGTCACCAGCCAGGATGCGGACCTCCTTATCTCCCTGGCGGAACGCCACCACCCGACGGCCCAGTACATGAAGCGGATGCGAGAGGCGCTGCCCAGCCAGTTCCCCGGTGTGGCCTTCTACTTCCAGCCGGCGGACATCGTCAGCCAGGTGCTGAATTTCGGTGTCTCCGCGCCCATTGACCTCAAGGTGGAAGGCATGAACCTGGCGGCCACGGAAGGGGTGGCCCGCCGCCTGGAGGCGTCCCTCAAGGACATCCCGGGCGCCGTGGACGTCCGCATCAAGCAGGTGCTGGACGCGCCCACCTACCAGGTGGACGTGGATCGCATCCAGGCGGCCCGCCTGGGCCTCTCGGCCAAGGACGTGACCAACGGCCTGCTGGTCGCCCTTTCCGGCAATGGGCAACTGGCTCCGAACTTCTTCCTGGATCCCCGCAATGGCGTGTCCTACCAGGTGATGGTGAAGGCGCCCATCCCAGCCCTGGACACGCCGGACAAGCTCCTGGCGCTGCCCTACGCCCTGCCGGGCCGGGCGGCTCTGCTCCAGCCGGATGTCCGGCCGGCGCCGGGCGCGGGCCCCCAGCCCGCTGAGCCCCTGGCCAATTTCGCGACCCTGAGCCGCACCGTCAGCCCGGCGGAGGTCTCCCACAGCACCGTGCAGCGGGTCATGGATGTCATGGCCGGCGTGGAGGGGCGGGATCTGGGCAGCGTGGTGAGGGACATCCGGGGTCGCATCGCCGCCCTGGGGGAGCTGCCTCCGGGGGTGAAGGTCGTGCTCACGGGCCAGAACACCGTCATGGAGGACTCCTTCCGCAGCCTCGGGGGCGGCCTCCTCATCGCCATCGCCCTGGTGTACCTGCTCATGGTGGTCCTGTTCCAGAGCTGGATGGATCCCTTCATCATCCTCTTCGCCGTGCCCGGGGCCCTGGTGGGCATCCTCTGGATGCTGGTGTTCACGGGCACGAGCCTGAACGTGGTGTCCCTCATGGGCAGCATCATGGCCGTGGGCATCGCGGTCTCCAACGCCATCCTCCTGGTGAGCTTCGCCAACGATGTGCGCGTGGCCCAGCCAGAGCTGGACGCCACTCAGGCGGCCCTCCTGGCGGGCAAGACGCGGCTGCGGCCGGTGCTGATGACGGCCCTGGCCATGATCATCGGCATGGTGCCCATGGCCTTGGCCCTGGGCGAGGCCGGCAGCCAGAACGCCCCCCTGGGCCGCGCGGTCATCGGCGGCCTCGTGGTGGCCACCGTCGCCACCCTCTTCCTGGTGCCCGTGGTCTATTCCCTGCTCCGCAGGAAGCCCCCCACAGCCCACCTGCTCGAAACCCAATTCCAGAAGGACCAGCAAGGGAGCGAGGCATGAACGGCCTTCAGGATTCCCCCCATCCGCAAGACGGATCCCACCCCCTCTCCCGGAGCATCCTCCAGGCCGGGATCGGCCTGCTGGTCCTTGGCGCCCTGGCGCTCGGGGCCATTCTCGTGGGCCAGCGCCGTAGCCTGGCCCGAGAGGCCGAGGCCCACCAGAAGGCCCAGGAGGCGGGACCCCAGGTCCGCATCCTCGCCCTGGGCGGCCCCGACACCCTGGGCGATCCCGTCTACCAGGGCGAGGCCCTCCCCTACCTGAGCACCACCCTCTATGCCCGGGCCGCGGGCTTCCTGCGGGAGATCCGGGTGGACAAGGGCAGCCGCGTGCGGAAGGGCCAGGTGCTGGCGGTCATCGAGTCCCTGGAGACGGACCAGGATCTGGCGGCCCTGCGGGCGGATGCCGAGAACAAGCGCCGGAACGCCCAGCGGCTGGCGAACCTCCTGAAGGACAAGCTGGTGAGCGCCCGCGATGCGGAGCAGGCCGCCACCGATGCCCACATGGCCGAGGCCAAGCTCCAGTCCCTGGGCGTCACCCGCGGCTACCAGCGCCTGCAGGCCCCCTTCGACGGCGTGGTGACCCAGCGCTTCGCCGACCCCGGCGCTCTCATCCAGAACGCCAGCAACAGCCTCAGCGCCCAGCCCGTGGTGACGGTAGCCCAGGTGGACCGCCTGCGGGTGACCCTGTACCTGGACCAGGCCGCGGCCGCCAAGGCCAGGATGGGGGATTCCGTGCAAGTGGCCGCCAGCGACGCCAACGGCCCGAGGCGCCTGGCGAAACTTTCCCGGCTGGCGGGGGCCCTGGATCCCCGCACCCGCACCCTCACGGCGGAAGCGGACCTCGACAACCGCGACGGGGCCTTCCTGCCCGGCGGCTCCGTGCGGGTGACCCTGAGCCGGTCGGGATCGGGCGGCCTGGTAATGCCCCTGGAGGCGGTGGCCCTGCGCCAGGGCAAGCCCTTCGCCTTCGTCCTGGATGCGACAGGCCATGTCCATATGAAGCCCCTCCAGCTCGGGGAGGACAATGGCCAACGGGTGCGGCTGCTGGGTGGGCTCCAGCCCGGCCAGAAGGTGGTGCTGAGCCCGCCGCCCGCCCTGGCGGACGGCGCCAAGGTGCGCCCGCTGCAGCCGGCCCCCGTTCTCGCGCCCAAGGCCCCGGGGAAGTGAGTCTCGCCATGACAAGCCTCCGAGCCCTTCCGCTTCTTTTTTGCGTCCCCCTGCTGGCGGCCCAGCCCGCCGCCCGGTCCCTCACCCTGCGCGAGGCCCTGGCCCAGACCCTGCACGCCAACCTCCAGGTGGACCAGGCTCGGGAGAGCCGCGCCTACACCCAGGCGGGCGCCACGATCGCCGAGGGGGCCTTCGACTGGAACCTGACCGGCAGCTTCAGCTATCTCCGCCAGGATGCCGCCACCACCAAGGCCCTCTACCCGCTCGGTCCCTATGCCACCACGGAGGGCACCCTCTGGTCCCGGAGCCTGGGCCTTGGGCTCCAGAAACCCTTCACCTGGGGCGGGAGCTTCCAGACCACCTACACCCCCTCCTACGCCTTCTCCAGCGGCACCTACGGCGATCCCGCCACCGGCGCTCTGCTGGGCCGCTTCAACACGAAGGCGCCCTACAGCGGGGCCTTCTCCGCCAGCTACAGCCAGGCGCTGCTCCGGGGCTTCGGCCGCACCGCCACCGAGGCGCCCCTCCGGGCCGCCCGGAAGGGATCCGAAGCGGCGGACGCCCAGTTCGAACTGGCCATGATCCAGTTGGTGGCCACCACCGAGGCCCAGTACTGGGACCTGGTCTATGCGGTCCAGAACCTCGCCAACGCCGAGAGCGCCCTGGCCCTGGCGGAGGAACAGCTCGCCGACAACCGAGGCAAGGTGCGGGAAGGCACCCTGCCTGAAATCGAGATCACCAGCGCGGAAGCGGCCGTGGCCCAGCAGAAGCGGACGCTCATCGCCGCGCGGAGCCAACTCCGCAATGCCAACGACACCCTGTTTCGTACCCTCTATCCCGATGAAAACACCTTCACCAACCTGGTGCCCCTGGATCCGCCCGAGCCCGGGGCGCCGCAGGTGGATGAGCACGAGGGGGAACGCACGGCCCTGGCCCACCGGCCCGAACTGGCGGTCGCTCGGCTGCGCCGGGAGGCCAGCGGCATCCTCCGCGCCGCCGCCGAGAACCGCCTCCTGCCCCAGCTGAACGCCTATCTCACCTACACGTCCACCTCGGACACCTACGGCGCCCCGGGCCCCGTGAACGGGGAGTTGGCCCGGGGCGACTACCCCGGCTACGGCGTGGGATTGGCCTTCCTTCTGCCTTTGGGCAACCGGGCGGCGAAGGGCAGCCTGGCCCAGGCCCGGGCCGACGAGCGGCTCAACCAGCTAGGCCTCCAGGATCTGGAGCTCGCCATCCGCCTCCAGGTGCGCCTGGCCTTCGAGAACGTGGCCTCCGCGCGGGCCGGGGTGGAGGCCGCCCGGGAGGCTCGCCGCTTCCGAGAAGCGGATCTGGCCGCCGAACAGAAGAAGTACGAGAACGGCATGAGCACCAATTTCTTCGTATTCGCCAAGCAGAACGATCTGAACAGCGCCCGCGCCACGGAGCTCCAGGCGCGGATCGCCTACGCCAAGGCCGTCACCGCCCTGGAGCAGGCCATGGGCACCCTGCTCCAGGCACGGGGCTTCGCGCATCGGTCTTGACCGGGAACATTCCCGCCTCCCCCTTCATCCCATATCCAGGGCCCCCATAGCCCCTCAAGGAGATGCCTCATGAATGTTGAATCTTGTTCCGTGCCTCGGGAAGTCAAAGTGATCGTGCGCGGCGAGAGCGCGAATGCCACTCGGCTGGATCTGACGGCCGGCCCCTTCCGCATGGTCATTGACGAACCGGAGGCCATGGGCGGCACCAACGCGGGCCCTTCGCCCATCCAGGTGCTGCTCATGGCCCTCGCGGGCTGCCTGAATGTGACGGGCCATGAAGTCGCCCGGCAGAGGGGCCTGAAGCTCCAGGGCATGAAGCTGCGGATCGAAGGCGTGATGAATCCCTGCGCGTTCATTGGCTGCAGTGCCGAGGAGCGGGCCGGCTTCCAGCACATCCGGGTCGAGGTGGACGCGGATATGGAGGGCGCCAGTCCCGACGCGGTCGCCGCCTGGCTGGAGGAGACGGAGCGCCGATGCCCCGTCACCGACAACATCCGCGCGGATACGACGGTCGCCGTCACCCTGCGCTGATCCCGGCGCGCGCCACTACCCATGCAGGGAGCCTGAATGTGGCCCATTGATCTGGATCTAGGATTCAAGGTCATCTACGGCTACGAGGGGTTGTACTTCGTCCTGTCCATCGGGGTGGCCGCTCTGCTGATCGTGCGCCGGATGCACAAGGCCGACATGGATCCCGGTCCCTTCCTGGACAGCCTGGTCTGGATCCTCCTCGGTGCCATCCTCGGGGCCCGCCTGTCGGACTTCCTGTTCTGGGACACCCGGTCGTTCCTCGCGGATCCGTTGTCCCTCCTCCGGGTCTGGGAAGGCGGTCTTTCGATCACCGGCGGGCTGGCGGGCGGGGTGATCGCGGGCTACTTCGCCTTCCGGCGGAAGGGGGTGGATTTCTGGCGTCTCTTCGCCGTGGCAAGCCCCGCGGTCCTGGTGGGCCAGGCCCTGGGCCGGGTCGGCTGTTTCCTGAACGGGGATGCCTGGGGCACCCCAACCCGCCTCCCCTGGGGAGTGGCCCTCCCTAAATTCGGAACCCTGGTCCCCGACATGGTGCGCGATACCCGGGTGCCCACGGACGCCTGGCTGTGGAGCGTCCGCATGGGATTCACGCCTCCCTTCGCGGGTGCGACAACACCGCTCCATCCCGTCCAGTTGTACGAAGCCTTCGGGGATCTCCTCCTGGCAGCCGCCATCCTCCATCTGGGCCGCCAATGGCAGGCCACCCGCCGACCATGGCCGCGGATCTTCTGGGTGCATCTCGGGGGCTACGCGCTCCTCCGGTTCGGTCTGGAGTTCCTGCACGGCGACCGGAGCGCCTTGCTCTGGGGTCCCATGACGGCCCTGCAGATCGGGATGCTGCTCTTCGCCGGCTTGGCCGGCGTTCAGCTGGTGCGGACATGAGGGCCTCCGGTGCGCTTGGGAACACTGCACGACTTACGCACCGGGCCCGAGGGATCTACCTGCTGCTTCTCCCTATCCTGGTTGGGGCGCAGCAGCCACCTCGCCGCTTCGAGGTGCAGGTCAGACCTGCGGACATGATCTTCCGCTTCGCCCCCACCGTGGACATCCCGGGCCTTCCGAAGGTGGCCCTGGTACTGAGCGGTGGTGGCGCACGGGGCATCGCCCATGTCGGCGTCATCCAGCGTCTGGAGGAGGTCGGCTATCCCATCGCGAGCGTCACCGGCACCAGCGCCGGATCACTGGCGGGGGCACTCTTCGCCAGCGGTTTCTCCGGTGCAGAGATCGAAGCCATCTTTCAGCGCCTGAACCTGGGCCAAGCGGCCCTGGACCCCCTGCGCCGAGAGCCAGGAACCACACTGGAGGAGCAGGAGAAGGCGAACGATACCTTGGTCACGGCAGAATTCGACCGAGGGACCTTCCTGGCGGCCCAGAGCCTCCGAAGCGGCCGTGCCCTGCGCCACATCCTCGAGCGAATGCTGGCCCGGGCCACCTACTATTCCGGAGGCGACTTCGATCACCTCCGCTTTCCGCTGCGAGTGCTGGCCACGAATTTCACCACAGGGGAAGGGAAGCTCTTCCGGCAAGGTGACCTCGCCCAGGCCGTCCAGGCCTCCATGTCCATTCCCGGGGGTTTCCGCCCGGTGATCGTGGAAGGCCAGCCCTATGTGGATGGGGCCCTCGTGGAGAACCTCCCCGTGGAAGAGGCGCGGAAAGCCTTCCATCCCGACCTGGTTCTGGCCGTGGACGTCAGTGCCACCGTGCGGGAGGCTCCTCCTAGCAACTTTTTCGCCATTGCCACGCGCAGCCTGGACCTGATGGTGGACCGCCGCCAGCGGGAGAGCCGCCGCCATGCCGATCTGCTCGTGCGGGTGGACCAGCCGGATGTTCCTTTCCTGAGCTATGCCGGCCTCATGCCCCGCCTCATCGCCGATGGCCGGGCTGCCTTCGATGCGGTGGCCGACGCCTTCAACCAGCGTCTCCTACAGTCCCTGGGGCGCCAAGCGCGCCTTCCGATCAAAGAAGTTGCCATCGATTGCGACGGCGCCCTCCCCGAGAACCTTGAGGTCCTGCGTCGCCGCTACCTGGATGTCTCTCATCTCATCCGGGAGCAGGATGTTCTGGTCTTCCTCCAGCAGGCCCTCGTCCACGGCTGGGCCCGCCAGGCCTGGGCCGACCTGCCTTCGGACCATCCGGGCCGGCTTCGGGTCCATCTGCGCCTCTACCCGGAGGTCCGCTCGGTCGCGCTCGAGGTCCCGGCCCCCTGGCGTCCCCTAGTCGAACGCCGGCTGGCGGCAAGGATGCCCGTGGGAGCCCGGTTCAATCCCGAGGCCTTCGGTGCGGTCCTCAGTGGCACGGTGTTTGAACTGGTCATGCAGGGCCACCCCCTGGTCGATCTGCGGGGTTCGGGCTTCGATGGGGATACCGGAATCCTAAGAGTCCAGGTGAGGGAACCGGAACTGGACCACCTCCAAATCCAGCCAACCGCGAGCCGGACCCCGATGGATGCCCCCGGCATCCGAGTCGCCCTTGAGCCATTGCTGGGACACCCCTTGAACGCGGATCACCTCCAGGCCCGCATGGACCTCGCCGCCGCGCGTTTCCATCTGGAAGGCCTGGGGTGCTCGGTTCTGCCCGCCGGGGATGCCACCGGCGCCCGTCTGGTGGTGGCGCCGCGCCATCTCCCCCGCCACCGGTTGGATCTCTCCCTTGGCTATGAAACGCACCTGGGCGGCCAGCTCGGACTCGCCTACCTGGGGCGCGACCTGGTGGGCACAGGAACGGAACTCGAAGTCAGCGCCGCGAAGAACCGGTTGCAGGAAGCCCTGGATCTGGACTTCCGCCGCAGCCTCTCCACACGGACCGAAACCGGCCTGGAAACGGGTCTTTCCGGCTGGAGCCAGCGCCTGGACGAATCCGAGGCCCTGGCGACCGGGGATCTCCTCTCCCGCTATCCGGGCACGACCCTGCGCGTGGGGGAAGTCCATCTGGGGGCCTATGCCCGCTTCGGTGGGAGTCAGACGGGGAAGGCCACTTTGGCTCTTTCCCGCCGGGAGGTGGCCTTCACCGGCCAGCCCGGCCATGCGATCCAGACCGCCGCCACCCTGGATGCGGGGTGGGACAACTTCGACCGTCACACCCTTCCCACGCGGGGACTCCTCCTGCGGGGAAAAGTCAGCGCTGGCCGGACCGACACCCCCACGCCCACGACCTTCACCCAGGCCTACCTGCGAGCCAAGGGGCTGCAACCCCTCACCAGAACCCTGGGGCTGGATCTCGATCTGGAGGGGGCCACCGCCCGACGGCTGCCCCTGGATCGGTGGTGGCTTCTCGGCGGGCCCGGCTTCGTGCTCGGCAGCCTCCCGCTCAGCTACCTGGCCCCGACCTTCGCCGTGGCGAGGGTGGGCCTGCCTCTCCACTTCCCGACGGCCATGGGCCTCATCCTGGAAGTGGAACCCCGGTTCGATCTGGCCCGGGTGGCACCCTCGACCGCCGGCCTCTGGCAAAGCGGCAGCTACCACCAGTCTCAGGGTGCAGGCTTGCTGCTGCGCACCACCCTGATCGGCCCGTACTACCTGGAGGCCTCGTACGGCTGGCGGAGCAGACGCGGGCCTGCGGGATCCCTTCCTTCCGACCGCCAATTCACCCTGGCCTTCGGGACCCAGCCCTTCGACCTCTGGCGCCGCCGCTGACGCGCTACACGCCGAAATAGCGGCGACGCTGGGCCACGAGAAGGGGACCGGCCATGGCGGGTCCCAGATCGCCCAGTTCCCGGAAAAGCCCGCCGGCCCTCGGCAGGAACACCTCCAGGATGGCGGTGTCGAACTGTCCCGCGGCGCCCTGTTCGAGGAATCCCACGGCCGTTGCGAGGGGCAGGGGTGGCTTGTAGGGGCGCTCCGAAACCAGGGCGTCGAACACATCCACCACCGTGAAGATCCTCGCCGCCATCGGGATGGCCTCCCCGGCAAGACGGCCGGGGTATCCAGCCCCGTCCCAACGCTCATGGTGGTGGGCGACCACGGGGGAGGCGTCAGCGAACCAATCGATCTCTCGAATCAGCTCGAGGCCCAGTTCGGGATGACGGTTCATCACCTGGCGGTCCTCCTCGGTCAGGGGCCCGGGCTTCAGCAGGATGGCGTCTGGAATGCCGATCTTCCCCACATCGTGGAGGAAGGCGCCCTTCATGAGGGACTGCATGGCCGCCCTGTCCAGATTGAGCGTCTCGCCCAGGCGGCTGCTCATCCACGCCACCCGCATGTTGTGGGCGCCCGTATCGTGGTCCCTCAGGGCTACGGCGTGGCCCAGGAGTTGCGCGGCATGGATGTGGGTCTCCGCCAGTTCCCTCCGGCAGGCGGGATCGATCCCCCGTCCCTCATCCCGGCTCCGGAGGCGCCGCAACCAGGTGGCCAAGCCCAGGCCGCCCATGTCACCGCACCAGGCCGGCCGCGCCCGCCAGCGCGCCCAGGCCCAGCACGAAGGCGGGATGCCACCGGAAGCGCAGCAGCAGGATCAGGGCGAGGAAGGCCAGCGCAATTCCGGAAAAGCCATGGATGGTGCCCTTGGCCAGAAGCAGGGCCGACCCGAAGATGAGGCCCACCACCACCGGCGAGAGACCTGCCAGCAGGTCCTTGGCCCGGCCCAGATCCTTCAGGCGGGTGTAGAAGTGGGACAACAGGCTCATCAGAGCCATGGCCGGGAGGAAGAGGGCCGCCGTGGCGACCAAGGCGCCCCCCACGCCCTGGACCCGGTAGCCCGCGAAGGTGGCCAGCACGGCGATAGGGCCCGGGGTGAGGTTGCTGATGGCCACGCCGTCCAGGAACTGCTGGGGGCTGAGCCAATGCAGGCGCTCGACCAGGCTCTGATGCAGGATGGGCACCAGCACGAAGCCCCCGCCGAAGAACACGAAGCCCACCTTCAGGAAGGTCCAGCCCAGGCCCAGCAGCGAGGACGCGGCCCCGGCGGCCGCAGGGGCGGGAAGCGCCAGCATCGCCGGAGCGGCGGGCGGGGAGGTCTCCGGCGCCTTCGAAGGGGATGGTCCTTTGGCCAGCCGGTCCCTGCCTAGCCAGAGGCCCACGGCGCCACCCGCCGCGAGGATGCTGAGGCTGTTCCATTTCAGGAGGGAGAGACCTAGCGCCAGGGCCAGCAAGAGGATCGCGGGAAGGGTGCGCACCGCCTTGCGGCCCATGGACCAGGCGGCGCTCAGGATGAGGGCGATGACCACCGGCCCGAGCCCGTGCAGGGCCGTCTGGAGCGCGGGGATTGAGTGGAAACTGAAGTAGAGCCAGGAAAGCAGGATCACCAGGATCACGGAGGGCGCGAGAAACGCCGCCGCGCAGGCCAGCCCGCCCAGGAAGCCGAAGAGCCGGTTTCCCACGAAGAGCGAGGCGTTCACGGCGAAGGGGCCGAGGATCTGCCCCAGGGCGACGCCATGGAGGAATTCCTCGAGATCCAGCAGTTTCCGCTTCCGGACCAGATCGTGCTCCATGAGCGCCACCACCGCCATGCCGCCCCCGAAGCCGATGGCCCCCAGGCGGAGAAACAGCCACACCAGCTCCCGGAGGCGGGGAGCCGGCCTGGACGCGGGATCGGGAGGGATCAGCATGGCGCTCCAGGGACCTCAGGGCAGCAGGTACTGGATTTCGGCGGTGAGGGCGTGCCGGGCCTGGATGCGTTTCAGGGCGGCCATCTGGGCCTCCAGGAGCTGGCGGCGGATGGGGAAGGCCTCCGAGGGCTGGTCCTGGCCCGAGGCCAGCCGTGCTTCGACGGTGGCGAGGGCCCTCGAGAAATCGGGCACCGGCGTCACCTCCGAGGCCTTGCGGAAGCGGTACCACACCCCCAGGATGCGGGCGTCCAGCTCGGCCAGGGCCTGCCGCAGCTCCCCCCGGACCACCCGGATCTGAGCGTCGATGCTCTGCTTCAGGACGGCGCTCTCCCCCGGCCGGGGCAGCCGAACGGAGACGCCGAGCCGCAGGATGTGGTCCTCCGCCTCGGTGCCGTAGCTCGTCCGCAGGCTCCAGCGGGCCTGGGCCTGGGCCTCCTTCAGGCGCAGGCTCCGGGTCTCAAGGTCCGCCTGGGCCTGGAGGGCGCGCCGCAGCGGCCCCTGCCGGAGCCGGACCTGGATGTCCTCCTCGGGCACCGGCTGAACTACCCCGGGATCCGCCAGGGGCACCGGGGTGGCGGGCACATCGGCGAGGGCCACAATCGCGGCCCAGGCTTCGGCCATGCGCGTGCGGGCCTCGTCCAGATCCTGCTGGGCCTTCATGCGCTCGCCTTCCACCAGGTCCACCTGGTAGGCGGGTTCCTTCCCGTCCCGTGCGCGGCCGCGGGTGACCTCGAGCCAATGCTCCACCGTGGCCAGATCCGCCTCGCGGAGTGCGAGGGTGCGCTGGGCCAGCCAAGCTTCCAGGTAGCCGAACTTCACGCGGAGGGCCGCCTCCCGCCGGGCCGATTCCGCCAGCAGGGGGTGGGCCTGGCCGAGGCTGGCCTCCAGCTCGCCGCGAACCCGTGGCGCCAGGAAGAGGGGAAACTCGATCTCGGCGGCCTTGTCCGTGTAGGAGGGCAGGCCCGAGGGCCTCCGCGCGGCGCCCTCCAGGGAGACCGTCGGCCCCTCCCGGAGGAATCCCCGGGTGTCCTGGAGCTGCATCTGGAGGTCGGCGAGCCTGGATTCCAGGCGGTACTGCTCAGTGGTCGGCCGCACCCGGGCGAGGAGGTCGGCATAGGAAAGCGGAGCCTGGGCCGCAGCAGGAAGGGCGAGCACCGCCGCCAGGACCCACGGGGAGCGGGGACGTTTCACAGTTTGACCTCATTCACCAACACGAACCCGTTGCGGCGGGCCAGGTCGCGGAGGAGGGGCAGAAAGGCCTGGATGTCCGACTGGCCCGTGGAGACCACGTCGAACCGCATGAAGGCGGGCGTCTTCTCCGCCAGGCCCTTGGCGGTGGGCACGTGGAGTTCCAAGTCCACGAGGTCCATGGGGTGGTCGGCGATGAGTTCCTGGAGTTGAAGGAGGAAGTGCTTGTCGCCGAAGGCCCCGGCGATCTCCAGGCGGGTGCGGCAGGTGAGGCGGCTGAGCGCCTCCTCCGCAGTGGCCCGGGCCTTCTGGGCCTCCTGCTTGCTGCGCTTGGTCTTGGCCTCCTTCTTCACGACCTGAAGGATCTTGTGCTCTCGCTCCACCCGGCGGACCAGATCCCGATCCGCGAAGCGAATGGCGTCCGTGGGGCACACCATGGCGCAGGTGGTGCACCCTACCATGCAGGCGTAGGGTTGAGTGACAATGGCCTTCCGATCTCTGATGTCATAGACGCCCCGGCCACAGGTGACGTAGCAGAGCTCGCAGCCGATGCAGGCTTGGAGATCCACGATGGGGTACCAGGGCACCTCCTCGCGGGGAATGCCGTGCCAGCGTTCAGGGGTGGGAATGGACATGGCTTGTCTCTTTTGATGCACGGCCGTGATGCGTTTGAGGATCGACTTCTGAGTGGAGGAGGCAGTCTCCGCCCGTGACGGACTCGACCTGGATCGTGGCGTGATCGATGTGACAGTAGTGTTCGAGTCCATGAGCCAGGTCATGCACCAGGGCAGCGGCGTCAGTCTCGGGTTCGGCCACCAGATGCACGCTCAGGGCGGTGGAGGTGGTGGAGATCGCCCACACATGAAGGTGGTGGAGATCCCGCACACCGGGGGCCTCCAGCAGCAGTGTCCGGACCTGGCCCAGATCCACGTCCGCGGGGACGGCGTCCAGGGATAGATCCAGAGCGCTCCGGAACAGGGGCCAGGACTGGACCATCACGAGAATGCCCACGACGAGCCCGATGGCCGGATCCAGCCAGAGCCATCCCGTGAGCAGAATGCCGATCCCTCCGGCCACCACCCCCAGGGAGACGGCAGCATCGCCCATCAGATGCAGGAAGGCTCCGCGCACATTCAGGTCCCCATGGCTGCCGCGGAGGAAGAAGAGGGCGCTGCCCAGGTTGATCAGGGTGCCCAGCCCGGCCACCACGATCATGGTCATGCCCTGGGAAGGCTCGGGGTGCCAGAGGCGCTGGAGGGATTCCCACAGAATGCCCCCCGTGGCCGCCAGCAGGAGCATCCCGTTGACCAGCGCCGCGAGGATGCCCGCGCGCCGGTAGCCGTAGGTGCGCCGTGCCGTGGCCTGCCGCCCCACCAGCCAGGCCGCGAACCAGGAGAGCCCCAGGCCCAGCACATCCCCGAAGTTGTGGGCGCCATCCGCCACCAGCGACAGGGAGTGGCTGCGCAGGCCGTAGACCACCTCCACCAGCAGGAAGGCGGTGTTCAGGAGGATGCCCGCCAGGAAGGCCCGGTTCATGGCCTCCGGAGCTGGTGCATGGCCGTGAGCATGGCCGTGAGCATGGTCGTGGCTCATGGGTGCCTCGGTGAATGTTGGATGTCAAATACGGTGCCCCCCATCTGGACGGCAGCCTCCAGATCCTTGAGCCAGACACACTCTAGGTTCCGATAATGATGGGCCTTCCCGGCGCCGTATCCACCCCAGGCCAGGAGCAGGATTCCCACCCCGGACGCGCTCCACCGGAGGAGCAGGATGCGCGGCCAGTCGGATGGGAGCAGGAGGGCTGCGGCCAGCAGGAGGAGCCCCACGATCAGGGCCGCGACGGCACGCCGCCGCCAGGGCCGGATCAGACGCTCGCGGACGGTCTGGCGGAGATCCCCGATCAGATCCATCTGCTCATCCCGGTTAAGGCTTCCCTGGGTCCGTTCGATCTCCAGTTTCTCCACGGCCTGTGCCAGGCGGCCCGTGTAGTCGTCCAGGTGCGCGGCGAACTCCTTGATGGTGGTCATGGCAGGCTCTCCTGGATGAGGTGGATTCAAGCTTTGGATGGGGCGGCGGCCGAGCAGGGGATGCAGAGCCTTCGATCGCCCTGGGTGCGGCCATAGGCCGCCACGGTCACCTCGCCGCAGTGCTCGCAAAGGAAGATGTCGAAGGTTTCTCCGCTGCCGACGATGACCGGTCCCGATTCCACCTCGCCCACCTTCAGGAGCTGCCCCACGGGCGCGCTCATAACCCTTTGGATCAGGGGCTCCACAACCTCCGAGGGGACCTGAGAGGCAGGTACGCCCTGCCTCCGATAGTCCAGAAAGAAGGGGCTCTGTCGCGAACCCATCTGCGCCTCCGCCCGGGGAGCCACGCGCACCCGGCGCCCTGTGGCGCGGTCCACCAGGGTCAGGCCGAACTTGCCATAGCCCAGCTTCCGGATGTTGCCCTTGCCGAAGGTGCAGCCGGTGATCATCTGCACGCCATCGGCGAAGCAGTGCGAGCAGTGGCCGTCCCCCAGCTCCAGGATGGCCTCGAGCTGGCCATCTGTGGATCGGGCGACACCCAGGGCATCCAGCGCCGCAGCGCCGGCCCGCAGGCCCAGGGGCATGGCGGGGCACTTGTGGCCATGGAGAAGCTGTCCCGCGGAGAGGAAGGCGTGGGGATCGGTCATGGGACTCCCGGCGCGGCGTGGTTTCAGCCGCCATGCACAAGATCCGCCCACCCCAGGCTGCGGGCCTTGTCTTGGATCAAGTCCGGTCGGAATCCATCCCCGAAGCCAGGTGCCGGAGTGCGTCCAGCCGAATCACCTGGTACTTGCCCGGGCCCAGGCGGTGCAGAACGCCCCTGCGCACCAGCAGGGCCAGAGCCCGGGACAAGGAAGCGGGAGTCAAGCCGATGGCATCCGCGAAGGCCTGGGAGGTTCCAGGGATGGCGACCATGGGGTAGGGGCCGCCGGGCACGAGAGGTTCCAGGGCCGAAGCCACCCGGTTCACAGCGCTGCGGATGGAGAGATGTTCGATCGTGTCGAAGGCCTTGCGGAGCTGCCGCGCCAGGAGCGCCAGGAGCGCCATGCTGATGCGGGGATCCTTCATGGCGGCTTCGAGGTCCTGGCGATGGACGATCCGCACGCGGGAGGCCTCCAGGGCCTCCACACTGGCGGGATAGCCCACTCCATCGAAGAAGGGCGCGAACCCCAGCACATCGCCGGGTCCGAACCGGATGAGGGTGGCGTTACGGCCATCCTCGAAGGTCCGGATGGCCCGGAGCAGCCCGTGTTCCACCTGCACGAGCCGATCTGCGGGATCTCCTTCGTGCCAGAGGAATCCGCCCTTGCGCAGGGGCACCGTCCTCGCATGGGCTTCGAGCAGGCTTATGAACGCCTGAGGGCCGCTCATCGAAACAGGAGAAAGGGCAGATGCGGGACGTGCGGGAGCGCGGACCTCGATGGCGAATTGTCCGGTTCGGGTCAAACGGATGGCGCGGGCGCGTCCGGGTTCCAGCGCCACCAGACCTTTGGCCTGGAGGCGCCCGAGGTACTCGCGTGCGGAGGCAGCCGTGGTCCAGCCCAAAGCGGCGGCAAGCTCGCGCAGTGTTGGGGGCAGTCTGTCGCCGGGCCAACCTCCCAGGACATGAAGCACCCGGGATTCAGTGGCGGTGAGAGCAGATCCAGACTGGGCCATATAAAAGTATGGTCCACTTCGAACCCCATGCGCGATCCCAGATGTGATCCGTTCCACCCCGGTTCCGCAGAACCCGGAGAGGCGGGCGACTACCATGGACATGCGGCCATGGACGTAGGTTGCAGCAGGTTCTGGATGATCAGGGACACGCACCAGACATTCTCGCCGGAGCGCCGGAAGGCGCTCCGGCACGGAATCCTGTTCCTGTGCGGCGCGTCCTTCGCCGGGGCCTTGGTGGCCATGCTGCGGGAGGTCCGCACCCGGCAGGAACCTGAAACGGTCCACCTCCCCCCGGATCTGGCGGAGGGGCTTTCCATCGAAGGCCCGGTGATCGTCTTCCGCGAGGCCTCCGGTCAGCTCCTCGCCTTCTCCAGCCGCTGCACCCACCTGGGCTGTCGTCTGGACCGCATCCAGGGCGGAGAGGCAGTCTGCCCTTGCCACGGCTCACGTTTTCATCCAGACGGATCTGTGGCCCAAGGGCCGGCCTCGCGCCCGCTCCTCCCCGTGAAACTTGAACCGGACGGATCCTCGGGGGGATGGATCGCCCGTGTCCAGTCCTAGACCCACACCCCTCGCAACCCCCTGGGGCACTCTGGGGGACTTGGCCACGGCATCCTTCGTCCTGGCGGCCCTCACGGGCGCGGTCCTGGCCATTCCCTACGACCCCGCGAACGCCTACGGATCCATCGCCACCCTGCTTCTGGCCAACGCACCCGGCAGCTTCTTCCGCAACCTGCACTACTGGTCAGCCCAGTTCTGTCTGGTGTTGTCGGTCCTGCACCTCGCGGATCACCTGTGGCTGAGCACCGAAGGCAGGGTTCGACGCGGCGCATGGCTTCGACTCACCTTGTCGCTGCCGATCCTGGTCTACCTCATGCTGAGCGGATTCCTCCTCCGGGGTGATCTGGAAGGCCAGCAGGCCCTGCGCATCGTCTCCCAGATCTTGGGTCAGGTCCCAGTCCTGGGTGCGCCGCTGGTCACCCTCCTGTTTGGCCGTGGGGGGCGCCTGGACGTGGTGTACGTGCAGCATGCGGCCACGGCCACGATCCTGGTGTGGCTCTTCATCCAGGAGCACACCCGCCGGCTCTGGCCCCGCCCGGCGGCCTTCCTGGCCGCAGGCCTGGCCGCAACGCTTCTCTCCCTGGGGTTTTCGCCGGGCCTCCACGACGGCCTGGATCCCATCGTCAAAGGCCCTTGGTACTTCCTGGGTCTGCAGGAGATCCTCCACTGGACCCGCTGGCCAGTCCTGGTGCCCTTCACCATCGTCCTCCTGGTGGCCATTCTCTACGCCATTCCTCGATTGAAATCCCCCTGGGCCCGGCGGGCCAAGTGGACCCTGCTGGGGCTGGGCCTGGTGTACGGGGGGCTTTGCGGCGTGGGGGGCGTGTTACGTGGAGAATCCTGGAGCTGGGGCCCCGCCTGGCCCCGGGGGGGCGGGAACCTCCAGGTGGGCTGGGTCTTCGCGCGGACGCCTGCTGCGCCAGTGCCTCTGCCTCTGGTGCAGGGGCACCCCGAAGGCTGCCTCGTCTGCCACGTCGGCATGACCGGCCTCGGGAACGCGCATCGACCCGAAGCCGTGGGCTGTGCATCCTGCCACGGCGGGAATCCCCTCACCCTGCAGAAGAGCAGAGCCCACGCGGGCATGATCCGGATCCCGGGCAACCTGGCCGACGCCGCCCGAAGTTGCGGCACCTCGGCCTGCCACGCCGAGATCATCCCCCGGGTGGATCGATCCGTGATGACCACCATGGCGGGCGTGGTGGCCGTGGACCGCCATGCTTTCGGGGAGGCCCCCGCCCCTGGGGGCGGAATCCCCAAGGTGGCCGCCCTGGGGCACAGCCCGGCGGACACCCACCTGCGGCAACTCTGCGCCGGCTGCCACCTGGGCACTCCCAAGGAGCACCTGGGCACGGACACCGGAGACACCCCCGGCGGCGGATGTCTGGCCTGCCATCTGGTGTACAGTCCGGCGGCACAGAAGGCCCTCGCAACGGATCAGCGCCAGCGGAGCACGGGGCGCGCAGAGGCCCCCAAGGTGCATCCGGCGCTCTCCCTGGACCTGGACGATGGGAAGTGTTTCTTCTGCCACAGCCGCTCTGGGCGGATCTCCCTCGCCTATGAGGGCTGGATGGAGCTGCAGGATCCCCCGGACAGTCTGCGCGGCACTGCCGACCAGATCAGCGGCCGGTACCGCACCCTGGCGGATGACCGCGTGCTCGAGCGGATCACGCCCGACATCCACCAGGAGAAGGGCATGGCCTGCGTGGATTGCCACACGGCCACGGAGGTCATGGGGGACGGTACGACCCACGCCTTCAAGCGGGAGCAGGTGCGCCTCGCCTGCCAGGACTGCCACAGCCGGCCCGGACAGCCGCTGCCCTCCCTGCCCCTGAAGGCCCTGGATCCCGAATCCCGAAGGCTCCTGGTCCTGCGGGCCTGGCCGGGTGGCACCCCCCAGCGCTTCATCCGAACGGAGCGCGGAGAGGCCCTAGTGAACGGCACTTTCGACGAGACGAGCGGGCGGCCCATGTTGATCCGCAAGAAGACGGGACAGCGCCTGCCCCTCTTGTCCCAGATCAGCGACTGCTCGGCCCCCGCTCATGCCCGCCTCGCCTGCGGCGCCTGCCATACCGCCTGGACCCCCAGTTGCGCCTCTTGCCACACCTCCTTCGACCGCACTGCAGAATCCTATGACTGGATCGCCCGCAAGGATGTAGCCGGTGCCTGGGTGGAGACCTCCCAGGCCTTCGAGGCCCGTCCGCCCACTCTCGGCATCCAGGCGGGCGAACCTGGCGGCCAATCCACGGTCCAGACCTTCGCGCCCGGCATGGTGATGACCCTGGATCGCCCCGGTGTGCCGACCACCTTCCAGCGCCGCTACGCGCGGAGCGAGCCCCACACCACCACTCGGAGATCGCGCCCCTGCGCCTCCTGCCACAACGATTCCCAGGCCCTGGGCTATGGCCGGGGGCAGCTCCGCTTCGCGGCCACGGGCCGGGACGGGCGCTGGACCTTCATCCCTGCCTTGCCTCCGGGCCCCGATGGGTTGCCCGCCGATGCCTGGATCCCCTTCCTCGGCACCCGGACAGAACCCGTGTCCACGCGGCTGGACGTGCGGCCCTTCAGCGTGGATGAGCAACGCCGCATCCTCACCGTCGGCGCCTGCCTCACCTGCCATGATGGCGCGTCCCACGTCATGCGGAATTCCCTTCACGACTTCAAGGGGCTCCTGGCGCGCCGCAGCCCACGTTGTCGCCTACCGGTCTGGTGATCCGGCACGCCAAACAAACGCGGGGCCCGGTCACCCGGGCCCCGCTCCTCGCCGCATGCTCCAACCCTCTAGCACCCCGCAGCGGCCAGGCTCTTGTCGAAGGTCACTTCCTCGCCATCCTTCAGCTCGTTGGCCTTGGGGGAGGAAAGGGTCACGGTGACACCTTCCACCGCCGTGATCTTGCCGTTGATCTTGTGGTTGATCTTCACCTGGATGCCCTTCTTCACCCAGGAGGCGAGCGCGCCTTCGGTCTTCACCACCACGGTCCGATCCTTGACGGACACGACCTTTCCCTTGGCGGGGGCGGCGAACGCGGCAGTGGCCACGAGGACGGCAAGCAGGGCAGAACGCTTGAACATGGGAGCTCCTTTTAGGAAACGGGCCGGGCCCGGGGGATCTAGAAGACGATCTGAAGCATCATCCGATAGGTGTTGTAGGAGGTTACCTTCGGCGTGGTTCCGACTACGTCGCCAACCAGGTTCGTGGGCTGGTCGAAGTCGGTCTTCAGGTACTCCGCGGTGAGTCGCACGTTCTGGCCGTGGATGTAGTAGTTGATCCCGCCACCGGTCTGCTTAATGCGCTGGTTCGTGGCATTGAGCAGGGACGGGAAACGCCAGTTTTCCGCCAGAACGTAGGGCTGGACCAGGCCTTCCTGGCCCACGGTGACGGGCAGGAGGTAGGCGCCCTTCACATAGTTGCCTTCCTTCTGACCGTTGAGACCGCCGATGTTGGCCAGCAGGTCGCCGGGGTTCTTGTTGGTGAGGTAGGCATCCTGGAAGTCGTTTTTTAGATACTGGCCCGTGAGGGTGTAGGTGCCCGCGTTGGCTGTGGGGTATTCGAACAGGAAATCCCCGGCTATGGCTTTGTAGTCCACCGTATCGCCGTTGAGGATGTTGCCGGTGGCATCCACGTTCTTGTAGACCGCCGAGGCCTGGTAGGCATAGCCGCCGCCGACGGTGAGGATCGTCGCCTGCCCCAGATAGCTCCCCGCGTAACCAGAACCCGGCTCGGGATCCAGGAAGGCGTAAGCCACACGGCCCACGTACTCGAAGGTGTTCTTAGGCTGCATGGAGGACTTGAAGGTCGCTCCCGTGAACGGGTTGGCGGCCGTGGTGTAGCCCTCTCTCCCCTGGAAGGCGCCGAGCCAGTAGTCGAGCTTGTGGTCGAAGAATCCGCCCCAGGCCACCGCGCCGGTGTCACGACTGAACTTGGCGGCGGAGTTGCCATAGGCGGTGTAGACGAACATGGAGCGGTCCTGGGACAGCGGCGCGAAGCAGTCATCCAAGTTGGCCCGGGTAAGGGGAAGCTTGGTGAGGCCGATCTTGAAGTTCAGCGCGTCGCTCAGTCCAGCCGTGATGTAAGCATCGATGATCCGCACATCCCGATCATCCGCATTCGTGTCCTGCCCCGAAACGCCATAGCCGAGGGGACCCTGCTTGGAGGTACCCGTGGCGCCGCAAGACTGCCACTTGAAACCCCACACGTCATTGAATTTGCCAGTAAGGGTCAACCGGAGACGCTGGAAATGGATGTCCGTACGGGAGCCGCGATGGTCCATGCCGTTGCCCAGGTCGGTCTCCTCGGCGAACACCTGGCCCTTGAGGTTGATCTTGATGTTCTTGACCCATTCGGGGACGTCCTGGGCCCGTGCGATGGTGGCGAAAGCGAACGCCGTCAGGCCCAGCGTCAAAGGGCGCCGGAGGGTGTGTCGGGGGGAAGCCATGGATCGCTCCTTGAGAAACGGGGGGGGGATGAGTGTTAGACGATGGCTTAATCGTCTAACGAGCATGCTTCAATCTGAGGTCTTCACCGGCCCGAAGCCAAGTGAATGGTTCGCATGGAGGCCATGCGAAAACCGCATGGTTCCTACGTGGAGGAAGACTCGTTTGCCTTGGTGGGATCCGGTTGGACGGCCTGGTCGTGCTTCACTTCCCAGGCCTGTTCCTTGAGCTTCATCTCCCTCCACCACTTGAAGTGATGGGAGTAGGCGAACACCTCGTCCACCACGCCGGAGAACATGGAGAAGAAGGCAGGCTTTTCTTCCGGGAACACCGCGCCCATGTAGACGTGGACGATCAGCCCTGAGAACACGCCGCCCACGGCGCAGAAGTGGATGAGGGCCGCCCAGCCCACCACGGCCGTTCCGAACAGGTGGAACGCCATGATGAGGCCCGTGGCCATGATGACCGGCAGGGCCGCGTACACCATCAGGGCGAACAGCTTCTGGCCTGCGTTGTAGACACCCTGGGGAGGGAGCGATTCGCTGGAGCGCCCAAGGATGCCCAGCACCCGGATGCGCAGCCAGGCCATGTCGTCGGCATCCAGGGCGATCTCCCGCTTCAGCACTTCCTGGGAGAGGTAGGTCCGCCAGCCGAACAGGCCATAGACCAGGAAGACCGCGATCCAGGTGAGGCCGAGGCCCAGGTGGATGCGCATCAGGTTGGCCCGTGACCCGGCCAGCTCTGTGAGGGTCTGGATGAAGGCCACGGGCACCACCCGGAGACGATCCGCGGAAACCAGCGCGACCCCGGTGCTCAGCTCCCAGATCCACACCAGGGCATTGAACCAGTGCAGCAGGATGATGGCGATGTGGTGCTTCTTGAGGTGCCGCTGCCGCATGGCCTCGACCTGCTCGCCGCTGAGTGGAATCGGATGTTCGGGAATCGGACTAGTCTTCATAGTCTTCCTCTCCATGCCAGAGCTGATGGAAGAAGGCGACGGCCTGGCCCGCGAAGGTCAGCCCCACGGCCCCCACGACGACCGGTCTTGCCACCTTCTCCCAGAGGCTTCCGGAAACCGGCATGTGGGGCGGTCGGGGAGGGAAGGCGTCCATGACGAGGGCCACTTGCTGGGGCTTGCCCTGGTAGTAGACATGGGGCCCCACGTGAATGGCCTGGGTCTCCCGGCGCTGGGCACCCAGGTCGTACACCAGCTTGAAGACCGGGCTTTCGCGATCCTCCAGGTTCCCAAAGACCTTGGCGTGGGTGGGACAGGTCGCCACGCAGGCCGGCTCCTGACCCCGTGCGACGCGCGGGGCGCAGAAATCGCACTTGTCGGCCTTCTTGAGGACGGGATGGATGTAGCGGGCGTCGTAGGGACAGGCCGCCACACAGTAGCCGCAGCCGATGCACACCTCGCGGTTCACCCGGACGGCGCCGTTGGCATCGCGGAAGGTGGCGCCGGAGGGGCAGGCGGGCAGACAGGGCGCCTCGTCGCACTGGGCGCACTGGGCCACCAGGATGCCCGCCGCCAAATCGGGGAAGGTGCCTTGCACAGGCGTGTGCTGGATGTGCGTGCGGGCATAGCCCGCCGGCACGTCCCATTCGGCGTTGCAGGCGGCGGTGCAGGCCTGACAGCCCACGCACCTCCGAAGATCCGTGACCATGGCATGGCGGGTCATGGGTTCCTCCTCAGCGTTCGGATGCGATGGCCACAGGCTTCACGAAATTCACGCGCATGCCAGTTCCCCCCATGAGGGGATCCACTTTCACGCGAGTCATCAGATCGGTGTCCGAAGCACCCATGCCCCCCGCGCGGCTGAGCAGCCGCGACCGCTGGCCGAACCCGTGGACAAGGTAGACGCAGTCGGAGCGGATGCCTTCCGTCGCCTTCAGGCGCACCGGCAGGGTCTGGACCCCGTCCTGGTTCTGGACCACCACCCGCTGGTGGTCCTGCAGGCCCAGGCGCGCAGCGGCCGAGCTGTTGATCCACAGCTCGTTCTCGGGCATCAGCCCGTGCAGCATCTCGTTGTTCTCGCTCCGGGCGAAGGAATGCACCGGGGCGCGTCCGTAGATGAGCCTGAAATGGCCGGCGGGCGGCTCCTCCACGGGCGTGTAGCGCGGCAGGGGATCGAACCCCAATTCCTTCAGGCGGGTGGAATGGAGTTCGATCTTCCCGCTATCGGTCTCGAAGAGCGTATCGCCCGAGGCGATCCGGTCCTCAAGATAGGGCCTTCCGGGGAAGGGCATCGCGCCCCGCACCTTCAACGCCTCCGGGTTGATCTCCATGGGCTCGACCAGCGTGGCGTAATGTTCTTCCGGGGTCTTCCAAGGGAAATACGCCTCGAGGCCCAGCCGCCTGGCCATCTCTTGAGCGATCCACCAGCCCGGCTTCGACTCGTACTTCGGTTCGACCGCCGGGAATCTCACCGACACGAAGGGGACTTTCGCGCTCTCGGCCACGGCGGGCGGATCGTACCGTTCCAGGTAGGTGGCCTCGGGCAGCACGAGATCCGCCCACAGCACATGATCGTTGGGCATGATGTCGACGACCACCATCAGGTCGAGGCCCTTGATGGCCTGTTTGGTCCGCTCGGGCTGGGGGATGCTCTGAACCACATTTTGGCCGTAGACGATCCAGGCCTTGATGGGGTACGGCTTCCCGGTGAGCGTGGCCTCCACCAGGCCGTTGGTGACCCCCAGTTCCTCGGAGGCGAGGGGGAACGTGGTGCCCGCACCATCCGCCCGGCCCTTCGCCGATTCCGGGAAATCCGGCAGGTCGAAGCTGCCCTTGGGCACCGAGGTGGGAAGCGTGATCCCGCCTTTACGGCCCCAACTCCCCAGCAGGGCCGTGAGGATGGCCATGGCGCGGGCCCGCTGGGTATCGTCTCCGTACCAAGTGGCGTGGCGTCCGGGATGCAGCGCCACCGCTGGTTTCGCGGCACCCATGGCGCGGGCTGTTGCCCGGATGCGCTCGGCGGGAATCTCGGTGATCTGGGCCGCCCACTCCGGCGTGAAGGGGCGCACATGCTCAGCCAGCTTATCGAATCCATTGGCGTACTTCCGGATGTAGTCCTGGTCGTAGAGGTTCTCCGCGATGAGGACGTGCATCCAGGCCAGCAACAGGGCGATGTCCGTGCCTGGCTTGATGGGAAGCCACCAGTCGGCCTTCTCGGCCGCAGTGCTGAAGCGGGGATCCACCACCACCAGCTTCGCCCCCTTGGCAAGCCCTTCGGCGAAGGACGCGACCTGGCTGGTGAAGACGTTCTCGCCGATGTGGGTGCCGATGAGCACCATCAGCTTCGTCTCGTCCAGATCCACCGGCTCGGGAGACCCGAGTCCCCGCCCGAAGGTCAGGGCGTAGCCCACCTCCCGGGGACCCCGGCACTGGGCGAAGGCGGGCTCGGCACTGTTGGGTGTGCCGTAGGCCTTCATCAGGGTGTGGAAGAAGCCCGCGCTGACGCCATGGGGAAAGAAGGCCACGGATTCAGGCCCGTGGGTCTGCTTGAGGGCCTTCAGCTTGCTCGCCAGGAAGTCCAGGGCTTCCTCCCAGGTTACGCGCTTGAAGCGCCCTTCGCCCCGCTCGCCCACGCGCATCAGGGGATACTTCAGGCGGTCCCGGTCGTAGAGCAGAAAGGCGCCCGCGTTGCCTCGGGCGCAGATGCGGCCCTTCGTCAGCGGGTGGTCCGGATTGCCCTCCACCCGCAGCACCCTGCCATCGGCCACGCTGGCCAGGATCCCGCAGCGCCAGAAACACATCTCGCAGACCGAAGCGACCTTCTTGACGCGCTGTTCCCCCCGCCATCCCGGGGGATTCCCTGGAATCGTGATGGGCCGGCCTGCACCGAGGAGGCTGACGGAGCCCACGGCCCCCCAGGTTCCAATGAATGACCGACGACTGATCGCTTTCGCCATGGGATCCTTCCTTGGCCGCTCCAGCACCCGATATGCGTGCCTCCCATTGATTTATCTACCGGATGGTATTTAAAACAATTGAATGCTTCGCATGGCGCTCATGACGAACCGTCATGAGCGCGGTAGAGTGGTGCCCAGGCAGGGAGCCCCTGATGGAGTCGGTCTACCTCAAGACCCTGGTGGAAGTCGTGAAGGCCGGCAGCCTTTCCCGGGCGGCAGAGGTGCTCTGCGTGACTCAGCCGGCTGTCTCCCGCCGGATCAAGTTCCTGGAAGACCAGTACGGCTGCGCGCTTTTGGATCGCTCGGGCAGCCAGATCCGGCCCACCGAAGCTGGCCGCATGGTGTACCAGAAGGCCGGAGCCCTGCTCGATATCGAAGCCGAACTGGAAGCCGGGCTCCACCAGCTGGAAGGGAAGACCCGCCTGTCTTTCAGCTGCACCCCCGCCTTCGGCTCGGCTCACATGCCCGGTGTCCTCCGTGATTTCATGCTCACGTGCGTGGACACCGCGGATCTCAAATTCCTCTTCCTCTCGCCCAACGAAACTTTGCGCGGCCTGGGGGAGGGGATCTTCGATGCGGGCGTGGTCGAGGGCGCAACCCTGTTCGATCCTGCCTCCTTCTCCACCCATCCCCTTCCCGAGGCGGAAACGGTCTTCATGGCCAGTCCTGAACTCGCCCTACCCTCGACGGGGGCCCTCATCGACTCGCTGCTGGAACTGCCCCTCTACACCCGACGGGAGGGTTGCTGTTCTCGCATGCTCATGGAGCGCGGGCTCAAGGGAATCGGCCTCAGCCTCAGTTCCTTCCGCAAGGTGATCATCCTCGACGATCTCCACCTTCTGATCCAGGCCGTCCTGGCCGGAGAAGGCATCTCGTTCCTGCCCACGGACCTGGTCCAGGAGCACATCGCCGCGGGCCGGATCAACCTGCACCGCATTCCTGGATTCGATCACTCACGATCCCGCACCCTGGTCGTCAATGACCGCCTGGGATCGGAGGAGGCTCTCGGTCATTTCGTGAACGTGATCCTTGCCCATTTCGGTCTTCCTTCCACCAAGACTTCCGCAGCGCTTTCCCCGAAACTGAACCAGGCCCCAGCTTCCAGAACATCCTTGATCTCCCCAGGCGCAGGCTGCCTGCCCCCGCTGTGTTCTTGCCCGAGGGCCTGAATTTGACGCTACCCGGGATGCGGCCAGGTTCCTTGAGCAGATCGCCAAGAAGGTCCGCAGTCCGGGGTGGGAGGGGCTGAAACCGGTCGTGGACGTGACGCCCTAACATCCACCCTTGTCGAGGCTGTCATCGAAAGTGACCTTCTCGCCCTTCTTCAACTCCTTGGCCTTCGGAGAAGCCAGGGTCACGGTAATGCCCTTGGCCAGCTCTTCGGTCTTCGGGAATGAGAGGGTCACGCTGCCCCCCCCCACCGCCATGATCCTGCCAAAGAGCCTCTTGTTGATCTTCACTGGGGCACCGCGCCTTGCCCAAGGCGGGAGGGCGCCGCGCAATTCCACCACCACGATCCGGCCATTCACCGAAACCACCTTCCCTTGGGTAGGGGCTCCGAAGGCGGTGACCGCCAGAAGCATGATCAATGCCAGGGGACGCTTGGACATCGCCACTCCGATGATCGCGAGTTAAGCCTACTCTCGGGGCAGATCCTTGTGAGTGACATCGCGCACCCAGGTGAAGGCCGCCACGGTGGCGGGCATCCCCAGGGTGCCCGCGGCCAGAGCCACCACCTGTTCCATCTCTTCGGCAGTGATGCCAAGGTCCAGAGCCTTTCGAGCGCTGGCGTGGACGGCGCCTTCCCGCAGTCCGCCGATGGCCACGGCGAGTTTTACCAGCCTCTGGGTTTTCTCGTCCAACGGGCCTGTGGCCCCCGCCTCGTGGATGGCATCCCAGGCCTCGGCCAGCTTGGGGTAGCGGCCCACGAACTCACGGTACTTCTTCGGGGGATCGGTCTTCATGCGGGACATGTGTCCTCCTGGAATGATCAAGACAGGATACGGCGGACCCCGAGGAAAACCGGGGTCCGCCCTGAAGCACCCTGGATGGAACGACTACTTCAAGTCTTCCGTGATGGCCTTGGACGCCTTCTTGAACTCCTGGATGCCCTGCCCGAGGGACTTCCCCAATTGGGGCAGCCTGGACGGGCCGAAGAAGACCAGGAGGGCGACGCCGATCAGGAGAATTTAAGTCATGCCGATATTGCCCATAGTGGCTCCCTAGAACCCGATCTGAACCGACATCACCATGCTGTCGCCGCCCTGCTCGCCGGTCTGGCCAGCCCGCGGTGCGAGGAAGTTCTTGCTGCGGTGGATGTAATCGAACTTCACCTTGCCATCGACGTACTTGGCCGGCGTAAAGAGGTAGTTGTAGCCCACGATCGCTTCGTAGTACTTCGGTGAGAAGTCGTTGCCCGTGGGTGCTCCGGTCGTGGTGTTGGTGGTGTAGGGATCCGTGGCCGTGTACCAGTCGTCACCCTGGTTGAAGTTCAGGTAGTCGAACCGCGCCGTGAACCAGTGGCGGCCCAGCTTGTAGGCGCCGGATAGGGTGTAGCCCAGGTACTTCTGGTCGAGGTGCTGGCGTTGGGCGGCAGTCCCGGCGGCGGTCCCGGCGGGGAACACCGAGGGATAGCGTCGGCCCAGAAGGCCTGTGGTCACTTCCACCGCACCCTGCCACTGGGTGTCGTCGAACACGTAGTAGGCGCCGATGTTGGTGGTCTTGTCCTTATTGTCTAGCACCGCTGCGGCGTCGGGGGCATTCACGCCCGTGAAGGTCCCGGATACCAGACCCACATCGCGGACATCGGTACTGCCCTGGCGGTACCAGGCGCCGAAGCTGTGATCCGCGCCGTAGGTGGCGTTCACTGAGAAGCTGTAGTCCTTCTGGGCGTTCGTGTCGTTGGCCTTGAAAGTGAGGCTGGAGTCGGTCATGCCGTTGCCCACGCCCAGGTTGAACTTCGCGGCGATGCCATTCGAATCCCCAACACTGTAGGTGGCCAGGGCCCCACGGTCCCGCTTCTCGGCCCACATCCGAGCGGTCATGGAGCGGTCGTAGAACAGGAGCTTCTGCCCGCCACCAATCGTGGACTCGTAGTTCATGGGCATTTTGAACTGGCCCATCTTGATCGAGAACTGCTTGTTGAAGGCGAAGGCCATCCAGGCGTCGAGCAGGTTGTTCGTGGCCGCGGGCTGGCTGTTGCTGGAGGTATTCGGGTCGAACAGGACACCCCATGTCACCTGATCGCCTGCATTGCCGTTCAGGTAGATTTCGGTGCGACGCATGTAGAACTGGTTCTCCTTGAACGCCGTGTTCACGGCGCCGTTGGCGTAAAAGGGCGCCACCGATGGAGCCGAATCCAGCCGCAGGTTGTTGTTCATCATCTGCGTGTACCAGGCCTCTAGCAGGGCGTGGATCTGGACATTCTGCTGGGCCTGGGCCAGAGGCGCCATGCCTGCGAGGACCGCCGCTAGTGTGGCGATTTGTGTGATTTTCATGAAAGCTCCTAGGGAAGATGTTGGGGGGGAAGAGAATAGAGATGGATCGGCGAGGCGCGCCGCTGCAGGCCTCGCCGATCATCGTGGTCAGTCACCGGTGTGCACGCTCTCGCGATCCGAGGCTCCGCTGGCCACCTTAACCAGCTTGATGCGGCTCCCACCGAAAGCCGAATCCCCGGCAATGGGATCCGTCAGGCATACATCCTTGAGATAGCTGTCCACGGCCATGGCCGGGTTGGGCACCAGGCCCTTGGAGCGGGCGGGTTCGCCCTTCACCAACTGGCCATTGATGGTCATGTCTTTGGAGCCATAGGCCCAGTGGCCGAAACTCCAAGAGACGGCTACGGCGCCAGGACGAATGCCCTGGATTACCTTGACCTTGCCCTGGACGGTCACTGTCTCTCCGGAGGCCAGGTTGAAGGTGCCGTTGAAGCCGGGGGCTTCCAGGCGGACCGTATCATAATCCTCGAGGCCCATCCGTTTGGCGTCGCGGGCGTTCAAGTAGACGAAGTTTTCCGGCATGAGGGCCATTTGTCCGGCGTAATTGCTGATCGTGCGGGACTGGCCGCCGAAGATGTCCTTGTAGGTGAAGAGGGCCAGATCGTACTCGGAGCCGAAGACCACCGGCTTGCCGTCGAAGCTGGTCAGTTCCTGGAAGACGGGCACGCCCGAGAGAAACTTGCCTGTGACGGAGTGCCTGGCCGACCCGATAGGCTCTACGTATAGGTTCATCTGCTTGCCCCAGGTGTGGCCCAGAAAGGCCCCGTCGTGGGCCTTGTCGGCCTTCTCGAAGCGCCCACCATGGTTCAGGACTGTGACCACCTTTGACCACTCCCCCCCCACGGCGGCCCGCCACTTCGCAGGTTCGAACACGCCTCGGGGAAGATGGCGTCGTGCCCTGAGGAAGAGATCCTGGTCTTCCCGGCTGGCTTCCTTGACAGCGTCGCCCTCTTTGTCGCCCGAGGCCACATTGGCCACCATTTTCAGGTAGAACTGCTCGGGGCGCTTGAGGTCCCATCCAGAACCCATGCCATCCTTGCCATAACCAGGCGCTTTCAACTTCTGGGCCACGGCAATCATGACGGCATCCATGCTGATGGGCATGTCCTCGCCCTGGACCGATACGACCTCGGGAATGGGTGTAACTACGGGCTGGCGGATCTTTGTGGTCTTGGTGAGAGTCACCGGGCTAGTGCCCATGGGATTGCCCCAGCGCTCCAGGTAGGCGATGTCGGGGAAGACGTAATCGGCGAACATGCTGGTCTCGCCCAGGACGATGTCCGTGCAGATGAACAGTGGTAGGCGCTCCGTATCCTGGAGCATCTTGATCTGGAGGTGCCCCGCCGGGCTGGACAAGACCGGCGTACCGTAGTGGAGCCAGAGGATCTTGATGGGGTAGGGATACCCCGCGTGGGCAGCGGGGATGATCTCCTGGTAGACATCATCTGTGAAAGGGAACCAGGGGCGCTTGGCAGGGTACCCATCGCGCTTGAAGATCGTGCTGCTCTCGTAGGAACCGCTGGACTCCCGGGTCAGCTTTACCCCGAATGGCTTCAGGGCTCCGGGGTGCATCTTGCCGATGTCGAAGGGCTTGCCAGGCTTCCCGCCCATGCTGTCCCAGGCGCCGCCGCCAGGGGCGAACCCGCCTACGTGGTCAATATTACCGATGAGCAGGTTCAGGGCGATGATCGCCTGAGCCGCATAGTAACCGTAGGTCAACTTGATGGGGCCACGGTAGAAATCAATAGCAGCCTTCTTCCCGTGGGCCGTGAATTCCCGCGCCAGCGATTCAATGGTGGCCTGGTCCACGCCACTCTTCTCGACGTAGTGGGTCATGCCGTGTTCGAAGACAGAATCGCGGAGGGCGCGGAAGCCAGTCTTGATCTTCATGCCTCGGAGGGTGGTATCCACATCAAGATCTCCGACGACGGACTTCTTCTCGTCCTCGGGATCCACGGCTGTGGGACGTCCCCCGACCAGGGCCACGAACTGGGTTTCGTTGCCCACGCCCAGTTCCTTGGCGCGGATCAACTTGCCCGTTTCTACATTGACCAGCCAGCAGGCATTGCTCCAGGTCTTCTCATCCCCAGCCTTGGCGGCGGCTTTGTTGGCATTGCGCAGGAAGGCCTCATCGTACCGCTTGTTCTCGATGATCCAGTTGAGCATGCCGAAGGCCAGGGCAAGGTCTCCGCCGGGCGCAACGGGCACCCACCAGCCCTTGGCCGCGGTCTTGGAAAGCCGCGGATCTACGACCGCCACCTTGAGCTTGCCATCCACAATGGCCTGGGATACCTGCGGTCCCATGGGGGTAGGACCGAAATTGGCCTCGGTGTAACCAGTGCCCCAGAAGATCACGAACTCGGACTTGGTGTAGTCCGGCTTCATGTGGTTGGTGCCTTTGTTCCAGCTTCCCACGCCATCCTTCACAGCCCACTGCGCGGTGGCCCAGAGGAAGGCCACATGGTGGGCCTGTTCGCAGATGGTGGTGTGGGCGTACCAGTTGACGGATCCGATGCCGTTGAAGGTGAACCGCTTCGCGAATACTTCGCGGTCGGGGCCGATGCGCCCGCCCTGGAAAACGAACTGGTTGTTCTTGGGCCCGAGGTCCGGATGGTCGGGATCAATCAGCACATCCAGATGATCCTTGTGCTTCGACTTGAAATCCTCCACGGTCATCGTCCCGGCGCGGACCTCGCTCACATCCTCGCCTAGCGCCTTGGCCAGGGAGGCATCTTTCAGGACGAACACCTCTTTGAATCCAGGCACATGCCGGGTTTCGCCGATGTCGGCGAAGAGCTGGCCGCCCTCGGTGATCTCTTGGATGGCCTGCTCGAAGGGGATGGCCTTCCACTGGCGGGACCCCCGCGGTCCATTGCGCTTGAGCACCATGCGGATGCGATAGGGGTCGTAGATGCTCTGGACGCCCGCTTGGCCCTTGGGGCAGAGATGCCCGTCCACCTTGGCCACGGCCTGGGGACTGAGATCGTAACTGAGCTGGGGCTGCAGGTTCATGGGGCTATAGGGATTACCGTCAATCTTGACCAGCAGGCCGTTCTGGATCTTTGCTTTCACGGTGCACTGCGTGTTGCACTGCAGGCACTGGGAATAGAGGATGTTCTCGGGCTGGGCCAGATCATAGCTGTCGTGTCCATCGGGGCCGGAGCCCTGGATGGCGGCCATCAAACGGTTGCCCTCGCTACCGAGGAGGGCGCCGGCACCGGCCAGGACGCCGCCCTTGAGAACATCGCGGCGGGAGAGTTTCATTTCGACACCTCGTGGCTCGTGGAATTCGGGACCAGGGGCAGATGGCGGCGGCCCAGGTAGAAGATGGCGATGCCGAGCGCAACGACACCCATGAGGATCTGCCACTCGAAGAAACTGGGAACGTAGTGGTACGAGAGGTGGTTCCCGATGGGATCCACGTAGGCGTTCTCGAGCCCCTTCAGTTCAGGCGTGACAAGGCCAGGAATCACCAGGTTCAGGCGAATGGCGAAGAAGGTCACGGCCACCAAGGCGCTGGCCAAATTGATTGACTTGGCATCTCGCTTTGCCGCCAGAAGGTAGATGGGGACCGCAACGCCCAGGAGGATGTGGACGACCCAGTAGACGTACCAGAAGGGACCGAAGAGAACGTACTTGACGAGGCTTGCTTCGGGCCCCACCCCGTACCAGAGGGGGATGGAGAACTCGGCCCATTCGAGCAGCAGATCGAACAGTAGGAAGCCCAGGACGATCTTCCCGAGGAACTGGAGCAGATCCAGCCAGGCCTCGTCTTTGTCAGGCCAGAAGGAGGCCACGATGAAGGTCATCAACGCGCCTCCTGAAAGCAGGGCGCCGACCAGGAACATGATCGGATAGATGGGGCTGTTCCAGAACGGGCGCGCCGACACGGTCCCAAATAGGGCGCCCACACCGCCATGGAAGGCGATGGCCAGGGGAATGCCGATGGTCGCGAGGCGTTTCAATTTTCGGTCATCTTCCCGGATCGCCTCCGCTGAAAGGGACTTCATGTCCCGGCGCAACGCGTAATAGAGCTCCCCCAGAAGTAGGGCGAAGTAGGCTGAGTAGAGCCATACCATCCAGGCCATCATCGAATGGAAGTGGGGGCGGGTGAACACCTCGTAGTTGCGTTCCATATGGCCCAGATCGAACCAGATGGTGAGCAGGGACATGACGAGCGTGGTGGCAGCCACGAACAGCGCCAGCTTGGCGATCCGCTCCAGTTTGTGGACACCGAAAACGTACACTAGGCTGGAGAGCAGGAAGGCGCCCGCAGAGAGCCCGATGAAAAAGATGTAAGCCGCCACCCACATACCCCAGGGCACGTAGCTGGTGTAGGCGGCGAGGCGATGGCCCAGGAACAGGCGTTCAATCAGGCCGATCCCGCCCAGGAGAGCCAGGAGGGCCCAGATCGCCCAGAGGATTTTGGCGTTTCGGTTCATCGCGTCCTCCTAGCTCAGGTAGAAAACTTGGGGCTGGGTGCCCGCTTCGGGCTTGAGGACCTTGGCGTTCGCCTGGCCCGCCAGTTCGGACACCAGGGATTTCGGGTCATTCAGGTCACCAAAGAAGGTCGCCCGACCCACACAGGTGGACACGCACATGGGCAGCATCCCCTGGTCGAGACGGTGGGTACAGAAGGTGCACTTACGGGCATTCCCAACGGGGCTGCCGGGAATGAGCCCTTCGCTCCGTTCCCAGTGCTTGCCGTACTCAAAATTCGGCGGATTCTGATAAGCTCGGGCCTCCGTGAGGGCCAGCGCCCCATCGGCACCCTTGGCCGCATTGTCTGTCCAGTGCTCGCCGAAATCGAAGGTCCGGGCCTGGTAGGGGCAGGCTGTGAGGCAATAGCGGCAGCCGATGCAGACATCGTAGTCAATCACAACGATGCCATCCGCACGTTTGTAGGTGGCTTCCACAGGGCACACCGGCGTGCACCCGGGATCCTCGCAATGCATGCAGGGACGGGGCGTGAAGGTGCGCGCCACATCTGGGTAGGTGCCCCTCTCTTCATTAATCACCGGCCGGTACACCACCCCGGGCGGCAGCTTGTTCTCCATGACGCAGCCGACCGTGCATGAGGAACATCCTGTGCACTTCCGGGTGTCAATGACCATGCCCCATCGGCGCTCCTTGAATGGTTTCTTCATGGTCCGCTCAAGCTCAGCCTGCATGCGGATCAGAACGTCCTGGTCCACATGTTCGGAAAGCTGGAAGGGGGAGGCGGGCATCGGAGGAAGGCCCGATGCGGGCATTGTGTTGGTCTTTTCCTCTGCGCCCAGCTTGACCCCGTTGAGCGCCAAGCCGGCGAAGACCGCGGAGCTCACCTTCTCGATAAAGGCCCTCCGGGAATCGGGGGCAGATGGCTGAAGGGACTGTTCCATGAATACCTCCGGGACGGGGCGTGGTGGGGGACAGAGATGCCTCTAAGTTGCTCGGGCCTCTTCAATGCAGGAAGCAGGCCAAACGGTCATCAATGATTTAAATAATTTATTCTATTTATTTTACTCTATAGTTTCCTTGCACACGCTGGCCAGGCCCCGCCCACTTTTCAGCAAGCCGATCCGTGCCTATTTCGGGGCCCCTGACGGAGGACACCAAGCCTCGCAAGAACTTCAGGGGCTTTTCCGTCACGAGAGCCGAGGGCCCAAAAGGATTGCCAGCTTTTCGGCGCGCGCCAGGTTTTCGGCGAGTTCCTCAGGCTTCCTTGCCGGCTCCCGGAAGGCCCAGGCGCCGGGCGCGATACTGGAAGGTGCTCCTGGGGATGCCCAGGAGGGCCGCCGCCTCGGACTGATTGCCCTTTGCTTTCTCAAGTGCCCATGTGAGAAGACGTTGTTCCGTCTGGGCCAGCATTTCGTCGAGCTGGACACGCCCTGCGCAAAGCTCCTGGCCCGGGGCGTTCTCCAACGGGGAGGAGCCACCCGCCAGGGCCTTCGGCAAGTGGGAGGGTAGGATTTCCGGGCCCGCACAAAGGGCCAGGGCCGCCTGCATGGCATGCTCCAACTCCCTGATGTTGCCGGGCCAGTCGTGGGAGCGGAGCAGATCGCAGGTGTCCCGGTGAAGGTCAGGAATGGAATCGCGCATTGCGCCCGCCGCTTTCCGAAGGAAGAAGTGGGCCATCGGCAGAATGTCCTCGCGGCGGTGGCGCAGCGGCGGAAGATCCACGTGGATTACGTGAAGCCGGTAGTAGAGATCCTGGCGGAACTGTCCCTCGGACACGAGTTGGGCCAGATCCTTCTTCGTCGCCGAGACCAGGCGGAATTCAGCGGGGCGAGCCTGGACGGAACCCAGGCGCTCGACCCGCCGCTCCTGCAGCACCCGGAGCAGCTTGGCCTGGGTCTCCAGAGGGATGTCGTCCACATCGTCCAAGAAAAGGGTTCCGCCGGCAGCAGCTTCAAAACGGCCCATGGCCGCCTTGTCTGCGCCGGTGAAGGCGCCCTTCTCGTGACCGAACAGTTCGTTTTCCAGGAGCGAGCCAGAAAGGATGGCGCAGGACACCGGCATGAAAGGGCGTGAGGCCCGCGGGCTGGCCGCATGGATAGCGCGGGCGAGCACCTCCTTGCCGGTGCCGGTCTCCCCCTGGATCAGGACATCCACATCCATCGGCGCCACCCGATCCACTATCGCCCAGAGTTCTCTCATGGCCAGGGTCGCGCCCAGGAAAAGGCTGGGGCGGGTGAACTGCTCCAGGCGTTGTTCCAGTTCGGCCTTCTCCCGGCGCAGATCCAGGAGTTCGGACACGCGCCGTACCCGCTCCAGAAGTTCCTCCCGCTCGAAGGGCTTGACCAGATAATCCGTAGCTCCTGCCTGGAGCGCCGTGACCGCGTCCTTGACGGATCCGAAGGTGGTCATAAGGATGAACGCCATTCCTGGCTGGGCCTGCCGAGCGCGCTGCAGGAGGCTCATGCCATCTAGCCCTGGCATGCGGACATCCGATAAGACCAGCATGGGTGGCGTCCGCTGGATCAAGTCCCAGGCAGCAAGCCCGTTGCCCACCACCTCGACCTCGTGGCCAGCCTCGACTAGATCATCGTGGAGGGCCATGGCCAGCAGGGCTTCGTCTTCAGCCACCAGGATCCGCATCAGACCTCCAAGGCCCGGAACCGCAGGGTCACACAGGTTCCCTCGCCCGGATTGCTCGCCAGTTCAATGTCCCCGCCATGATCGCGCATCATCTGGCGGGCGATAGCCAGGCCGAGGCCCGTTCCCCGCCCGGGTGGCTTGGTGGTGAACAGAGGATCGAAGGCTCGGGCCAAAGCCTCGGGGTGCATGCCGATGCCCGTGTCCTGGACGGCAATCGTGACGCGCCCAGCCTCCTCGCTGGCACGGAGGACGATCCGCCCTTCCCGCTGGTCCATGGCATCCGCAGCGTTGATTAAGATGTTGACGAGAATCTGGAGGAGGCCCGCCGGGTCGAAGAAGATGGCAGGCAGGCTATCGGGCACCTGTAGATCCAGGCCCACACCGGCTGGCAGGCTGTGTTCCACCAGCATTCTGGCTTTCTGGGCCGCATCCTTGAGATCCACGGGGATCTCTTCATAGCGGGTGTGGCGGACGAATTGCAGGAGTCGCTGGAGCACGCCCTGGATGTGCCAGGCGGCTTCCTTCATCGGCGGAAGATAGGCAGCCAGGCGGGTCGCATCTTCTGGTTTTCGTGAGAGGCGATCCAGAGAGGCCATGAGGCCTGAGAGCGGATTGTTGATATCATGAGCCAATCCCGCAGCGATGAGCCCCACGCTGGACATGCGGTCCGCGTCCCTGAATCGGGCCAGAAGGGCCAGGTTCTCCTGCTGAAGATCCTTCAGGCGCCCCATCATGTCCTGGACGGCCCGGGCCACCAGACCGATCTCATCTCCACGTAGTACAGGCAGAGCAGGTACCAGCCCGTCCATGCGGAAGGCCGCCACGGCGGAGGAGAGCCGGAGAGCGTCGCGGTGGACATCCTGCGCGATGAGGAACGATCCGCCCACGCCCGCCAGCAGGAACAGCAGCACCATGCCCTGGATCGCGCTCTCGCCGAAAGCCGCACGCGAACGGATGGCATTCTCCGAAAGCCCAAGCCTGACCATTCCGAGGGATCCATGGAGGATCGG
>JAKAMQ010000142.1 GCA_021812805.1 Acidobacteriota bacterium
CCAGGCCTTGAGGGCGCGGCGCACGATCTTGCCGGAGCGGGTCTTGGGGAGACTCGCGCGGATCTCGATGTCGGCGGGGGTGGCGATGCCGCCCAGATCCTCGCGGACATGGTCCTTGAGGCTGGCGATGAGGCCCGGTCCCGCGGCGAACCCCGGCTTCACCACCACGAAGGCCTTGATGCTCTCGCCCTTGATGGGATCGGGGATGCCCACCACGGCGCTCTCGGCCACGGCCGGGTGGCGGATGAGCGAGCCCTCCACATCCGCCGTGCCGATGCGGTGGCCGGCCACGTTCAGCACATCGTCGGCCCGGCCCAGCACCGCCACATAGCCATCGGCGTCCTTCACCGCCACGTCGCCGGCGCTGTAGCAGCCGGGAATGTCGCGCCAGTAATCCTCATAGCGCTGCGGATCGTTCCACACGGTGCGGAGCATGTAGGGCAGCGGCGCCTGGATGACCAGCAGACCGCCCTGGCCGTCGGGCACCGGCGAGCCGTCGCGGTTCACCACGGCGAGCTTCACGCCCGGCAGCGGCTTGCCCGCCTTGCCGGGCCGGGCCTCGAAGGTGGGCAGGGTGCCGATGACGGGCCCCGCGATCTCCGTCTGCCACCAGTTGTCCACCACCATGCCGTTGCCCTGGCCCACGAGGTGCTTCTGGGCCCAGCGGTGGGCTTCTGGATTCAGCGGCTCCCCGGCGCAGGCCATGAGGCGCAGCTTGGAGAGGTCGAACTTCCCGGGGGCCTCGGCGCCGTGGCTCATCCACATGCGGACCGCCGTGGGCGCCGTGAACATCACGTTCACGCCGAAGCGCTCGCACAGCTCCCAGGTGACCTCCGGGCTCGGGTAGTCCGGCGCGCCCTCGCGGCAGAGCACGGTGGCGCCAATGCTCAGCGGCCCGTAGACGATGAAGCTGTGGCCCACGATCCAGCCGATGTCGGAGGTGCTCCAGTAGATGTCGCGCTCCTGGATCTGGAAGAAGGCCTTGGCGAGGTAGTTCACGCCCACCAGGTAGCCGCCCGTGGCGTGGACCACGCCCTTGGGCTTCCCGGTGGTGCCGCTGGTGTAGAGGATGAAGAGGGGATGCTCCGCGTCCACCATCTCCGGCTCGCAGTGGATCTCCCGGCCCTGCTGGATGTCGTAGAAGTCCTTTTCCCGCTCGCTGTCGAACTTGAAGGGGGCGTCCCCGGGGCGGGAGCCACGGCGGTGGACGATGATGTGCTCGACGAGGGCCAGATCGCGCACCGCCTCGTCCACGATGGGCTTCAGGGAAATGGCCTTACCGCGGCGGTAGGTGAAATCGGAACACACCACCACCTTGGCTCCCGCGTCCTCGATGCGGGCCTTGAGGGCCTGCACGCCCATCCCTGCGTAGACGACGCTGTGGATGGCGCCGATGCGGGCGCAGGCCAGCATGGAGACGATGCCTTCCGGCGTCAGGGGCATGTAGAGGATGACCCGGTCGCCCGAGCGGACGCCGAGGCGCTTCAAGGTATTGGCGAAGCGGTTCATCTCCCGGTAGAGCCGGCTGTAGGTGTAGGTCCGCTCCTCGCCGTCCTCGCCCACCCAGATGACGGCGGCCTTGTTCCGCCGGTCGCTGTGCACATGGCGGTCAATGCAGTTCACCGTGGCGTTGAGCTTGCCGCCCAGGAACCACGCGTGGTTGGGCACCTCGAAGCGCAGCGTCTCCGTCCAGGGGGCGGCCCAGTCCAGGGCCTTGGCCTTCTCCGCCCAGAAGGCCGCAGGATCCTCCTCCGCCAGGGCCCGCTCCACCTCGTAGTTGATGGCGGCCTCCTTGGCGAGCCAGCCCCGCATGGGGATCGCCGCCTCGCCCTTCTGAAGGGCCTGGATGGTGGCCTGCTGGGTGAGGCTGATGTCCACGTCGCTCATGGCGGACTCCTCGTAACACTGGGTATGGGGGGCTCGGGTTGGGAGGGAAGGTAGCACGGGCATGGCGCCCTTGGGCCGACAAGATTTCGGTCGCAGGCATTCCTCCCTCGTTGAGGTCAGACGGGGTGTCCCGGCTTGGCCGGGGATCCGCGTGGGGGTGCACGAGGGGGGACATCGCGAGCCGGAGGCGAGCAGGCGGTCCCCCCTCGTTCAGGTCGGACGTGGAGTCCCGGCTCGGCCGGGACACCGCGTGGGGGTGCACGAGGGGGGACATCGCGAACCGGAGGCGAGCAGGCGGTCCCCCCTCGTTCAGGTCAAATCAGCGCCGGGCCTTGCCCGTGACCCGCTCGAGGGAGATGCGGAGGACGGCAGTGCGGAAGGCATCCTTGGCGATCTCCCGGGCCACGACCTCGGGATGATCCGGCGCGAAGCGCGCGCCGAGGGCCTGGAGGGCCGCCAGGCGCTCCGCCTCGTCCGTGAGCAGCCGGACCCGCCCGAAGGCGATGACGCTCTCGTAGCGGGTGGCAAGCTCCAGGGGCAGGGGCTCCGCCGCCGTCACCACGCAGTAGGACACCCGTGCGTTGGCCTGGAGGTTCCGCAGCTTGTGCCCCTCGCGGGCGCTGTGGAGGATCAGCGCCCCCTCCACCACGGCGTGGTTGAGGGGCACCGCATAGGGCCACCCATCGGCATCCACCGTGGCCAGCACGCCCCACTCCGCTTTCTCCAGGATGGCCAGGGCCTCGGCCTCGTCCAGGGCCCGGTCCCGGCGGCGGATGGGGTGGCTGGGTGCGCTCATGGCCGCTCCCTCTGCTTCATCGCCAGCCAGGTGAGGGCCTCGAGCGGCGTCATCCGGTTCAGGTCCAGGGCTTCCAGCTCGGCGCGGAGGGGATCGGGCTCGACCTCGAAGAGCGGCAGGGCCGGCTGCAGGGGGGTGGGGGCCTTGGGCACTTCCGGCGCCTGGGCCAGCAGCCGCTGGGCCCGCTGGATGACGCGGCGGGGCAGGCCCGCCAGCCGGGCCACCTGGATGCCGTAGCTGCGGTCCGCAGGCCCCGGCGCCACGCGGTGGAGGAAGTGCAGCTGTTCCTCCCATTCCTGCACCTCCACGTGGAGGTTCTGCACGCGGGCATCGTCCGCCAGCTTCGTCATCTCGAAGTAGTGCGTGGCGAAGAGCGTCCGCGGGGCACCGCCGCGCATGTCCCGCAGGGCTTCGGCGATGGCTTCCGCCAGGGCCAGGCCATCCCGGGTGGAGGTGCCCCGGCCGATCTCATCGAGGATGACGAGGCTGGCGGACGTGGCCTGGTTGAGGATCCGCGCCGTCTCCGTCATCTCCACCATGAAGGTGGACTGGCCCCGGGCCAGCTGGTCCGAGGCGCCGATGCGGGTAAAGATGCGGTCCACCAGCCCGAAGCGCATGAGCTCCGCCGGCACGAAGGAACCCGTCTGGGCCAGCACCACCAGCAGCGCCGCCGTGCGGAGGAAGGTGGACTTGCCGCCCATGTTGGGACCCGTGACCACGGCCATGGGCTGGTCCGCCGTGAAGGCCAGATCGTTGGGAATGCATTCGCGGCCCAGCCGCGCCTCCAGCATGGGGTGGCGGGCCGCGGCCAGCACCAGGTCCCGCTCCTCGCCCAGCTCCGGGCGGGTCCAGCCCGAGAGGCGCGCCCGCTCCGCCAGGGCGGCCAGCAGGTCCAGGGCGGCCGTGGCGCGGGCCAGGGCCGTGAGGTCGGCGCGGGATTCCAGCACCAGGGCCAACAGGCGCTGCACTTGCGCCATCTCCAGCCGCACCTGGTCGCCCTCGGCGCTGAGCAGCCGCTGTTCGAAGGCCACCAGCTTTTCCGTGGTGAAGCGCTCGGCGTTGGCCAGGGTCTGCTTGCGGAGGAAGTGGGCCGGTACCGCGCCCAGGTTGGCCTTCGTGATCTCGAAGTAGTAGCCGAACACCCGGTTGTACTTGATCTTCAGGCTCTGGATGCCGCTGGCGCGGCGTTCCTCCTCCTCGAGTTCGAGCATCACCTGCTTGGCGTCCCGGGCCAGGCGGCGCACGGCGTCGAGTTCCGGATCCACGCCATCGCGGATGGCCCCGCCCTTCTCCAGGTCCAGGGGCGGCGCCTCTGCCAGGCAGCGCTGCAGCTCGGCCAGCAGGGAGCCGCAGAGGGGCGTCTCCGCGGGCCAGAGGCCGAGATCCGCCACCTCGGGCGCCCAGCCCTCGTCCTGGAGCAGGGCCGGCAGCTTCTGGAGGACGGCCAGGCCCTCGCGCAGCTGGGCCAGTTCCGGCGGCGCGGCGAGGCCCAGGGCCACGCGGCCCAGGAGCCGGTCCAGGTCCGGCACCCGCGCGAGGAGCGTCTGCAGCGGCCCTCGCCGGCGATCCTCCGTGAGCCAGGCCACCTGGGACCAGCGGCGCTCCAGGGCGGCGCGGTCGCGCAGGGGCTGCTCCAGCCAGGCCTTCAGCAGCCGCGAGCCCATGCGGGTGCGGCACTGGTCCAGCAGGGCGGCGAGGGTGCCCGCCTTGCCGCCGTCCAGGCCGTTGGCGAAGACCTCCAGGTGCCGGGCGCTGGTGGCGTCCAGCAGGGGGCCCGAGGCGCCCAGCTCCAGGCTCACGCCCTGCAGATGGGCGGGACGGCCCTTCTGGGTGGCCTCCACATGGTCCAGCAGCGCCGCCAGGGCGCCGACCGCGGCCGGGTAGGGGTCGAGGCCCACGCCCTCCAGGTGCTGCCAACCGAAGAAGGCCAGCACCTGCTGGCGGGCCCGGGAGGCCTCGAAGCGCCAGGCGGGCAGCCGGGTGCGGGCGGCCTCCAGCTCGGGCACGTCCGGGGCGCCCTCGGCCAGGATCAGCTCCTGGGGGCTGATCCGTTCCAGGGTGGCCCGCAGGGCCTCCTCGCCCTCGCCCGGCAGCACCCGCAGGGCGCCGGAGGCGAGCTGAAGCAGGGCCAGGCCCCAGGTTGCGCCCGAACGGTGGAGGGCGCCGAGCCAGCGGGCGTCGTCGTCCAGCCAGGTGCCGGGGGTGATGATGCGCTTGAGGGCGCGGGGCAGCAGGCCCTTCACTTCCTCGGCCTTGGCGGTGGGCTCGGCGATGGCCGCGGAGAAGCCCGCCGCCAGCAGCTTCGGGAGGTACGAATCCAGGGCGAAGTGGGGCACGCCGCACATGGGCGTTTCGGAGTCCGTGCCCTTGCCCCGCATCGTCAGGGCGATCTCCAGCACCGGCGCGGCGCGGATGGCGTCCTCGCCCAGGATCTCGTAGAAATCCCCCATCCGGGTGAGCAGCACCGCGTCGCCGGCCTCGCGCTTGAGGCCGGCGATCTGCTGCATCATGGGCGTGGACATGGGAATCCGTGGTGGCAAACCTCGATCTTCCCACAGTCCCGGCCGACCTTCGGGGTCACTCCCCCAGGCACTCGCGGACCTTGCGGAGCAGATCCTTGGGGCCATAGGGCTTCTGCAGGAAGGCCACCTGGCCGTGGCGCTGGAATTCCGGTGCGAGGTGGGCGGTGCTGTAGCCGCTGGAGATCAGGATGGGCACCTTGGCGCCGGGGCCGCCGCCCGAGCGGAGGGCGGCCAGCACTTCTTCGCCGCTCATCTCCGGCATGGTGAGGTCGAGTACCAGCATCCGGATCTCCCCGGCCTCGGCCTGGTAGCGGGTCAGGCCTTCCTGGCCGTCGCGGGCGGTCCGGACCGTGAAGCCGCTGCGCTCCAGGCTGTGGGCGGCCACGTTCCGGACGGCCTCCTCGTCGTCCACCACCAGGATCGTGCCGTGGCCGAAGTAGGGCTGGGAGCCCGTCCGGACGGGCAGCTCCTGGATCTGTTCCCGCTGGGCGGGCGGGAACAACAGGCGGAAGGAGGTGCCCTCGCCCAGCCGGCTGTGGACCTGGATGGCGCCGTGGTGTCCCCGGACAATGCCCAGGACCGCTGCCAGTCCTAGGCCGCGCCCCGTGAACTTGGTGGTGAAGAAGGGATCGAAGATCCGCTGGAGGGTGGCTTCCTCCATGCCAGCGCCAGTGTCCGCCACCTCCAGGAACACGGCCTCGCCGGCGGGAACGGTGCCCGCGAGGGCCGGGGTCTCCGGCTCGCAGTGCAGGATGCCGGTGGTGATGCGGATCCGCCCTGGATGGTCCCCCAGGGCGTCCGAGGCGTTGGTGATCAGGTTCATGAGCACCTGCCGGATCTGGGTGGCATCTCCCTCGATGGCCGGCAGATCCGGGGCGAAGTGGTACTCGATCAGGGCCTTCTTGGAAATGACGGTGGCGAGCAGTTCGCCCATCTCCTCCACCAGGCGCGACAGGGCCAGGGGTTCCACCAGGAAGCGCCCCCGCCCCGAATAGGCCAGGAGCTGGCGGGTGAGGTCGGCGGCCCGCTGGGCCGCTGTTTCCACTTGGCGCAGGCGGCGGTTGAGGGGGTGATCCTCCGGCACTTCCATCATCGCGAGGCCCACCTGGCCCATGATGCCCATGAGCAGGTTGTTGAAGTCGTGCGCGATGCCGCCCGCCAGCACGCCCAGGCTTTCCAGTTTCTGGGCCTGCTGGAGCTTGGCCTCCATGGCCCGGCGCTCCAGCTCGTTCTGCCGCTGGTCAGTGATATCGCGCGCGTGGATGAGGATGCCCTCGACGCCGGGCACTTCCAGGGCGTTCTGGGCCGTGAGTTCCAGGATGCGCCAGCCCCTGTGGCGGTGCCGGGCCCGGATCTCCAGGGTGCGGGCCTCCTGCGGGTGCCCGTGGAGGTGCTCGAGGAGGTGCGCGGCGGCCGGCTGGTCCTCGGGATGGACCAGCGCGAAGGCCGAAAAGCTTGGGTGATCCCCGGTGCGATAGCCCAGCATCCGGAGGGCAGAAGGGCTGGCGTAGCGCAGCCGGCCTTCCGCATCCAGGATCACCACCAGATCCTGCGTGTTCTCGATGAGGGCGCGGAAGCGCGATTCCCGGGCCTGGAGCTCCCGCTCCATCCGGTGGCGGAAGAGGGCCATCTCGATGGTGGAATGGAGGGCCCGCTCCTCGAAGGGTTTCACGAGGTAGCCATAGGGTCGGCTGCGCTTGGCCCGCTCCAGGGTGGCCTCGTCGGCATAGGCCGTGAGGAACACCACCGGCACCCCCAGGGCCTGGAGCCGACCGGCCGCCTCGATGCCATCTTCGCCTTCTTCCAGGGAGACATCCATGAGGGCCAGATCGGGGTGGGTGCGTACCGCGAGGGCGAGGGCCTCGGTGGCGTTCGCGGCCGTGCCCACCGGTTCGTAGCCCAGGGCCTGGAGATGCAGGCGCAAATCCATGGCCACGATGGCCTCGTCCTCCACGATCAGGATCCGGTCAGGCCTCATGGGAATCACGGCTCGATCGAGGGGTGAAAGACAGGCGGAAAGCGGCGCCTCTGCGCCGTTCCAGTTCCAGGCTGCCGCCCAGCTGGCCGGCCAGGGCCTGGATCAGCTGGAACCCGAGCCCGCCATGATCCAGATCCACGCCATCGGGCAGCCCCACCCCCGAGTCGGCGACCCGGACCTGGACCTGGCCCTCCGATTGACTTGAACGAGGGGGGACCGCCTGCCCGCCTTCGGTTCGCGATGTCCCCCCTTGTGCACCCCCACGGGGTGTTCCGGCCAAGCCGGGACACCCCGTCTGGTCCTCGATGCTGATTTCCAGGCTGCCGCCCTCTCCGGGCGGGAAGCCATGCTGCAAGGTATTGGAGATCAGTTCGTTCAGGATGAGCCCCAGGGGGACGGCATCATCCGGTCCCAGCTGGACGGGCGCCACCTGGACCTGGAGATCCACCAGGGCCGGGGCGCTGGCGTAGCTCCGCACCAGCCGTTCCGCCAGGGAGCGCACATAGGCGGGCAGGTCCAGCCGGGTGGCATCCGGCGCGTGCTTGAGTTTCTGGTGGATGAGGGCGATGGCCTGGATGCGCTCCTGGGCCTCATCAAGGGCCTGCCGGACGGCGGGCTGCGCGTGGGTGGCGGCCTGGAGCCGGAGCAGGCTGGAGACCACCTGCAGGTTGTTCTTCACCCGGTGGTGGATCTCCTTGAGGAGGAGATCCTTCTCCCGGAGGGCGGCCTGGGCGGCCTGTTCCTGGCGCCTGACCTCCGACATGTCCCGCACGATGGCCAGCACTTCGTCCGTCCGGTGGGGGATGATGCGGGCCTCGAAG
>JAKAMQ010000143.1 GCA_021812805.1 Acidobacteriota bacterium
CCCCCCACCCCATCCTGCTCCAGCGCACGCCCTACGGCATCTGGCCCTACGGCCCGGCGGTCTTTCCGCGCATGGTGGGGCCTTCCCCGGCCTTCCTGGACCAGGGCTACATCGTGGCCTACCAGGATGTCCGCGGACGGTTCATGAGCGAGGGCGCCTTCGTGGATGCCCGCCCCGCGAACCCGGCTTCGGGACCGAAGGCCACGGACGAGACCACGGACACCTACGACACCATCGCCTGGCTGGTGAAGCACGTGCCCGACAACAACGGCAAGGTGGGCCTGTGGGGCATCAGCTACCCGGGTCACTACGTCGTCCAGGGCATGCTCTGCGGCCACCCCGCCCTGAAGGCCGTCTCCCCCCAGGCACCCATGATGGACATGTGGGAAGGGGATGACGCCTACCATCGCGGCGCCTTCCAGCTCACCGCCAATTTCGGCTTCTTCCTCTTCTTCCACGACCGCACCGGAGCCCCCGGCCATGCCTGGCCGCAGGTGGCAGATGTGGGCACGCCAGACGGCTACTCGTGGTACCTGGAGGCCGGGCCCGTGGGCACCCTGGCAGGCCGGGTCGCCACCCCCATCAGCCGGATCTGGGACGAATATCTGGCGCATCCCACCTACGACGCCTACTGGCAGGCCCGGGATCTCCGGCGGCGCATCCGGGATGTACGCCCGGCGGTGCTCACCGTGGGCGGCTGGTACGACGCGGAGGATCTCTTCGGAGCCCTGGCCTGCGACCGTGCCCTCGCTAGGCAGAGCCCGGCGACGGATCATCACCTCGTCATGGGCCCCTGGACCCATGGCCAGTGGGCCGACGGGGACGCCACCCACATCGGCCCGGTGGACTTCGGGTCCAATACCGCCGCCTGGTTCGAGCGCGAGGTCGAGCTGCCCTTCTTCAACCACTACCTGAAGGATGCTCCGGAGCCGCCCTTGGCCCGGGCCACAGTCTTCGACACGGGGCGGAATGCCTGGCGTGCCTTCAACGCATGGCCGCCAGAACATGCCCACCCGGCTTCCTTCTACCTGGAGCCGAAGGGAGGGCTCGGCACGGTGCGCCCGGGCCCCTCCGGGGGCTTCGACCGCTTCGTGAGCGATCCGGCCCATCCCGTGCCCTACACCCAGGCCATCACCTTCGACTACTGGCCTCCCTACATGGTGGAGGACCAGCGCTTCGCCTCCCGGCGCCCGGACGTGCTGACCTATGAGACGGCACCCCTGGCGCAGGCTCTCACCCTTGCGGGCCCCGTACGGGCGGTGCTGCACGTCAGCACCACCGGAACCGACAGCGATTGGATCGTGAAAGTCATAGACGTGCAGCCGGACGACGCGCCCGATCCTGCGGAACGCCCTGCGGGCTGGCACGCCGCCGGCAGCCAGCAGCTGGTGCGCGGCGACGTGATCCGCGGCAAGTACCGCAACAGCTACACCACCCCCGAACCCTTCGTGCCGGGACGCCCCACCCAGGTGGCCTTCACCCTGCCGGATGTCTTCCACACCTTCCAGAAGGGGCACCGGCTCATGGTGCAGGTGCAGTGTTCCTGGTTCCCCCTGGTGGACCGGAACCCCCAGGTCTTCGAGAACATCTTCCAGGCCAAGCCGGGCGACTTCCATTCCGCGACGCAGCGGGTCTATCACACAGCCGGGCAGCCGTCGCGGATCGACGTCCGGGTGCTGGACTGACACTCATTGGCGTTCAACCGACATCCACCCCGAAGACCGGAAGACCACGAATCAGAAACGAGAAACTGAACCCTTCAGATCCGGTTCAATCCCGTCATCCCTCTCGGAACGCGTCGGCGGCGGCTAACGCCATCGCCGGCCGCCATCCAGGGTGATAATTTCGCCCGTCAGGAAGGGACTGTCGGCGGCGAAACGGACGGCCCGGCAGAGGTCGGCCGGGGTGCCCAGGCGCTTGAGGAGGGTCTGTTCCGCCAGGAACGCGGCATCACGGCCTTCCGCTGGCAGGAGCGCGCCCAGGGCGTGCCCCACCACGCGCACCCGCGGCGCGAGGAGTCTCGCCAGACCGGGCAGCGCGGCCGCCAGGGCCCCCTTGGCCGCGCTGTAGGGCAGGCGCTGGAGCCAGGGGGTGTGGATGGAGGTGTCCAGGAGGAACTGGAGACAGGCGCCATCCGCCAGGTGGGGCGCCAGGGCCTGGGCGCAGAGCAGCGGGAAGGTGAGGTTGATCTGCCAAGTGGCTTCCAGGGCGTCCGGGGACCATGTGCCGATGGGCGCCTCGGGGAAGGTTCCGGCCACGAGCACCGCGCCAGAAAGGGTCACACCGGCCCTGGCGAGGGCTTCCAGATCTGCCATCATGCGGGACACCAGCTCCGGATCCGCCGCATCCCAGTGAAGGGTCCGGACCTGCGCAGGGGTGGTTCCTCTGGACCGCTCCGTGACATCCCCCCAGGGCCGGGAACTCGTCAGCACCAGGTCGTGATCCCGGGCCAGATCCTCCGCCAAAGCCTTCCCCAGGCGGCGGCGACCTCCCACCAGCACCCAGCAGGGTCTTTCATTCCCCAGTTCCCGCTCCATCCGGGCATTCTTCCACAAAGGCCGCATGAGCCCCACCCTCAAACGCATCCGCTGGCGGCTGGCCCTGATCAGCCTCGTGGCTCTGGTGTTCTCGCTGGGATCCTTCTACCTGAACCAGTGGGCCTATGCCGGCTCGGACGATCAATGTTCCTGGAACCTTGAACAGGGGAAGATCATCATCCGCGAGATCCTCCCGAATGGCGCGGCCGAGGATGCGGGCCTCCTGGAGGGCGATGAACTGGTGGCCATCCAGGGCCACCGGTTCGCGCCAACCCCGAAGGGCACCGCCGAAGCCCAGCGCTACATCAACAACCGCCGGGAAGGCACCATCCTCATCTACACCGTGCTGCGCCATGGACGGCTGCTCCAGCTCCCCCTGGGACTGGTGAAACCCATCGGCCGATTCCAGCTTGCACTGCTGCTCAACGGGCTCATCGCCTGGGCCATCTCCCTGCTGGTGGTGGTGTCGGCCGCAGAGCGCAAAAGCGCCCGCCATTTCTTCTACCTGGGCAGCACGGCGCTGATGCTCTCCGGCGCCACGGCGATCGCCGGCAATGCACCGGATGCGGCGGTGGTGGCCATCCAGGTTGGGCGGGGCCTGGTCGGGGCGCTCCTGCCACCCCTCTGGGTCCACTTCTTCCTGCGCTTCCCGCATCCTTTCACCCTCCGCAAGAACCGGCGCCTGTTGCGGATCCTTTACGGAACCTTCGCCATCCTGGCCATCGTGCTCGGCGTCCGGACCTTCTTCATGACGCTCGGCCCCCCCCGTGTCAGCCTCCCGGGCGGAGCCTTCCTTCCTTCCGAGGCCATCCACGCCATCCGCTTCGCCCTGATCGCCGGGCCCCAGGCCCTCTACCTCCTGGCGGGCCTGGCAGGGCTGGGGCTGTTCCTGGCCGGATTCCTGCACATGGGCAGCCAGGCGCGGCAGGCGCTGGTGCCCAGCCTCATCGTGGCCGCGGCCATCTGTGCGGATCTGGTCGCCATGGTGCTGCTCCAGGCCAAATACGGCCCCAGCCTCCTGTTCGCGCGGCAGAGCTGGATCTTCATGCTGCCGCTGCCCCTTCTGCCGCTCAGCTTCGCCTACGCCATCTTCCGCCACGGACTGTTCGATGTCCGCAAGGCCTTGCTCCGCTGGGTCACCTACTTCGCGGTGCTCGGCTTGACCCTGGCCCTCTACCTCGGCGGCCTGGCCTTGATCTTCTCGCGCAGCCTCTCGGCCATTCCCCCGGGCTGGGCCGGAGCCCTGGTGGGCCTGCTCGCCCTGCCCCTGGGGTGGATGCTCCGCTGGCTGCTGCGGACCATCCGCAAGCGGTTCCGGCGGGATCTGGCCAGCGCCCGGGAGGCGGCCCTGGGCACCTTGCGCGAGCCCAAGCGGCGGTTCAGCGAGGAGGCCCTCCTGAAATCCGTGGCCGCCTCCCTGCAGCAGGCCTTCAATCCCCAGTTCCTCCTGGTGCTGGCCGTGCGGGATCAGCGGATCCAGCTGCCCCAGGCCGACGGCCTGGACCGGGAGGAGCGCCCCGTCGTGTTCCCCCCGAAGAGCCTTCTGCTTCCCTCCGGGCTGCTGCGCCTGGCCCGGGAGAGCCAGGAACTGGTCCTGGGACTGGGCAGCGAGGAAGCCGCCTGGATCCAGGAGCAGGGCGCCGGCCTGCGCGCCCATGTGGACGCCCTCGGGGCCCAGTTGCTCCTTTTGCTGATGGCCAACGAAATGCCCCATACCGCGATTCTGCTGGGCGGGAAGTACGCCGAGCTGAACTATGGGCGCGAGGATCGCGAGCTGCTCCGAGAAGTGGCCATGGCTGCGGGCCTGGTGCTGGAGACCGCGATCCTCCACCAGCGCACCCTCGCCCAGGAGCGTCTCACCCAGGAGCTGGAGACAGCCCGGAAGATCCAGGAAGGCCTCATCCCCGCCACGGCGCCCGTCGTGCCCGGCTTCCAGCTGGCCCTCCGCCTGGAACCGGCCCTGGAAACCGGCGGCGACCTCCTGTTCGTCAAGCGCCGGCCCAGCGGAACCTGGATCGCCGCCGTGGGCGATGTCTGCGGCAAGGGACTGGCCGCGGCCCTCTATATGGCCCAGGCTACCGCCCTGCTGGAATTCGCGACCCAGCGGGAAGATCAGTCCCTGGAGAGCATCCTCGCCTCCCTCGACGAGGCTCTGAGGCACCTGATGGGTCCCCGGGGCTTCCTCACCCTCGGACTCCTGGAATGGGACGAAACCGGGCACTTCCGCCTGGCCAGGGCCGGCCATCCCGGCGCCCTGCTTCTGGATGGCGCCGGTCCGGACTGTGCGCGGGAACTGGTCCCCCGGGGCCGGGGTCTGGGCCTCCGGCCCGTGGCACCGGGCGACTGGGAGGTGCTGGAAGGGACATTGCCGCCCCAGGGCTGGCTGGTGCTCTACAGCGACGGCCTGTCCGAAGCCATGAATCTCCGGGGAGAACTCTACGGCCTGGCCCGGTTGTGCGCCCAGCTGCGCCGCATCTGGGCCATTGGCAGCCCCCGGGCCGCCTGCGAAGCCGTGTTCCAGGATGTGGCCGGCTTCGACACCCGGAACCTGGATGACCGCACGCTGTTCATTCTTGCAAGGGAGGGCTGATGTCCCGCCATTCCGCCTGGTCCTGGTCCATTCCTCTGCTCCTCACCCTCCAGCTCGGCCTGCTGTGGATCCAGGGCGCCCAGCTGCACCGCCAGAACCAGCTGCTCCGGGCGCTCCGCAGCGATGTGCAGGATCTTGCCGACAGCCTGGACAATGGCCCCGACCAGGCGGATCCCCAGGACGGCCGCGACACCCTGCCCCTGCATCGGCCCGATTCGGCCCAACCCCGCCTGCAGCGGGTTGCCCTGCGCACGTTCCAGGCGGATCCCGATGCAGCCTCGAAGGAAGCCGAGAAGGAGCTTGAAGCCTCGCGGGAATCCGCCAAGAAAGCCGTCAAGGAGGCCCGGGAGGACCAGTCGAAGCTCTCGTTCACCGACAATGCGCGCAAGGCGGAAGAGGCCCGGAAGCTCCAGGGAGCCACGAACGCCTGGCAGCGCTGGTCTCTGGCGGCCCTCGGTGTGCTCTGCCTGGCCTGGATCGTCCGTGCCTGGCTCCGGCGCCGCTGATGTCCCTCCTGGAGTACCTCCGCGAAGATCCGGCCTGCCGGAACCTGGCCGAGGGCGCGGTGTATGCCGTGGGCCCCGCCCTGGAAGATCCCTACCCGGACCAGGTGCTTCTGGAATTGAGCGAGTGGGCCTTCCGGCTGGCGGGTCGCATGCCCCTGCCCTGGAACACCCACAAGGCCGTGGATGAACTGAACCATCTGCTCTTCCAGGAACTGGGATTCCGCGGCGACCGGGACACCTACGACGCCCCGGAGAACGCGCTGCTCCCCTACGCCATGGAACATCGCAAAGGCCTGCCGATCACCCTTTCCATTCTGTGGGTGGATCTGGCCCGGCGCATGGGTTTCGATGCCGTGGGCGTGGGCCTGCCCGGCCACTTCATCTGCGGACTGCGCACCCCTTTCGGGCTCCTGTGTTTCGATCCCTTCCACGGCGGGCGCCCCGTGGGCGAAGAGCGGGGCTCTGAACTGGTGCGGGCCGCCACGGGAGGCCGGATCGCCTTCCATCCCACCATGTTCCGCCCCACGCCCGATCGCCAGATCCTGGCGCGGCTCGTGCGCAACCTCCACCTGCGCTACATGCACACGGAAACCTGGGAGGAAGCGCTCTGGACCGGCACCCACCTCATCCTGCTCGATCCCGAGAATCCCCGCCCCCGGAAGGAGCGTGCGTTCGTCCACCTCCAGCGTGGCGAGCCCGGACCGGCCCTGGAGGATCTCCAGGAGGCCCTCCGCCTGAGCCCCGAACCCGATCCCGAGATCCAGGCCTGGATGCAGCAGCTTCGCTAGGGGTGGTGACCCAGACACTCCATGGATCATCCGGCCTGGGTCATAGCTTGCGGACGGCCACGGCGGCGCCGCCCTCCTTGCGGAGGAACAGGATCTGGACCCGCACGGAACCGGAGGGGAAGCGGAAGGTGAACCGGAAGGTTTTCGGCTCGCCATCGCCCGCGCAGAAAAGCTGGAACGCGCCCTGGAACGCCTGGACAGCCGTGCATGGGGCGACCTCGGTGAAGAAATTCCGTCCGATGACCTCATCCGGATGCCGCCCCGCGAGCTCGCTCTCCGCACGGTTGTAGGCCTGCACCATTCCATCTACCGAGAGGACGATCACGCCGAACGGGAGGGCATCGAGTTCGGATTCGCTGAGATCGGGCACCCCCCTGAGCTGGCGATCGCAGGACGGACAGATGCCATGGGAGTGCTCCACCGGGCTCTCCCGGATCCGGGCTCCGCACCAGGCACACATCACCTCAGGCATGGGCACTCCGCGGGTGGTCTCCCCAGCATAACCGCGGGGGCCACGAAGGCCCCCGCGGGTGGGTGGAATGGCGGCGCCCGAACGCCTATTTCTTCTGCGCCTCCACCACCGTGAGGGCGGTGAGGTGGATGATGTCGTTCAGGTCGCTGTGCCGCTGGAGCACATGCACCGGCGCAGCCATGCCGCAGGTGATGGGCCCGATGACCTCCGCGCCCGCCAGCCGCTGCACGAGCTTGTAGCCGATATTGCCGCTGGTGAGATCGGGGAAGATCAGCACGTTCGGGCCGCCGGGCAGATCCACCCAGGGATAGTCCTCGGCCAGGATGTCGGCGCTGAGGGCGGTGTCCGCCTGCATTTCGCCATCGCACTTGAGGCCGGGGCGCTGGCTCTTGACGATCTGGACGGCCTTTTGGACCCTGCGGACCAGCGGATGGTCCACGCTGCCGAAATCGGAGAAGGAGAGCATCGCGACCTTGGGATCCATCCCGAAGGTGTCCTTGGCGAGGTCCGCGGTCAGCAGCGCGATCTCCGCCAGTTCCTCGCTGGTCGGTTCGATGTTCATGGTCGTGTCGGAGAAGAACAGGACACGGTTCTTGAGGACCATGGTGTACACCCCGCAGACCCGCTTGACGCCCTTGCGGGTGCCGATCACTTCCAGGCAGGGGCGGATGGTCTCGGGGTAGTACATCGTCAGGCCGGCGATGAGGCCATCGGCCTTGCCCATGCGGCACATCATGGCGCCGAAGTAGATCCGGCGGCGGATCAGCCGCTTGGCCTCCGAGTGGGTGATGCCGCGGCGCTTGCGCAGGTCGAAGAAGGCATCCTCGGCTTCCTGGCGCCAGGCCACCGTACCCGGATCGAGCACCTCGATGCCGCTGATGTCAATGCCATGATCCAGCGCCGCAGACTTCACCTTGGCGGGATCACCCAGGAGGATCGGGATGCAGATGCCCTCGTCCACCATCTGAGCCACCGCCTGGAGGATGAGCGGATGATCGCCCTCGGGGAAGACCACGCGCTTGGGATTGGCCTTGGCGCGGTGCACCACGCTGCGGATCACATCCTTGCTGC
>JAKAMQ010000144.1 GCA_021812805.1 Acidobacteriota bacterium
AGCACGATGTTCTTGCCCTTCAGAAGGTCGTTGTAGATCCCCATCCGCTTCTTGGCCTTCAGATCCCGCGACAGGTCCAGGAGGTAGCGCACCTCCAGCGGGGTGAAGTCCATCAGGGTGAGAAAGCTGCGTCCCTTGAGGTTGACGGCCATGGAAGCCTCCCATACGTGGCTGACAAAGAGTACTCACGGGGCCGCACACGGAACAAGGACGGACCGGCCCCGGGGGCGCAGGATTGACGAAGTGTCGGAGACCGCACCCCCTTCCAGCCCGGGGCGTCCGGACGTATAGTCATGGCCACGCGCCCCATCCCCATCCCAAAGCCCACCCAGCAGGAGGCATGCATGCGGTCCCTGAAGCAGCTGATTGACGGCAAGAAACCCCTGGTGGCCGTGGGGCCGGGGGACTCGGTGTACCAGGCCTTGACGCTGCTCTCCCAGTACGACATCGGCGCGCTGGTGGTGCTGGACCAGGGCAGGCTGGTGGGGATCTTCTCGGAACGGGACTATGCCCGGAAGATCATCCTCAAGGGCAAGGCGTCGAAGGACACACCCGTCCGCGAGATCATGAGCGAGAAAGTCAGCTGCGTCACCCTGGATCAGACGGTGCCCCAGTGCATGGCCCTGATGACCGACAAGCACGTCCGGCACCTGCCGGTGCTGGATGACCAGGAGCGCGTCCTCGGCATCCTGTCCATTGGTGATCTGGTGAAGGAGACCATCGCCGACCAGCAGTTCACCATCGAGCAGCTGGTGACCTACATCCAGAACTGACGTTTTTCAGGGCCCATCGGCGATGAGCACCGCGGGCGTGAAGGGCAGGTTCTCCGCTTCGGCCGGGGTGTTCATGCCCCAGAGGGCGAGCCGGTCCGCGTAGGGGGCCCAGAGCGCCGGCTTGGCCTGCACGGCCTTGAGGGGCGGGTGGAACCAGAGGGTCGCGGGCAGGTCGGCCAGTTCCTCCGCCGTGAGGTCCATCGCCTCCTCCGTCTCCCAGAGGAACCCGCACCGGGCGGCCTCGCAGGCCGCCCAGAGCTGCAGCACCTCGCTGGGCTCGAAGCTGCTGAACAGCACGCGGTCCAGGGCCTCGGCGGCCTCCACGGCCGCCAGAGCCTGCTGCCAGCCGGGCTCGCCCTTCAGCTCCACGTTGATCAGCTTCGCGGGCAGTTCCAGCACGTCCGCCAGGCGCGGCAGGGGCTCGCCGTTCTTCAGCGGCGGCAGCTCCGCGGCCTTCATCTTCCGCAGGATCCCGGTGCCCAGGGCCGTGCGCCCGAGATCGTCATCGTGCAGCACCACGCACACGCCGTCCCGCGTGGGCTGCACATCCAGTTCGAAGCCGTCCATGCCCGCCGCCAGCGCGGCGCGGAAGGCCTCCATCGAGTTCTCCAGGTGCGCTGAGGACAGGCCCCGGTGGCCGAGCCGCAGGGAACGGGAAGCGGACATGGGCGCTCCTTTCAGTTCTGACGATCATCCGCGAAGCGGTCGGTCGCGGCCACGAGCGCCCGGGAGATGCCGGGCTCGGTGGCGCTGTGGCCCGCGTCGGGAACGATGACGAGGTCGGCCTCGGACCAGGCATTGGAGAGGGCCCAGGCGCTCTCGATGGGACAGACCATGTCGTAGCGGCCCTGGATGATCGCGCCGGGCAGGCCTGCCAGCCGGGAGGCGTCGCGAAGGAGCTGGCCCTCGTCGAGCCAGCCCTGATGCAGGAAGTAGTGGCACTCGATGCGCGCAAACGCCAGCGTGGTGTCGTCCTGCCCATAGGTGGCGATGAAATCGGCATCGGGCAGCAGCTTGCTGCTCGCGCCTTCCCAGATGCTCCAGGCCCGGGCGGCGGGCAGGTTCACCGCCGGATCCTCGCTCAGGAGCCGCTTCGCGTAGGCCCGCAGGAAATCCCCGCGTTCGGCCTCGGGGATCGCATCACGGTAGGGTTCCCAGGCCTCGGGGAAGATCCGGCTGGCGCCTTCCTGGTAGAGCCAATCCACCTCGCGCTGGCGGAGGAGGAACACGCCCCGCAGGATCAGCTCCGTCACCCGCGCCCGATGCGCCTCCGCGTAGGCCAGGCCCAGGGTGGCGCCCCAGGAGCCGCCGAACACCATCCAGCGCGCGATCCCCAGGTGTTCGCGGATGCGCTCCAGGTCGGCCACCAGATCCCAGGTGGTGTTCTCGCGCACCTCGGCATAGGGCGCGCTCTGGCCGCACCCGCGCTGGTCGAAGAGCACGATGCGGTACCTCGCCGGATCGAAGAAGCGCCGGTGCTTGCCGCTGGTGCCGCCCCCGGGCCCGCCGTGGAGGAAGACCACAGGCTTGCCCTGCGGGTTGCCGCTCTCCTCCACATAGACCTCGTGCAGCTCTGACACCTTCAGGCGATGGGTCGCGAACGGTTCCAGCTCCGGGTAGAGCCAGGTGACAGGATCCTTGCGGAGGGTCATGGGCGCTCCTACACGATGAACAGGGCGGCGGCGCCGGCCAGGGCGAGCGCCGTGCCCAGGATGGCATGGACGCCCACCTTCTCCTTGAACCCGAAATGGGCCACGGGCAACAGCAGCACGGGCGACAGCGACATGAGGGTGGCCGCCACGCCCATGGGAGCCTTGGCGATGGCGACGAGGGAGAGGATCACGCCCAGCACCGGACCCGTCGCCGCCCCGAGGAGGATGAGGCCGGAGGCGCGGCGGTCCTTCAGTCCGGCCAGGGTGCTGGGGATCCGGCGCCGCAGGCCGAAATAGATCAGCAGGGCGGCCAGCCCTGCGCTCACCCGCACGAGGTTGGCGGAGAAGGGCGAGTAGCCCCCCGCCAGCCCGTAGAGGCTGAAGAGCAGCCCCACCGCCTGGCCCAGGGCCCCGCCGATGCCCAGCCAAAGGCCCCGCCAGCGGTGCGGGTGGACCTCCCGATCGCCCTCTCCCCAGACCACCCACGCGATGCCCGCCAGGGTCACCCCCATGGCCAGCAGTCGGGGCAGGCTCAGGCTCTGCTTCAGCCAGATCCAGGCCAGCAGCGCGCTGAAGACCGGCGACAGCGTCATCAGCAGCATGGCGAGGCGGGCGCCGATGAGCAGGAAAGCCTCGAAGAGCACCGCATCCCCCAGGGCGAAGCCGATGAGCCCGGACAGCGACAGCCAGCCCAGGCGCGCCGCTCCCGCATGCACCGGGAAGAGGCTGCCATCGAAAACCAGGTGGGCCGCGGCCAGTATCAGCCAGGCCATGAGCAGGCGCAGCAGGTTCACGGAGGCCGATCCCACCCGCCGCCCCGCCAGGGTGAAGCACACGCTGTTCAGCGCCCAGGCAAGGGAGGTGAGAAGGGCGGCACTTTCGCCAACGTAGGGCATGACAGGCTCCGGGCCAACCATCTTGTCACGAGGCTAGACGAACTGCTCCAGGATGCCGTTGCTGACGAGCATGCCGCGGGAGGTGAGGCGCACGCGGTCCCCGGCCCAGTGGACAAGGCCCTCCCGGGCCAGGGACCGGAGCCGGGCCTCCCAGCCGTCCACCAGGGGGGCCAGATGCGCGGCAGCGGCGCGGCGGCGAAGCTCCGCCCAGTCCACGCCCCGGTGGAGGCGCAGGCCCAGGAGCGGGATCTCGGCCAGGGCCTCGGCGGCATCGAGTTCCTGGATCTCCGGCGTGCCCCGGTCCTCGATCCAGGCCGGGATGACGGCGGATTCCGTCCACCGGAAATCGCCCAACTGCGAGGCGGCGGCCGGCCCCAGGCCCAGGTAGGGCCGCCGTTCCCAGTAGCGCGTGTTGTGGCGCGATCCGGCTCCGGGGCGGGCATAGTTGCTGATCTCGTAGGGGGGCAGGCCGAGGCGGGGCAGTTCGGCCTGGAGGGCCTCGAACACATCGGCCACCTCGTCCTCCGTGGGCAGGGTGAGCCGGCCTGCCTCCACCTCCGCCTTGAGCGGACAGGCTTTGTCCAGATCCAGCAGGTAGATGCTCAGGTGCTCGATGCCCGTGTCCACCAGCGTCCTGGCATCCTCGATGACTTTGGACAATGATTGTCCAGGTATGCCCACCATGAGATCGGCGCTGCGCCGGTGGAAGCCCGCGCGCCCGGCCTGGGCCAGCGCTTCGAGCGCCTGGGCGGCGCCGTGGATGCGGCCCAGGCGGGCCAGCAGTCCGTCCTCCAGGGCCTGCACCCCGAGGCTGATGCGGTCCCAGCCCAGCGCCCGGGCCGCCTGCAGCCAGTCCAGGCCCACGGTGCCGGGATTCGCTTCCAGGGTGGCTTCAGCGAGGGGATGGAGATCGAAGGCCGCGTGGAGATCGGCCGTGAGGCCCGCCAGTTCCTCGTGTGTGAGCAGCGAAGGCGTGCCGCCCCCGAGGTAGAGGGTATCCACGGCGGGGCGTCCCAGGGCCTCACCCCAGGCCCGGATCTCGCGGCGCAGGCGGGCCACGGCGGCGGGCTGGAGCGCCCGGTCCCGGGTGGTGGTGAAGGAGCAGTAGGTGCATCGGTCCAGGCAGAAGGGGATGTGCAGATAGAGGCCGAGCGGCTCCCGCTGGGCGGCCGCGCGCAGGTGGTCGGCCTGGCGGCCGAGGGGCCCCGCGGGGTCAGGGATCAATCACCACCCGCTTCACATCGCGCCGGAGGGCGGCCACTTCCGCGGGGAAGCGCCACGGCGGCTGGAGTGCATGGGCGGCGTCCTCCACCGCCTGGTACCGGCGCAGGAGCAGGGCCTCGTTCGCGGGGCTGAGATCCGGGCCGCCGAGGTGCAGTTCCAGCAGTTCGAGGTTCTGGCGCAGGCGGCGGGCCTGCGGCTGGTAGAGGAAGGTGGCCAGGAGCACCTGCCCGAAGGCCAGGCCCAGCAGGAGGAAGGCGCCGAGGATGGGCACCCGCAACGCCAGCCTCTGCCCCAGGGCCAACCACCAGCCGAGCAGCCCCAGGAGGGCCACGGCCAGCACGGGCAGGACCGGGCGGGCCCACAGACCTCCGTTCCACAGGCAGTCATCCACCAGGGAATCGGCGACCGCCTTGAGGATGCGCGTATCGTTCCGGCTCCGGGCCAGGGCGAGCCGCTGGTCCACCGCCTCCCAGGCCGCCCGCTGCACGGGGCTGAGGCCCGCCTCCCGCTGGCGCACCGGCCGTCCGTGGCGTGGCGCCGGGAGGTCGGACGTCACGGGTTCCAGCGCCGGGGGCGGCGGCGCCTCGACCACCGCCGCCCCAGGGGGAGGCGGGGTGTCGGTGACGTGGGGCTGCCCCTGGGCATCGCGCCAGTGGTACACCGGCCGGGGCTGCACCAGCAGCGCCAGGGCGAGCAGGCCGGCGCCCAGGCTCATGGGCATGGCTCAGAAGGCCGCATCCAGGGCCTCGCACCAGAAGTGGTAGACCATCTGGTGCACTTCCTGGATGCGCGCCGTGACCGTGGAGGGCACCACCAGGGCATCGTCCACCTGGTCCTTCAGCTTGCCCCCGTCGCGGCCGAGGAGGCCCAGGGTGTGCAATCCCAGGCGCTTCGCGGCCTCCACGGCCAGGAGCACGTTGGGGCTGTTGCCAGAGGTGGAGATGCCGATCAGCAGATCCCCGGGGCGGCCGATGGCCTCCACCTGCCGGGAGAAGATCTGGTCGAAGCCGTAGTCGTTGCCGATGGCGGTGAGGGCGGAGGTGTCCGTGGTGAGGGCGATGCCGGCCAGGGCCCGGCGCTCCTTGAGGTAGCGCCCGCTCAGCTCGGCGGCCAGGTGCTGGGCGTCGGCGGCGCTGCCGCCGTTCCCGCAGACAAGAATGCGGCAGCCGCGCCGCAGCCGCTCGGCCATGTCGTCCGCCTGGCGGAGGATATGCCCCACCTCCGCGTCGAAGAAGGCCTGCTTGAGGGCGATGGAAGCCTGGACCTGCGCGAGGAGGGTCTGTCGCATGGCTGGAATTGTGACAGGAAATGCGATCCACATTCCCGCGCAAGGCTGGCAGACTGCGGGGGTACCTGCCCGATACGAGGCCCGCCCCATGGAGTGGTTCGCCGCCAAGCATGCCCTTCTGGCCCACCTGCCGGTGGCGGCCGGACTTCTGCTGCCCCTGGCCCTGGTGGCCGCCCTGCGGCCCGGACGGGGCATCCGGCCCTGGTGGACCGCCTGCCGCTACCTCGGCTGGGCGGGCCTGCTGGGCCTGCTGGCCTCCCTGTTCAGCGGCTGGGTCCTGGCCCGCGCCCAGGGCTACCTCATCCCGGGCCATTGGCTGCCCCAGGGCGCCGCGCCGGACCTGCGGCGGCACCTCCTCTATTCCGCGGCGGCCCTGCCGGTGGGCGTGGCCGGCCTCTGGGCCATGCATCGCCCCCGCAAGGAGCACCAGGGACTGGGCGTGCTCCCGCTCTTCCTGGGGCTGATCTGGGCTGGCCTCAGCTTGATGACGGGCTGGACCGGCGAACGCCTGGCCCATCCCAGCCTGGGGCTCGCCCGTCCACCGGCCCCCCGGCTGGCGCCAGCCCCACCCGCGCCCACTCGCCCGGAGCCGCCTCCATCGGTGGATCCCGAAGCGAAGTTGCCCGTCCGCGCCCTGGACTACGCGGCCCTCCAGCCCCTCGAGGCCGACCCCGTGAAGTCGCAGGCCCATGGTGGCCGCTGGATCCGCCTGTGGGCGGATGATGCCGGCGCAGCGGCCTACCGCGCGGGGAGTCCCCTGCCCGAGGGCTCGCTCGTGGTCATGAGCAGCGTGGAGGATCACTGGGGGCGCCCCGGGCCCGACCCTGGCCCGCTCTATGCCCTGGAGATGAAGGGCGGGCAGCCCCGGCTCACCTTCTACTGGCCGCGGGTGCCCGCGGCCCGCCTCGCGGAGACAGGGGGACAGGCCCGCGTCTACTGGCGCAGCCCGGACCCGCATCTGGACGCCTGCCTGACCTGCCATGCCGGCGGGCTGCTGGCCGACCCGATGACCCGCAGCCGATGGAAGCTCCCGGCCCGGCCGAAGGCCGCCGCGCCTGGGGCTGCCGCGACGCCGCAGCAGTAGCCCTGTGGGGAGGCTCACTCCGCCTGGGCGAAGACTTCCCGCGGCTTGCCGGCGCCCCGGTCGGGCCCGACGATGCCTTCCTCTTCCATGCGGTCAATGAGGCGGGCGGCGCGGCCGTAGCCGAGGTTGAGCTTGCGCTGGAGGAGGCTGGTGCTGGCCTTCCGCTCGCGCTTCACCACGGCCACGGCGCGATCGTAGATATCGTCCCCGCCGCCGCCCTCTTCCTCGTCGAGCAGGGCGGTCTCCTCCTCGGTCTCCATGGCGCTGATGAGGGCCTGGTTGTAGTCCGGCCGGCCCCGCTCACGCAGCCAGGTGACGAGGCGGAGGGTCTCCTCCTCCGTGAGGAAGGGCGCGTGGATGCGCTTGGGATGGCTGGCGCCGTTGGGCAGGAAGAGGGCGTCGCCCGCGCCGAGGAGCTGCTCCCCGCCGCCCGCGTCGAGGATGGTGCGGCTGTCAATCTTGGTGCGCACCCGGTAGCTGAGGCGGCTGGGAAGGTTGGCCTTGATGACGCCCGTGACCACGTCCACGCTGGGGCGCTGGGTGGCGAGGATGAGATGGATGCCCACGGCGCGCGCCTTCTGGGCGATGCGGGCGATGCTGTCCTCCACCTCGCTGCGGGCCACCATCATCAGATCGGCCAGCTCGTCAATGACCACCAGCACGTGGGGCAGCGGGTCCAGCGAGGCGGGGCGATCGGGCCAGCGGGGATTGGGCGTGCGTTCGGAGATGTCGAGATGGCCGCCGGCCTCGGCGACTTTGGCGTTGAAGCTCTTGAGGTCGCGCACGGACAGCAGGGCCAGCCGCCGGTAGCGGTCCTCCATCTGGGCCACCACCCACTTGAGGACGCGGCCCGCCTCCTTCATGTCCGTCACCACCGGGGCCCACAGGTGCGGGATGTCCTCGTAGACGCCCAGCTCCACCATCTTGGGATCCACCAGGATGAGCTTCACCTCGTCGGGCAGGGCGCGCACGAGGATGGAGCAGATCATGGCGTTCACGCCCACGCTCTTGCCGCTGCCGGTGC
>JAKAMQ010000145.1 GCA_021812805.1 Acidobacteriota bacterium
GGGGAAGTAGAGCAGCTCGCTGGGGACGCCCATGAGCTGCTGGGTCTGGAAGTTCTGGATGCCCTCCTCGATGGGCACCCGGAAATCCTGCTCGCCCTGGATGACGAGCATGGGCTTCTTGAAGTGCGCCGCGGCCAGGGCCGGGTTGTGGCTCTCGTAGTACTTGCGGTTCTGCCAGGGCCAGCTCTTGTCGTTCTCCCAGTAGGGGAACCACAGCTCCTCGGTGGTGGTGGCCATGGAGTCCATGTTGAAGGGGCCGTCATGGCTCACGAAGCAGGCGAAGCGGTCGGCATAGTGGCCGGCGATCCAGTTGATGGCGAAGCCGCCGTAGCTGGCGCCCGCGGCAGCCACGCGCTTGGGATCCACGTTGGGGTAGCGCTTCAGGGCCGCGTCCAGGCCGAGCATGAGGTCGCCCATGACCTTGCCGGTCCAGTCCCCGCTGATCTCATTGCAGAAGGCCTGCCCCCGGCCCGTGGACCCTCGGGGATTGACCATGACGGTGACGAAGCCGTGTCCGGCATTGGCCCACACTTCGGGGTTCCAGCGGTAGCTCCAGGCGTCGTCCCACTGCCCCTGGGGTCCGCCATGGATGAGGAAGGCCATGGGGTAGGTCTTCTTGGGGTCATAGCCCACCGGCTTCACCACCAGGGCCTGGACCATGGGTGCCTTCCCGTCCTTGCCGGGGGCGCCCTTGAACCAGAAGCTCTCGGCCCGGTTCAGTCCCAGGTCCTTGGCCAGCGCCTCGTTGTGGCGGCTCACCCGGGTCTTCAGGCCGTCCCGGAGGTCCACGGTGTAGATATCGGGGGGAGTGGCGGTGTCGCTGATGGCCGCCAGGACGCGGTCGGCGCTGAGGGGCTTGAAGCTCATGAAGGCGAAGCCGTGGGTGAGCTGGGACACCTTGTCCGTGGCCCAGTCCCAGCGGAACATCTCCTCCTGGCCTTCCTGGTCCGCCGTGAACAGCACGCCTCCCTGCACGGGATGGAATTCCCCCACGCTGATGTCGGCGGCCCGGGTGGTGCGCACCACCCGGCGGGTGGCGCGATCGTAGGCCCAGAGTTCGAACTTGTCGGATTCGTGCCCGACCACCCGCTGGGCCCGCCAGACCAGGTACTTCCCGTCGGCGGTGTAGCGCGGCGTGCTGTCCTGGGCCTTGTTGAAGGCCGAGATGTCCACGGGCTTGCCGCCGTCGAGCGCGACCTCGAAGATGTCCCCGTTGGTGCTGATGGCCGTGTCCTGGGCGGGATTGGCCGCGTAGGCGAGATGGCGCGACCCGGGGGACCAGGCGAAGTCGTCGCCGGAGGCGAAGTCGAAGGGCGTGGGCACATCGTAGGGGAGGCCCGCGGTCACGTCCCGGGGTGCCGCCGATCCGTCGCTGGGCACGACGAACAGGTGGGTGCGCTGCATGGGGTCCTTCCACACGGTCCAGTGGCGGAACATCAGGTTCTTGATGAGGCGTCCGTCGGACTTCCGGGCCGCCTGGGCCTTGAGGTAGGCCGCGTTCTCAGCGGGGTTGCCGCTGGGTACGGTGGTGGAGAGGAAGGCGATCCACTTCCCGTCGGGACTCCAGCGGGCCGTGGAGGCGCCGCCGGCCAGCGTGGTGAGCTGGCTGCGCTTCCCCGTGCCGAGGTCCAGGATCCAGAGCTGCCCGCCGTGCTCGTAGCAGATGCGCTGGCCGTCGGGGCTGAAGCGCGGGGCGGACTGGCTTCCGGGGCCGAGGTCGAGGATCTTGGGGAGGCCTCCGGGAGTCTCGATCCAGATCCGGGTGGTGACGTCGTTGGCGGCCAGGTCCACGGTCCCGACCTGCCAGGCGTAGATGCCGTGACTGGAGACCTGGGGATCTGCCACCCGGGCCACCTTGAACATGTCTTCGATCTGCATGGGCCGCGCGGCGAACAGGGCCACGGAGGCTGTGAGGAGGAGGGCGATGCGCATGGATGCCTCGGAATGGGATCGGCTCAGTACTCGGAGAGCAGGTAGCGCGCGATGACCGTGCGCTGGATCTCGCTGGTGCCTTCGCCGATGGTGCAGAGCTTCACGTCCCGGTAGTACTTCTCCACCGGGTAGTCCTTGATGTAGCCGTAGCCGCCGAGGATCTGCACGGCCTCCTCGGCCACGCGGCAGGCCACCTCGGAGCTGTAGAGCTTGGCCATGCTGGCGGCCTTGGCGTAGGGCAGGCCCTGGTCCTTCAGGCCCGCGGCCCGGTACACCAGCAGGCGCGCGGCCTCGATCTGGGTGCCCATGTCCGCCAGCTTGAACTGGATGCCCTGGTGCTGGGACAGCGGCTGGCCGAACGTGTGACGGAGCTTGCTGTAGCGCAGCGCCTCCTCGAAGGCGCCCTGGGCCATGCCCAGGCCGAGGGCCGCGATGCTGATGCGGCCGCCGTCGAGGGTCTTCATGGCCTGCTTGAAGCCCACGCCATCGTCGCCCAGCATGTTGGCCTCGGGCACCTTCACATCCTCCAGGATCAGCTCGGAGGTGTCGCTGGCCCGCAGGCCCAGCTTGTTCTCCTGCTTGCCGGCCCGGAAGCCGTTCATGCCCTTCTCGAGCACGAAGGCGCTGATGCCGTCGGCGCTGCTGTGCCCCTCGCGGGCAGGCCGCGTGCGGGCCATCACCACGGCGATGTCGCCCACGGTGCCGTGGGTGATGAAGGTCTTGGTGCCGTTCAGGAGGTAGTACGAGCCTTCTTTTTTCGCGGTGGTCCGCAGGGCGCCGGCGTCGCTGCCGGAGCCGGGCTCGGTGAGGCCCCAGGCGCCGATGACCTGGCCGCTGGCCAGGGGCTTCAGGAATTTCTGCTTCTGGGCCTCGTTGCCCATCGCATAGATGTGGTTGCTGCAGAGGCTGTTGTGGGCAGCGACGGTGATGCCCACGGACCCGTCCACCCGGGAGAGTTCCTCCACCACCACGGCGTATTCGGCGTAGCCCATGCCGGCACCGCCGTACTCCTCGGGGAAGATCACGCCCATCATGCCCATGGCGCCCAGCTGCTTCACGACCTCCAGGGGGAAGGTCTTGGCCTCATCCCATTCCATGACATGGGGCCGGATCTCCTTCTCGGCGAACTTGCGCACTTCCTGGCGCAGGGCCTCGACATGCTCGGGGAGCGTGACGTCCATGGGGCACCTCTTAATTATAGGTCTCGACGTTCATGGCCAAGGCCGGCGAGGCCGGGGCGGGGGCCGGAGGGGCCTGGAGCTTCTTCTGGAGCAGTTCCTCGGCCTGGGGCATGACCTCCAGGGCCTTCTGGACCACTGGATCCTGGCCGCACTGGAGCTTGAAGCCCGCCTCGACGCCGTAGGTCACGTTCTGCATCTCGATGGAGAGCTGTTCCTTCATGGCGGCGCGGTTGGCTTCCCAGTCCTTGTCGGTGTAGGGGAGCTTCTGCTCCAGCAGCCAGGCCTTGAACCGGTCGAGGATGGCATCATCGGCCTGTTCGCCGGGTTTCACGCCGTAGCGCGCCTTCTCCTCGACCGCGAAACGGAAGAAGGCCGAATAGCGGAAGCGCAGGTTCAGGAGGTAGTCGGTGGGCTTGGGCGGGATGAGGAGGATGTCGGGCGTGATGCCGCCGCCGCCGTAGACCACGCGGCCCAGGTCAGTCTTGTAGGCCGGTCCGTGGGGTTTCCCGTCCTGGCTGTCATCCGGGTTGAAGTAGTCGTCCAGGCCGTGGGAGTAGTCCCGCTGGATGCAGCGTCCGGAGGGCGTGTAGTAGCGGGCGGTGGTGAGGGCCAGGCCCCGGGAGCGGTTGATGGTCATCACGCTCTGCACGAGGCCCTTGCCCCAGCTCGTCTGGCCCACGACCAGGCCGCGGTCGTGATCCTGGACGGCCCCCGTGACGATCTCGCTGGCGCTGGCGGTGCCCCGGTTGATGAGGATCACCAGGGGGTAGGGATCGAACGCCGCGCCCTTGGTGGTGCGGGTCTGGCTCTCCTCGCGGCCGTCCCGGCCCTTCTGGGTGACGATGAGCTGGTTCGGCCCCAGCAGTTGCCGGCAGATGCCAATGGCCGCATCCAGCACCCCGCCCCCGTTATTGCGCAGGTCGAGGATGAGCTGCTTCATGCCCTGTTTCTTGAGTCCGGCCACCGCGCGTTCGAACTCGTCGGAGGTGGTGTCGCCGAAATCCTTGATGCTGATCAGCCCCGTGGTGGGCGTGAGCATGAAGCTGAACTGGACGCTGTTGGTGGGCACTTCGGCGCGGGGAATCGAAAAGTGCAGGAGGCCGGGTGTGCCCATGCGCTGGATGGCGATCTCCACCACCGTGCCCTTCTCGCCCCGCAGCTTCTGCATGGCCGCGTTGGAGCTCATGCCATCGGTGCTGACGCCGTCAATCTCCTTGATGATGTCGCCGGAACGGACGCCCAGGCGCTCGGCGGGGCCGCCGCGCATGGGGCTGATGACGGCGATGCCCTGCTCGTGCTGCTGGATGATGGCGCCGATGCCGTAGAACGAGCCCTTCTGGTCCTCCCGGAGCAGGCGGAACTCCGTCTCGTCAAAGTAGTTCGAGTGGGGATCCAGCGTGTGGAGCATGCCCTGGATGGTGGCGTGGGTGAGCTGGCGGGAGGTGGGTGGCTCCGGGGTCTCCTGCTGGACCATGTCCATCACTTCGGTGAGGGTGTTCAGGTCGCGCTGGCGGGGGGCATCCCCGTTGCCGCGGGCGAGCAGCGGGCCGGCCACGGCCACCGTGGCCAGGACCGTCAGCCACATCCAATTGCGTTTGACGAAGCGGGCCATGCGGATCCCTTGGGGCGAAAGCCTCCGTCCAGCATACGACCCCTGCGGAGGGAGGGCGATGTCCCGGATGGCTCAGAAGCCTGCCAGGATGCTGCGGGCCTGGGCGGCCATCCGCTCCCGCCGGGCCCGCACGGCTTGCACAATGGCTTCGAGCCTGTGGCTGGCCGCGTCCAGGTCGTCGTTGACCACGAGGTAGTCATAGGCCTCGAACTGCTCCATCTCGTGGCGGGCATGGTCCAGGCGGATGGCCACCTGCTCCTCGGAATCCTTGCCCCGGCCCCGCAGGCGCTGGGCCAGGATGCCGGCGGAGGGGGGCAGGATGAAGATCATCTGGGCATCGGGGATGGCCCGGCGCAGGTTCAGGGCGCCGGTGGTCTCGATGTCCAGCAGCACGTCGCGGCCCGTGGCGAGCTGCTGCTCCAGCCAGGCCCGCCCGGTGCCGTACCGGTGGGCATAGACCTGCACCCATTCCAGGAAGCCCCCCGACCGCACCATGGCGTCGAAGGCGGCATCCTCCACGAAGAAGTAGTCGCGGCCGTCCACCTCCCCGGGGCGGGGCTGCCGGGTGGTGAAGGAGATGGAGAACACCAGGTCCGGCACCGTGGCCATCAGCCGGTGCACCAGCGTGGACTTGCCCGCCCCGGAGGGGGCGGACACGACGAAGACGTTGCCGGGGTGCGGAATCAAGGCGGCCTCCACTCCCTACTCTACCGGACCGTTGCCGCTCCCAGCGGGCGGGCGTAGGGTGGTCCCCGACCGTCACCCCGCTGGCTGACACGGGTTCGAGGGAGGCTCCATGGCCAAGTGCCTCGTGTTCTGCGCGGACGGAACCTGGAACGGGCCCGGCGAGAGCACCCCGGGGGACCGGACCGGAACGCCCAGCAACGTCTTCAAGCTCTTCAGCCTCCTGGAAGGTACCGATACGCCGGAGACGCTGCGCCTGGCCGATGAACAGGAGCGCGTGGCCCAGGACGGCACCGGCCAGGTGGTGCAGGCGGCCAAGTACCTCCATGGTGTGGGGGACTCGGAGAACCCCCTGGTCCAGTTCCTGGGGGGCGCCTTCGGGGCGGGGCTCATCGCCCGCATCGTGCGGGGCTACACCTTCCTCTCCCGCACCTACGCCCCCGGGGACGCGATCTTCATCCTCGGCTTCAGCCGCGGCGCCTACACGGCCCGGGCCCTGGCCGGACTGATCGCGGCCCAGGGCCTGATGGACGCCACGAAGCAGGACCTCGCGGACAAGGCGACCGCCTACCGCTGGGGCGCCGCCGTGTGGTACCGCCACCAGCGGTCCCTGCGCAGCGGGTTCCTGGCCGAGCTGGAGAGCTTCGCGGCGGACCTGCCGGGCTTCCTGGCCACCCCGCCGCCGGCGGACCGCATGGTCCAGGCGCCCCTCCGCGCCCTCGGCGTGTGGGACACGGTGGGGGCCCTGGGCATCCCCGCCTTCGCCGCCGATCACGAGCGGCTGGACCTCTTCCGCTTCGCGGACACGAAGCTGAGCCCCTCGGTGGCCCGGGCCTTGCACGCGGTGTCCGTGGACGAGGCCCGCCAGGACTTCGCTCCGACCCTCTGGGATGCGGATCCCCGCGTGGTGCAGGCCCTCTTCCCCGGCGCCCATGCGGATGTGGGCGGGGGCTACCCCGCGGGCACGGAAAGCGGCCTGTCGGACGGTGCCTTCCGGTGGATGGCCGAGCAACTGGCGGGTGAGGGCCTGCGCCTGGCGGCGCCGCCCGCCACCGCCGCGTCGCCCTTGGCCGCGGGCACCGCCCACCGGCCCTGGGCCCACTTCCCCTGGACCCACCTGCCCACGGGGCCTCGGGTCTTCCCGGCGGGCCTGCGCCTCCACCGCTCGGTCCTCGACCGGATGGCCGCCGGCCCCGTGGTGCCGGATCCCGGCCTGCCCCCGGAGCCCTACCGCCCGGCCAACCTCGGCGGCTACGTGGAAGAGATGAGGGCGAAGCCCGGCATCCTCATGGCGTGAGGGGCCACCCGGCGCGCACCTCCACCCGGGTGTCGTAGAAGGTGCTGCCCCCGCCGCGATCCGTGAGGCGCTGGGAGGTCAGGGCGTTCACCGTGCGCGCGCCCGGCGCGAACCGGCGCCACCAGACGCCCTCCGCCACGGCCACCCCCGTGGGCACCTTGTCCGTCACCTTCAGGGTGAAGGCCACCTCGCCCAGACCGTTGAAGGCCGTCACCGGATCGCCGTCCTTCACACCCCGCGCCGCGGCCTCGGCCGGATTCAGCTGGAGGGCCATGGCCCCCATCCGGCGGCGCAGCTCTTCCCGCTCGTGGAAGGTGCTGTTGAGGGCCTGCACGGCCGGAGCTGTGACGAGCTGCAGCGGCTGGGGATCGTTCGCGCTGTGGGGCGGGACGTAACGCGGCAGGGGCTCGGGATCGCGGGGGTTGAGCACCTCCACCTTCCCGCTGGGGGTCTCGAAGCGGAGGGGTTCGCGGCGGGGATCCAGCTCCACGGCGAAGCCCGCCTCCAGCCGGTCGCGGTCCAGGCCCTCGCGCCAGGGATGGGGCTCTGCGAGCAGGGCCTCGATGAGGTCGTCGGCGGACTGGCTTAACACCGCATCCGCGAAGCCCATGGCTCGGGCCAGTCCCTGGAAGACGTCCCAGTTGGAGCGGCTCTGGCCCACGGGCGGCACCACCGGCTTCGCCCGCTGGAGGCAGTAGGTGCCGTAGGACCGGTAGAGATCGGCGTGTTCCAGGGAGGAGGTGGCGGGCAGGACGAGATCCGCCCACAGGGCCGTGTCCGTCATGAACCGTTCATGCACGACGGTGAAGAGATCCTCCCGCGCGAGGCCCCTCAGCACGGCGTTCTGGTCCGGCGCCACCGCCGCAGGATTGGAATGGTAGACGTAGAGCGAGGCCACGGGCGGATCGGAGAGCTCTGTCAGGGCCCAGCCCAGGCGGTTCATGTTGACCGTGCGCGCCGGGCCCGGCAGCAGGTCTTCCCGGGTGATCCGGTGCAGGGGGAAGGCCTGGCCGGTGCTGGTGGAGGCGAAGGCGCCCCCGCCGGGCTTGCCGTAGGCCCCCACGAAGGCGGGCAGGCAGGCCAGGGTCCGCAGCGTCATGGCCCCGTTGCCGTAGCGGGAGAGGCCGTTGCCGGGGCGCAGGTGGGGATCCCGGGCCCGGCCATAGGCCTCCGCCA
>JAKAMQ010000146.1 GCA_021812805.1 Acidobacteriota bacterium
CGCTCGCAGCGCCAAAAGTCCCACCTCGGGAATCGATTCGCCGTATGACTTGCTCTTTGCGCCTTCTCCGCCGTGTTCTCTTGGATGCAACCCATGCCCTCCGCGAACTTGGCTTGGGTTAACCCCATCTTCTCCCTCGCCCACTTCACACGAGAACCAGCTGTTCGCATTAGTACCCCCACAGGATGAAAGACAATCAACCTCCTTGACTTGATGCATTTCGGCTTTACCCTCGATAGGAAGGCCGAAACGGTTTTATAGTGCAGACGCCAAGGTACGGCAACCTTTATACACTCGCCACATTATTTTTCCATATTGTGCCATCTAACACAAGGGGGCTTCGGTGATCGGGATTGACCACGCCATGAGAGAGTTCCACGAAACCCATGTGCTCCTGGTGAAGAAGGCGCCCAGCCTCAAGGACATCTTGGATGCCCAGACTCACGCAGCCAAAGGCCTGCGAGTGCTGAAACACGTTTACGCCTTGATCGCCATGGGGATCTACGAGTGCGCCCCACCGCCCCCACCCGATGGGAACCCGCTCTTCGAGCCCAGCGGGGAACCAACCGCCCAGGCTGCGCTCAACGTGCCGGGTAGCGAGGACCCCTACATATCCAAGCAGCGCATGGACTGCGCCCGCGAAATCATGAGCCTGTTTGACGAGATGGACGAGATCATGGCGCCAGAGATGATGGAGTTGCTTTCAAAGACCTGGGACCGAGACAAGATCGTGCGCCCCGTGCTCAAACGATTCACCGAGGCCGGGGTGCTGGTTTGCGACGGAAACACCCGCGGCGCAGTGTACTCGAAGGCCTCCGTTTCTTCTGTGATATGAATTACGTTTCCCCACTTGCTAACTATCCGCGACGGTTTATGCTCTAAGTTATCCGACATACCGTTGGCTACCGTTTCACTGGAGAAACCATGCGAGAGGCCTTGCAACCCCTTGGGCTGGCTGTGCCATGCCTGTCTGTACAAATCTGCCGAGGCATAATAACCGTTTCGGTACAAGATGCGAGTTATGACACCAAACGGTTCCAACTGTCCGAGTGCCGGACTTTTGGAGACCTCATTCAACGCCTTGCCAAGGAGGCCCAGTGCTAGACACCGAATCAATCAGAAACCTTCTCGTCGCCGCCGTCCCTGATCTACTCATCAAGGGCCAACTTCAGAACCGGAACGCGGTCATCGGCGCCTCTGAAGTTGGGATGTGCGCCCGCCTCGTCGTCCATCGCAAATTGAACGAGACCGCCGTGGACCCAGCCAGCGCGGGCCGAATGCTGCGTGGCACAGCCCTGGAAAATGCCTGCGTCCAGATCATCCGCGAGGCCTTCCCCACTGGCGCAGTGAAAGCCACGGGCGCCAACCAGCGGGAGCTGCGCCACGCCACCATCCCCCTGGTTTGCCACCCGGACGGGGAACTGACCCTCGACAAGAAGAAGTACGCCCTGGAAATCAAGACAGCGGACCCCAACGCCTTCCGCTCCTACGTCAAGAACGGCCTCAAGGTCTGGTACGAGGACCAGGCCACGGTCCAGGCGGGGCTCGCGGACAACCTGGACGGAACGCTGCTCGTCCTGGTGGATTCTTCCAACCTGGGCAACATCCAGCCATTCCACATCCCCTTCGACCGCGGGCGCTACCTCGCCATGGAGGCCCGCGCCGCGCTGATGGCCCGCCACATGGCCGAAGGCACATTGCCCGAGGGTGAACCCGACCGCTCCTGGGGCTGTTCCAAGTGCCCCCTGCGCGGGGACTGCGCCGCCTTCACCCTCCGCATGGCCACGCCCGCGGCTGATGGGCCCGACCCTCTTCTTGTCGCCGACTTGACCCAACTCCTGGACGACATCAAGGCCCTTGAGGACCAAATCGCGGAGCCGTCCGAGGAACTGGAGGCCTCCAAGAAGCAACTCAAGGAGTCCTTGGCTAACAATGGCCTGGCTGTGTTCCGTGCCGGATCCTACCGCGTCACCGTCACGCCAGGCGTCAAGGAGACCTTCGATTCCAAGGCATTTAAGACCGCGGACCCGGAGACCTACGCCAAATTTGTGAAGGTCACGAACCCCATCACCATGCGCTTCAACTGGGGGGACTAATGCCGACGCAAACCATCAACATCTACGCCCTGACACTGTTGGTCCACGCCAACGGTGGGCGCTTCGAGGCCGCGGAGCCTGGTCTCGTAAAAGTGTTCCGCGCTGGCATCGCCCACCCGCGCACCTATGACCAAAACCTACCCGACCACCTCATGAAACTCGCCCGCGCCAACGCCATACGCCGCGCCGTGGCCGATGCCTATCCCGAGTTCTTTTCCACCACAGAAGGAGAATGAATGGCCAATCCAGAAACCCAACTCAACAGCGCGTCCAAGGGCGCCGTCGCCACGCCAGCGCCGTCCGTGGACCGGGCCCGAAACGTCATTGACCTCTACGACCCTGCGCGCTTCGCGGGCATCGGTGTGCTGGCGAACAACATCGTGGCGTCCAAACTGTATGGCAACACCACCAAGGAACAGGCCTTCGTCATCCTCCAAACCGGCATGGAGCTAGGCATCCCGCCGACTGCGGCCATGCAGGGGATCCACGTCATCCAAGGCAAGGGCGCCATGGCCGGCCAGCTCATGGTCGCCCTGGTCCAACGGGCCGGCCATCGCTTCGAGATCATGGAAAACACGGATGAACGCGCCGTATGCAAACTCACCCGCGGCGACACCGGCATTGTCCGTATCTCGACCTACACCGTGGAGGATGCCAAGAAGGCGGGCCTGGTTGGCAAGGACACCTGGGTAAAGTTCCGGCGCGCCATGATCCTCAATCGGTGCATCTCCGAGTGCTGCCGATACGGGGCCCCGGACGTGCTGGGCGGCATGATCTACACCCCAGAAGACTTCGGGAGCACGGTGGTTCCCGGGGGCATGGTTCTGGTGGAGCAGGTTGAGCCACCCTTGGCCCAGCCATCCATGCCCCCGCCAGGCTTGCCGCCCGTATCCGAAATGGTTGCGACATCAGGCGAAGATGATATTTGGATCAGCCTCTTCGAGACCCTGAAGAAGATCCTTACCGAAGCTGGCACCGAGAAAGAGAAGTACGACCTAAAGTTGGCCGAGTGGACCGGGCACTACAACAAGGATCGGTCCAAAGCCATTCCTGGCCTGACCAAGTACATCAACACCCTGAAGGCCGCGCTGGAGGAGAAGAAGAAGCACACCGCCGCGCCCAACGCGCCAGACCTTGATTCCGCCATGCGGGCGCACCTGATGAAATCCGGCGTCCCAGAACCCAACGTCGAGGACTTCCTGAAAGGGCTTGTAGACAGCTGGATCGAGGACGCGCAGGGCGACCTTGGGGCAGTCGAACTCCGCAAGGTGGCATGGCTGCAGGCTGAAGGCGCCGAGATCCCCTCGTGAGCAGCGGCGCTTGGGTAGAAGGTTATCTAGTCCGCGAACCCAAGCGGCTGACTGACCAGAACTGTGTGATCGCCATCGCGGTCCATGAGTTCTTCAAGCCAACCGAGGGCGGCGCGGGCCAGAAAACCTACTACCTCACGGCCTACTGCAACGGCCGCATCGGCCACAACGTCCTCGCGTATGGCCGGATCGGGCGCCGAGTGCTGGTCACAGGGCGCCTATTCAGCCGCATTCGCAAAATCGAGCGCATCTCCTATACCGAGAACGCCATCCGCGCCGAGCGCGTGATCTGGCTGGACGCCCCCAAGAAGCACACCAAAGGCCTGGAATCATTCGATCAGGCCACCGCCATCCCCGAAGACGATTACCAATTTCCTGAAGATATTCCATTCTAATGAGGCACAAATGACCGACGAACGCACCCTGAACCAATCCGAGATCGCGGCGAAACTCACCGAGTACCGCGGTAAAACCACCCACTACCGCCTGGTTCGCCGGGCCATGAACAACGGCGCGCCCTTTAGTGTGGACCCCCTCACCCGCAAACCCTGCTTCCTCTGGTCCGAGTTCCTAGCCTGGTACAAGGAGCAGTTGGTCTCGCGCACAACGAGCCCCAAGGTTGAGGCGCAGAAGGCTGCGGCACGGGCGAAATGAGGCACCTTGTCACCATCACCATCCCCCAGGCCTCGCCTGGGCTGAACGCCATCATGCGGATGCACTTCTCTGCCCAAGCCCGACTGAAGACGGACTGGTGGATGTTATGCCAGGCCGAGCTTCACCGTGTCCCCGCCGTGCCGAAGGCGCAGGAGGGTGAACGGCGGCGCGTGACCTTCACGCGGTACAGCTGCCAGCCACTCGACCAGGACAACTTCACCGGCGGCGCCAAGATGGTGCTCGACAACTTCCGCAGGCCCCGGCAACAGAAGAACAAACGCACCGGGGAAACGGTGTGCTGGGCCGGGCTCCAGTTGATCTGGGACGACGACGAACCACACCTGGACGCGCACTACATCCAAGAGAAGGTCGCGCACAAAAGCGAGACCCGGACGGTGATCTGCATTGAAATCTTTGAACCCACAGGAGAACAACCATGAGCGACAAATTCACCGAAGTACAACCCCATGCCCTCACATATTCCATTGGGGCCAGCGGCACAGCCACGGTCTGGCCGGACAAGGTGATCCTCGCCTTTGGTGGGGCGTCGTTTTCATTGAAGGCAACAGACGGTCCAGTTTTAGCAATGCTTTCAAGGAAACTCGACGAGATCAAAACGAAGGAAGAAAAAGAAAAGGCAGGCCAAACCAGGGAGTGGCATCGGTAACGCATTTTGCTTGACCAAATCCAAAACAGTTACAGACTATTACAGTAATCGTTTTGGATTACTCATCCCAAAGGGCACCCTATGACTGGATTCACAAAACTATTCTCAAGCATTGTTGACTCAACAATCTGGCGAGAAGAGAAACACATCAAAGTCGTCTGGGTCACGATGCTAGCCAAGGCTGATAAGAATGGCTTCGTTGGGATGAGTCTCCCGGGCCTCGCCGATGCCGCCCGCGTGACCATCCCAGAGTGCGAAGAGGCCTTGGCTTTGTTTTATGGCCCCGACAAATACTCCCGGTCGAAGGACTTCGAAGGGCGTCGAATCATGGACGCCGATGGAGGGTGGATTCTCTTGAATTACTCGAAATATCGGAAGATCAGGGATGAAGATGAGCGCCGAATTCAAGTGGCGAATAACGTTAGAGCATTTCGTGAGAGGAAAGCCAAAGACAAAGATGTAATCAATACTGTAACCAATGTAACCAGTGTAATCCCAAGTAAGCCCATAGCAGAAGCAGAAGCAGAAGCAGAAGCAAAGAGAAAAGAAACCTCCCTTCGGTCGGAAAAGAAAGCCGACACGAAACCGGGGAAACCCCAAAAGCCATCCAGGACGGCGGGGCTCCTTGCGGCGAAATTCTCTGACCGGGCCGTTGACCTTGCCACGATCATCATTGACGACATCACCCCCAAGGCAGATCCAGAGAAAGACGCGGACGGGAAGCAACGGCCGATCAGGACCGACATGGCTCTCTTAGTGCAACGCCTTGAGGAAATCATGAATTCTGACCCGGCCTGGACCGAGGATGTGCTGATTCGCGCCTATCAGGGATATCTCAAGGGTAAAACAAAAAACATCAAGGCCCCTCAATACTTCTTTTCCACTGTTCCAGACAAATATTCGACCACAGACGAGCCAGTTTGGAAGCCTTACGCGAAAGGGGTTTTGTATAAAGATTCGCGCCAAAGGCCCCTTCTGTCGCTCGAAACCACCCCGGCCCCACTGTGCCCACCAATAACCGAAACGGATGCTCCTGGGCATGATTCCGCCGCGCCGTGGGGGCAAGATGAGCACGACTGAGCGGTGGGGACCACTTTACGATATCGCCGCGGGGGAAGCTTCGCGGGATGCTGGCATGGCCCTAGCCTTGTCGGCAGAGATCAATTCGGAACGGATATTCAAGGCTGTCTACAGTTGCGCCTTGCTGTTCCATGAGTTTACCTCGGATGCGGTCTGGTTGATGCTCGGTGGGCCCCTCGCCCTGGTCGAACACCCCAACGCCATCGGCGCCAGTTTCAACCGCGCCGCGATCCAAAACATCATCCAGGCCACGGGCCGGGTGAAGAAGTCACAGAGGCCCGCGGCACACAGGCGGAACCTCCAGGTCTGGAAATCCCTTGTGTGGACTGGAGAATCTGAATGAGCTACGACACCACCCAAATCATCATTGCGGCATTACTCGGCGCCGTGGTCGGTGCAGCCCTAATGTTCGGCTTCATCTTGTGGGTTGATCGGTCTATTGGCCCGAAATTCTGATGCCCGCAGCCTACCTCCCCGACAAACTGCCCGAGGATACCGACGCCGAACGCTCCCTTTTGGCTACGCTCTGCGGGCCCGGGAACGAGACCGAAGCGGCCCAGGTGGTTTCTACCCTAGACGGCCAGGACTTCGTGGCCCCCCAGCACCGGGCCGTGTTCCAAGCCCTCGTCAAGCTCCTAAGCGTCAACAGCGAAATCAACTGCATGACGCTGCACGACGAGATGAAGCGCCAGCACACCGCGCCGCTCATTGGGAACTTCCCAGGCCTCGTGGAGTTACTATCCGCCGAGGAAGTCGGCCGGCCAGCCATCCTGGCAAACATCCTGAAATCCAAACGGAAGTTCCGGGACCTGATCAAGTGGGGCGCGAACCTGGCCCGGCAAGCCGCGGCAGAGACCGCACCCCCCGAGGATCTGGTCGCGGAGATCACCAGCGGCATGATGGGCATGATCCAAGGCCGGGCACACAAAGGCCTGGATTACATCCATGCCGTTGGCGAGGCCGCCATGCTGCGCATCACGGAGGTAGCCGAGGGGCGGGCACTGCCAGGGCTGCCTACTGGGATACCCCGCCTGGACCGGATGCTGGGCGGTGGGCTCAAGGCTGGCCAGTTGGTGGTCCTCGCGGCGCGCCCGGGCGTGGGCAAGACTGCCCTGGCCATCCAGTGGGCCGAATATGCTGCCAATCACCACGCCACCGCAGCCGTGTGGATCCTAGAAATGCCGTCCGAGGAGGTTTGGTATCGGTTGGCCTCGAAGCACACTCACATCCCCAGCTACCGCCTCGCCATGGGCCAATTGAACGCCGCCGAGTGGCAGGACCTCCACCAGGCCAAGGCCGACATCCAAGGGCTCCCACTGCTCATCAACGATCAGGCCGAGATCACACCCCTGGAGATCCGGGCCCAGTTGGACCACGCCACCGCCAGGTATGGGTCCATCGGCCTCGCCATCGTGGACTACCTGCAGTTGATGACCGGGAACAGGGACGCCAACAGGCAGAAGTCGGAGGCCACGCGGGTCGGAGAAATGTCCCGGGCGCTGAAGCTCATGGCCAAGGACCGCGGCATCCCCGTGGTAGTCCTCTCTCAGCTCAATCGAGAGGTTGAGAAGCGCACAAATGGCCGGCCACAGCTTTCTGACCTGCGCGATAGCGGCAGTATCGAGCAAGATGCAGACGTGGTGTGCTTCCTGCATCGCAAGCCCGACAAGGACGCCGAGCCCGGCGCCATTGATGACACCGCTGAACTGATCCTGGCGAAAAACCGCAACGGCCCACTTGGGACCGTACCGCTCACCGCCGACCTCGCTAGTTTCTCCTTCAGGGAGCGGGAACGCGAGACCAACCCTTTCGGCGTCAACGGCCCACCACAATCTGAGACAAGGGAGTGGCACAGATGAAGAAAACATCCATACTGGTTTTATTGTTGATCGTCGTACCGAATCGGATAACTTTGGCCAGTTGGTACGCCCGGGGGCTTAAACACCCCGACGCTCTCACGGTTGCTTCGCGGGACTACCCAAAAGGGACAAAACTCATGCTCCGGATCAGCACCAGAAAGCCATGGGTTCCTGTCGTTGTGAATGATTACGGC
>JAKAMQ010000147.1 GCA_021812805.1 Acidobacteriota bacterium
CGAGGAGGGCGGCTTTGGCCACCATCTCCAGGATCTCGCTGCTGCCATTGCCGAGGATCACCCGGTCCGGCGTGAGGCCCTTCCGCTGGGCGATGCGCTGGCGCAGGTACCACCCGTCGCTGACAGGATAGAGGCCGAGCCCCTCTACGTTCGTGCCCGCCACAGCTGCGGCCACGCGGGCCTTCACCGCTTCCGTGGGGCCCCAGGGGTTCTCGTTGGAAGCCAGCTTGACGATGGTGGTGAGGCCCAGCTCACGCTGGACTTCCTGGATGGGCTTGCCGGGCACGTAGAGGGGGATCTGCCCCAGGTGCTCGAAGGCGGGAAGGCTGGACAGTGCGGTGTTCATCACGCGGGCCGTTCGGAGAGGACCTTGTCCACGAGGCCGTACTGGAGGGCCTCCTCGGGGCTCATGAAGTAGTCGCGGTCCATGTCCTTCATGAGCTTCTTCAGGGGTTGGCTGGTGTGCTTGGAGATGATCTCGGAGAGCATCTCCTTGAGGCGCTGGATCTCCTTGAAGGTGATCTCGATGTCGCTGGCCTGGCCCTGGGCGCCGCCGGAGGGCTGGTGGATCATGATGCGGCTGTTGGGCAGGCTGAAGCGCTTGCCCTTGGTGCCGGCGCAGAGCAGCAGGGCGCCCATGCTCGCGGCCTGGCCCACGCAGTAGGTGACGATGTCGTTCTTCACGAACTGCATGGTGTCGTAGATGGCCAGACCGGCTGTGACACTGCCGCCAGGGCTGTTGACGTAGATCTGGATGTCCTTGTCCGGATCCTCGCTCTCCAGGAAGAGCATCTGCGCCACGACCGCGTTGGCGACATTGTCGTCAATGGCCGTGCCGAGGAAGATGATGTTGTCCTTGAGCAGGCGGGAGTAGATGTCGTAGCTGCGCTCGCCGCGGGGCGTCTGCTCGATGACGATCGGGGGATAGTAGCTGCTGGGCATGGGCCCTCCTGCGGGGTGACCAGGATAGCAAAGGGACATCCCTTCGCCGGCGCGTGCCGCCTACTTCTTGGCAGCGGGTTTCCTGGTCCGGGGTTTTGCTGGGGCCGGGGACTCTGCGGGTTCCGCCGCAGGGGCCTCGATCGTGCCGTGATCGTGGTCGTGGTCGCAGTCTGGTCCGTGGACATGGTCCGACGCCGCCACCGCCGCCGGTTCTCCGCCTTCCTGGGCCTCCAGCTCGCCACCCTCCAGGCCCCCGGCGTCGAAGCGGTTCACTGGGAGGCCGGCCTCCCGGCGGCGCTCCAGCTCCACCAGCGCCTCGAACGCGGCCTTGTCGAGGACTTCCTCGGTGACCGTGATGGCGGCCAGCAGGCGCTCGAAGATCTTGTCGGTGCGAATACGGCCCTTGATCTCCGTGGTGGTCCCGCGGCGCTCCAGCTCGGCCTTGAACGGCGCGAAGGGCTGCTGGACCTTGTTCTCCTCCATGTAGTCGCGGATGTCGGCGTCAATCTCTTCCTCCGTGACCTGGATATCCTCGGCGTTGCCGATGGCCTGCAGGAGGTAGCCGCTGCGCACCGCGCGCTCCGCATCGTTGAGGCGGTGGCGCCGGTAGGCTTCCCAGTTCACCTTCTTGGGGTCGAGGCCTTCGCGGGCCACGGACTGGGCGAACTCCTGGCAGTAGTCGTCCAGCTGAAGGGCGACCATGGTCCGGGGCACCTCGAAGGGCGCGGCCTCCAGCAGACTGTCCAGCAGGGTGGCTTGGAGGCGGCTGGCCGCATCACGCTCGGCGGCCTCCTCCAGATCCTTGCGGATCGCGGCCCGAAGGGCTTCCAGGGTCTCGAAGTCGCCCATGTCCTTGGCGAACTCGTCATTTAGCTCGGGCGTCTCCTTCCGGCGGACATCCTTGACGGTCACATCGTAGGCCAGGGTCTTGCCGGCCAGGGCCCGGCTCGGGTCATCCTCCGGGTGGACCAGGGAGAAGCTCTTCTTGGCCTCGGCCTGCATCCCCAGCAGCTGCGCGTCGAAGGGGCGCCCGGCCTCGAGCTGGATGACCTGATCCGCATAGCTCTGGGCCTTGAGGCCCTGGGGCTTCACGCGGATATCGCAGGTCACCACCAGGCCCTCTGCGGCGGGGCCGTCCACGGGGATCAGCTTGGTGGCGCGCTGGCGGAGATTTTCCAGGTGCTCAGCGATGGCGGCTTCGTCAATCAGGCGCTTCCGCTTGGTGAGCTGCAGGGTCTTGTAGTCCGGCAGGTCCACCGCCGGGGCGACGTCGAACTGGGCCCGGAAGACGGCATCCGCGCCCTCCTTGAGATCCAGCTTCTCGAGCGCCGGGCGGGAAATGGGCTGGGCGCCAGCCTCCTGGGCGGCCTTCCAGAAGTGGCGGTCCACCAGCTGCTCGGCCACATCGGAGTGGATCTCCCGGGCATAGCGCTGCATCAGGACGTTCCGGGGGGCCTTGCCGGTCCGGAAGCCCGGGATGCGGACCTTGGGGGCGATCTTGGCCACCACATCGTTGAAGGCGGCGCTCACCTCGGCGGCGGGCACGGTCACTTCGATCGCCATGCGGGTGGGGGACTGCTGGTGGAGAGTGGTGGACATGGAGACTCCGGGGTTTCGGTTCCTTCAGGTTCTTGTCTTGCTTGCCCTGAGTCGCCGCAGGCGATTCAGGCTTGTGGTGCGAACGGTCGGACTCGAACCGACATGGTGTGAACCGCTGGAACCTAAATCCAGTGCGTCTACCAGTTCCGCCACGCTCGCGGGGATGCCGAATTGTCATGCCAGTGGTGCGCCCAGAGCGACTCGAACGCCCGACCCTCAGGTTCGAAGCCTGATGCTCTATCCAACTGAGCTATGGGCGCGCACCGGAACCCCCTAGTCTAGCTGGAAGTCCTCCGGGCTTCGACCCCCGGGTTGGTTGGGGGAGCTTGGGCATTCCGCCCCGCCCCACGCCTGGAGCACGGGGGGCGCAGAGCCCCCAGAGAGCGCACGGTCCCCTTCGTTCAGGCCAGGCACCAGGCGTCCTCGGCTCCGTGGCGGTCCAGGAGGGCCAGGTCGGCTTCCTCCAGGCCCATGGCCCGTGCCGCTTCCCGCTCGGAGGCGAGGTCACAGGGCAGGACGCCGGGGTCGTCGGTGCCGAGGGCACAGCGCACGCCGGCCCTCAACATGCGCGGCAGGGGATGGGGCTGGACATCCGCGGCGAGCCCGGCGTTGGAACGGGGGCAGACATCCACGGGAATGTGTCGTTCGGCCAGCAGGGCCAGGGTCGCGTCGTCGGCCCGGAGGCCGTGGACGATGCGCTCCACGCCGGCTTCCAGGATCGCCTCGCGCACGTTCGAGCCGGGTCCATTCTCCCCAGCATGGGCGGCCAGGCGCAACCCCGCGGCACGGGCGCGGGCGAAGACCGGGGCCCACTCGCGGAAGGGGGTGCCTTCCAGGCCGCCGGTGGAGAAGCCCTTCACGAAAGCGGGCCGTTCCGGCAGCACGAGATCCAGGACCGCCTGGCCATGCTTCGGGCCGAAGTGGTTGACGGCATCCACCACGACGCTGCTCCGCAGGCCGAGGCTCCGGGCCTCCGCTAGCCCGTCCTCCAGGCCGCGCCAGAGGTTCTCGAGGCTGATCTGGCCCCGGTGGACCACGAGGAAATGCGGGGACACCCAGAGATCCACGCCGGTGGCGCCGGCGGCCAGGCTGCGCCGGGCCACGGCCAGGGCGGCCTGCCGGACCCTTTCCCGGCTGTCGAGCAGGGACGCGCCGAAGAGGAAGGCCTCGATGAAGCCCTGGAAGGGCAGCGCCGCCCCGGTCCACAGGGCCTCAAGCGCGGCCGGCAGGGCCAGCCCCCGGCGCTCCGCCTCGCCGCGCACCCAGGCCGGATCGAGGGCGCCCTCCAGGTGGGTGTGGCGATCAACGAGAGGGAAACCGGAGGCTGGGATCACCGGGACAGTATGCCCACCCGCGCCGAAGCCTACTCGTCGTAGTCGTCCATGCGGAGGTCGCCGGGATCGAAGCCCTCGCCCCGGCCGCGCTCGATGGGAACGCCGCTTTCCGTGAAGGCCTCGTCGAGATTCTCGGTCTCGGCTTCGGGGGTGAAGTCGTCCTCGATGACATGGGCGACCTTCTCCCGCTTCTGGACCTTGGGCTTGGCCGGGGCGTTCTTCTGGTTGGCCCCGCATTTGGGACAGAGCGCCTCCGGCTTGCCGAAGTCGTAGAACTTCGTCGCGCATTGGTAGCAGGTAAACTTCTTGCCCAGATCCGCCATGGCCTCGCCCTCGTCCGCACTCAAAGGAACAAGGTTCTACCAGAGCCGAAGGGACTTGTCACGCATCATCAGGCCCAGGGGGCAGGACCGAGGGCGCGCGCGTTCCCTTCGCAGAGCTGTTGGATGACGGTACTGGTGAAAATTCGGTGTTGAAGCTCCACCTCTTCACCGAACCGCTCCACGAAGGTGGCGCGGCTGCGTTCCAGTTCGTCCCGGAGCAGCCCGTACAGATTCCCCTGGGTCCGGGCCTGGGCCACCTTGGCCGGGAAGTAGAGCTCCACATCGCCCACCAGCACCCGGGCGAGCCGCTCGGCATTGGCGCGGGTCCTGGGGTCCAGGGCAGCTTCCGGGCGGGCTTCGATCGGCTCGGGCACCACCTGGGTCTGCGCGCTGGGCGCGGCCGGAGCCGGGTGCTCCTCGTCTCGGTTGGAAGCCAGGGCTGCCAGCAGGGCCGAGGTGGCCAGCACCAGGGCGCGGACCTGCTCAGGCTGGTCGAGAACCTTCCGTACGCCGCTGTCCACCAGGAGCAGGGCCACGGTCTTGCGCTTGTGGCGCAGGGGGAGAATCGCCAGGTCGGAGGCCTCGAGGGTGCCTAGGGCGCCCAGCAGGGCCCGGTAGGCCGGCCCTGGCCGACGGATGGCCGAGCCTTCGCGGAGGAGGGCCTCGAGTTCGGGGGGCGGAACCACGCTGCCCCCTCGGCGGCTGGCCTCGCCGTCAAATCCGCGCTGGGCATAGAGGCTGGCGAGGCCCTGCTTCAGGATGAACAGGGCGCTGCGCTCGACGAGCGGCGCGAGGCCATCCAGCAGACGGCGCAGCAGGTCGCTCTGGGATGTGGCCCCTTCGAGCAGATCCAGGGCCAGTCCCAGCTGGCGGTCGGATTCGGTGGCGTCGCCTGCGGGCACGGCGGCGGAGGCGGCTTCCATGAGCCGGGCCAGGAAGGCTTCATCCGGCGCGGAGCGGGCCAGGCTCTCCTGCCAGACCGCCATCACCTCCTCCAGCAGCGTCTGATCGCGGCGGGTCAGCCAGACCTCCAGGGGTCCACGCAGGGCGTCTTGACTGGGAATGGCCGCAGGCCGGGCATCGTTCATCGGAGCGTCCGTGGGAGGTCGGTCCCCAGGGTAGCCGACCTGAGGTGGGAATGCCCGTTCCTGGCAATTGGCGGTTCAGGCGGCTAGGATGGCCCAGGCTCTCTGGAGACGGTGGATGTCGGATCTTTCAATCGAGGTGCAGGAGGTGGACGGCGCGGCGGTGCTCCTGCCGGCGGGATTCATCAATGCCCACACCGTCCGGGACTTCGAGGAGGCGATGGAGGCTCTGGTCAAGGCCGGGCGCTACACGATCCTGCTCGACTGCCGCCACCTCACCTACATCAGCTCCGCGGGCCTGGGCGCCATCATGGGGTTGATCGAAACGGTGCGGGAGCATGGCGGGGACATCCTGCTGTCCAACCTCCAGGCCAATGTCTACGCCATTTTCGACACGCTCGGGTTCACCCAGCTCTACCGGGTGTTCGGCGATCAGGCCCAGGCGCTGGCCGCGATCCAGCCCCAGCGGCAGGCTTGAGGTGGCTACCGGCATGGACCATGCCCAGTTCCGGCTTGTGATCCCGAGCCAGACCCGGTACCTCAACCTGGTCACCGGCCTGGCCAAGCGCGCCGCACTGGTGGCCGGCATGGACGATGCCGCCGCGGCGAAGGTGAGCATCGCCGTGGACGAGGCGGTCACGAACATCATCCTCCACGCCTACCACGGCGAGGGAGATCACAGCGTGGAACTGGAGCTGCGCTTCACCAGCGCCGCCCTGGAGATCCACATTCTGCACTCCGGGCAGGGGCTCCGGCAGGATCAGGTGGTCCTCCCCGATCCCAAGGAATACATCCGGCACCCCCGCAAGGGCGGACTCGGCCTGCTGCTGATGAGCCGGTTCATGGATGAAGTCCGCTTCGGTCAGGACAGCGGCTCGGGCCGCAACGAGTGCTGCCTGATCAAGAAGATCAGCTGAGCCGCCCCCCGCCCATGCGGACCACCCCCTTCGACCGCCTGCGCGAACTGGCCCTCCGGATCCCCGAGGGGGCCCGGGAGCTGCTGCCACTCATTGACTTCCTCGAGACCTTCCCGGACCAGGGGAGTGAGGAGGATCTGGTCCATCTGGTGGGCATCACGGCCATGGGCATCGCCAAGGCTGGGCAGGGGGGCATCTGGGACGGCGCGGCATGGCTGTGGTTGCGGGGGGCCGCCCCCGCCTTTCCTACGCATCCGGGCGAGGGCTGGCAGGTCCTGCCCTGGGCCTATGGGGACGATACCTTCGGCCACCTGGTCCTGCGGGCTGGAGTGATTCCGGAAGCGGTGCCGCTGCTGCTGTCCATCTCTGCTCCCCTGCTGGCCTGGCGGCGCCTGGAAGGCCAGCGGAGCATCCAGACCCAGGCCCTGGCCCTTCAGCTCTCGCGGCTGAACACGGTGTTCGAACTCACGCGGAACCTCGGCGAGGTGGACAACCGCCGTGACCTGGTGCGCCTCATGGCGAACACGCTCATGGGCGAGTTCCGGATCATGCGCCTGCTGGTGGTGGATGCCGAGGGCCAGGTGCTCCACGCCAAGGGCGTGGGCGAGGTGCCACGGGTGCTGGAAGGCGAGACCCTCCGCGACATGGTCCAGTCCAAGGGGCTGGTGCATGCCATCGAACTGCTCGACCAGGCCCACAGCCACGGCTTCGCCTATATCGCCGAGCCCGCCGTGGGACAGCTCTCCGAGGACGATCTCGTCTTCCTCCGCACCCTCCTGAACCTTACTTCCACGCAGCTCTCTGCGCTGGAGCTGCGGGAATCCAGGCGTCAGGCGGAGCGGCTGGAGAAGGATCTCGATCTGGCCCGCGACATCCAGCGCCAGATGCTCCCCAAGCGGCTGCCGGAGCCCCAGGGATGGGTCTGCGCCGCGGCCAACCTCCCCTATCAGGCCGTGGGGGGCGATCTGTATGACCTGTGGATGGCCCGGGACGATCGGCTGGGCGACCGTCTGCATGTGGCCGTGGGCGACATCTCCGGCAAGGGCCTGCCCGCCTCGATGATGATGGTGCAGCTCTCGGCCTTCCTGCGCGCCATGGCGGACCACCGGGTTGAGCATTGGGGGCGCCTGGCCGAGCGCCTGAACCGGCGCATGAACGATGTGCGGGATGGCAACCGCTACACCACGCTGTTCGCCGCCAGCCTGAACCCCCTCAATGGCGATCTGCGCTACGTCAACGGCGGCCACAACCCACCGCTCCTGGTCCGGATGTCGGGAGAGATCGTCCGGCTGGCGCCCACGGGGCCCATGGTCGGCCTGCTGCCGGGCGTGAGCTTCGAGGAGGGGCGGGCCCAGATGGAAGCGGGCGATGTCCTGGTGGCTTTCACCGATGGCCTCGTGGAGGCCGAGAATCCTGCGGGCGAGGAACTGGGGGACGGCGCCCTGGCCGAGATCGTCCTGGCCCATCCGGGCGCCTCGGCCGACGACCTGCTGGTGGCCCTGCTGGTGGAAGTCTTCCGCCATCTCGGGGACGGGAAGTTCCGCGACGATGTGACCCTGGTGGTGGTGAAACGCGAGGGGGCGTGAGCTACATGAACGAGGGGGGACCGCCTGCTCGCCTTCGGCTCGCGATGTCCCCCCTCG
>JAKAMQ010000009.1 GCA_021812805.1 Acidobacteriota bacterium
GCGTTGTGTGAAGAGGGGCTGCGGCTTTCGATGTGCTGCACTGGCTGCCGGATGCGCTGGATCGTGCCCGCTGCGCGTTGTGTGAAGAGGCGCTGCGGCCATGGTGGCTCCTGTGGTGTGCGGGTGATTCCCGACAGTGCCCGCTGCGCGTTGTGTGAAGAGGCGCTGCGGCTGTGCGGGTGATTCCCGACAGGACCAGTATCGGCTGTGCCCGCTGCGCGTTGTGTGAAGAGGCGCTGCGGCGATCACCCTCCTGCTCCAGGGCGGCCATGACGTCGGTGCCCGCTGCGCGTTGTGTGAAGAGGCGCTGCGGCCGCCTGGGTCAACCTGCTCATGGGATGGCCCATCGCGTGCCCGCTGCGCGTTGTGTGAAGAGGCGCTGCGGCGCGTTTGGTTAGGTTCCGAAGCAGCACCAACCCATTAGTGCCCGCTGCGCGTTGTGTGAAGAGGCGCTGCGGCAACCTGATGCTGGATGCCGGGGTGGACCCCATCACCATCGTGCCCGCTGCGCGTTGTGTGAAGAGGCGCTGCGGCTGGTCCCGGCCAATTCCATGCCGTCGTCGCTGTACCCGTGCCCGCTGCGCGTTGTGTGAAGAGGCGCTGCGGCGTGACGACAGCCTCGCCCGTGAGATCGCCGCGCTGATGTGCCCGCTGCGCGTTGTGTGAAGAGGCGCTGCGGCAATGGCTGTTCCAGCGGCATGAGTTGCAGCAATAGATCGTGCCCGCTGCGCGTTGTGTGAAGAGGCGCTGCGGCAAGCTAATTTTCAGGCAAACATTCAGGCATCCCAAAAGTGCCCGCTGCGCGTTGTGTGAAGAGGCGCTGCGGCGGGTGAACGGGGGATCCAATGGGTGGGACCGGTTCAAGGTGCCCGCTGCGCGTTGTGTGAAGAGGCGCTGCGGCCACTTGGCGGGCGTCTCCAGCCAGGGCCGCACGTTGTGCCCGCTGCGCGTTGTGTGAAGAGGCGCTGCGGCGGAGTAGCCCAGCGGGATCAGGTCAAGATAGGTGGGTGCCCGCTGCGCGTTGTGTGAAGAGGCGCTGCGGCGCGGATTCATGCTTCGCGCCAAAGACTGGACCTCCCTCACGTGCCCGCTGCGCGTTGTGTGAAGAGGCGCTGCGGCGCCAGAAGCCCGTAGCCGCCGCGCTGGACGTTCCCGGTGCCCGCTGCGCGTTGTGTGAAGAGGCGCTGCGGCGCGCCTGACCCGCTGGAGGTGCAGTGATGCCTATCCCAGTGCCCGCTGCGCGTTGTGTGAAGAGGCGCTGCGGCGACGCCAGAGGGAGGGACCGAAACCCAACCTTGGCGGGTGCCCGCTGCGCGTTGTGTGAAGAGGCGCTGCGGCGGCCTCAAGGTGCTTACAGATGGCCTGGAACAATTACTGTGCCCGCTGCGCGTTGTGTGAAGAGGCGCTGCGGCGGACGAGCAGGCCGAAGCGTGGTATGTGAACTATCAGTGCCCGCTGCGCGTTGTGTGAAGAGGCGCTGCGGCCAAGCGGAAGCCAGCAGCGGCGGGGGTGGTCTGATGGTGCCCGCTGCGCGTTGTGTGAAGAGGCGCTGCGGCGGCGTCCTTGCAAAGCCTTTATGAGGCGCCACTCCGGGGCCTGCCGTGCGAGCAGCGATCCTCCCGGGATCGTCGCAGGCCTGGAACGGCTGGAACCTCTACGGCAAAATGCGGCGAAAAGGGAAGCTACCCAATGAATTAGGCTGCCGCGAGCACCTCCCAGGTTTCTGGACATCCGGAGGCGCTCGCGAACATGCCGCAGCGCATTCTCAAAGACACAAGCGCAACGCCTGGGGGTGCCGGTCCTCTGGCCTTGGGGGGGGAACCGGCTGGGGCACGTGGCCAGGGTTGAGGAGACTCTGTGCCTCTTCTCTCAAAAAATCAAGAGATCCAGGTTACGCGGTTCCCACGGGCGCCCAAGCCATGACACAGCGAGCGCCATGGGTTCATCGTCGTCTTCGGCAACGGGCCCCAGATCAAGGAACAGGATCTGATCCTCGGTCTTGTGGACAACCTTGTGGAGCCGCTCTTTCAGGATCACCAGATCCTTCCTAGAGAACTGACCGTGGTACACGCTGTACTGGACGCGGTCGCAGGCATCCGCAACGGCTTTCTGGACTTTCTTCACGCGGCGCTCATCGGCAATATCGTAGGCGATCAGCAGGTGCCGGCGACTCATCGGGTCACCAGCGGGTTCCAGGAAGCGATCCCTCCCTCCAGCCATTGGGTCAGCAGGCGGGCTTCCAGTTCCAGCACCCGGCGGTAGCTGATCCGATACCCGAAGGCTGGATGGGTAATGAGTTCGCTCATACGCTGCTCGTACGCCTCGATGAGGCGCGGGCGCGCCGCATCCGTGAGGGCCGCGCCTCCCGGTGTGACGAGGACGTCTCCCGGTTCGAGCATGCCGGTATTGAGGGCGCGCAGGACGGCGCTGTCCGCGATCAGAGGCCGGAAGGGCTCCATGAGATCGAGGGCCAGGGCCGGACGACCTGGCTTCAAGGCGTGGTAGGCGCCGAACATGGGATCCAGGCCAACCTGGCTCAGAACGACGGCGGCATCTCGGGCCAGGAGGGCGTAGGCGAAGCTCAGACATGCATTCACCGCATCCCTCGGGGGACGGCGGCTGCGGCCCTTCATGAGCGGCTGCCAGGCGGGCTCGAGCATGCCGGGGAACGCCTCGAAATAGTGCCGGGCTGCGCTGCCCTCCAAACCCAACAGGGTGTCCAGGGAGGCTGCGTCCTGTGTGGCCTTCGCCAGATCCGCCAGGGCTTCCTGGACGGGTTTCCCGGGATGGTTCCGCCGGAGAAGAACGCGCTGGTTCCGAATCTTGGCTTCCACCAGGTCCCGGGCAATGGCCAGGCGAAGGCTGGGCAGGGAAAACTTCACGAACTGGAGGCGCCGCAGCTCCACATTCTGGGTGGCCAACGGCATGGTGAGGCCCAGAAGGCGCCCGCCGCGGCTCAGGTGGGCCACGCTGCGCTGGTTGTCCATCAAGAAGTGCAGGGCCTGGGAGGTGATCTGGATGCCTTGGCCGAAGGCTGCAACCTGAATCACATCCTTGATGGGCACTTTCTCGATTACCTGCCCCTTCTCCTTCACCACGATGGCATCACCATCCTTGGCCAGCAGAAGCCCTGGGGTGCTGAGATACAGCACCCCGCCATCGGGCCGTGCGGGGAGAATGCGGCGCGGCTCTCCCACGCGGTGCTTCAGCAGGTTGGTCTCATCGGGCAGACACACCGGAGCCAGGGAGCAGCCGAGGCATTTTGGGCTGTCCATCAAGGGATCCGGGAGCGGGGCATCCTGTAGGGTTCGGGCGCGAGACACAGCCTCCCGGAAAGCGGCTTCCAGAGATGGCGTGCGGGGAACCCTGGCATGGGTACGGCTCTCCCGGTAGTAAAGCTCCCCATGGGCAGTCGGATACCCATTGGCTTCCAGGAGGAGGATCTGTCCCATGACCTGCACCTGGTCCCCATCCCATGCACCCGGCGGAAGGTCGTGACCGCGCCACCGCTGGGGGCGGCCGGGGTCTGGCGCACGGCCGTGTTTGGCTTCGACAGGCACCAGCTTGCCATCCTCCGCGTGAACGGCATCCAGCCGTCCCACGAGTCCCAGTGATTCGCTCACCAGATGCAGCTGTTCCGGCAGGGCCCAGGGCGGCGCAGCTCCTTCCGCCTGCACCAGCCGGTCCTTCCCCTTCCGGCGGATCTGGGCCCGGGCGTGCTGACCCGTGCCTTCGAGGGTGTCACCGCTGTGGACCATGATCCCCTGGACGGCCATGAGGTGGTACAACCGCTCGCAATAGACCAGCTCGGTCAGCATGCGCAAGGGGATGAGCGGATCAGGTTCCACCGTCAGAAGCCGTGGAATTCGGCAGACCAAGGCTCCTCATCCGCAGGGCGGCCCGCCGCTGCGGCCATGGCGTTCTGGATGCGGGAGCGGACCACGCCCCAGAACGTCTTGCCGTCGTACCAGCGGTCCCGGCGAAGCACCAGCCCGCTCGGATCCCGGAAGAAATTCACGGGCCGCCCGTGGGCTTCATGGACCCCCTCGGCTTCCTGGGCGTCCTCAAGCTCGGCTTCGTCCATCAACTCTCCTTCGTCCAATCCAGCCTCGGATTCCGGCCCAGATTTGTCGCGTTTGGTCTTCTTGATGCCCGTAGCCTTCCGCCAATCCTTCTCTGCCAGGGGTTCGAACCGGAACGCCCCTGATTCTCCCTCGCAGGGGATCAGGCGGCCTCCAACGTGGCCATAGGTCGCCCGCAGGGCCCCTTGGATCCGCGCTCCCTCACTGAGGGTGATCCACCCGCCATCAGCCTCCTGACGGGCAGCCACCTTGAAGGCCTCGCCATGCCGACGGAAATACCGGCGGGCCAGACTTCCGGCCGCGTTGAGATCGGCCGCGAGCGGCTGCGTGTCGAGAACCAGGGACCGGCCTGGGCCCAAAGTGGCAAAACCCACGCCCCCGGTCCAGTGGATCCATTCTCCGGCTTTCAGTGTGTCCTTCTTCAAGTGGCGGGCCTCCAGCTCCTTCTGCAACCACTCGGTTCCGAGATCCGCTTCCTCGATCTGCCGAACCCGGACGCCGGGCGCCCCGGTGGCCGCATGGAACCGGGACGAGTAGTCCGCGCCAGTTGTTTCCACGGCGATGCCGAACAACTGGGCCATCTCCTTCACCTTGTCCAGGAGGCTCCGGTGGTTCCAGACCATGAGCTGGCTGTTCTCATGGCGGGGCCGATCCTTGAGGGTGCGGTAGCGGTTGAGATCCTCCAGCAGGAGGACGTGGCAGGGGTCATGGATCTGGCTCCAGGTGCCCACAGCCTGATCGAAGGCAAGGCCCCGCGCGGCATTCACCAGGAGGTTGGCCCCTTCCTTGAGGCGGTCCTCCCGCAAGGCGTTGATGTGTACCAGCAGATCGGCGGCGAAGGTGCCCTCGCGCTCACGCTCGGCACGCTTGATCTGGCCTGAGCGGGCTCGATTCTGCCAACGCCGGAGCAGGGTGCGGACATCCTCCAGGTGTTCGATCCCTCGGATGCTCTTGCCGAATACATCCTGGCGCCGGGGATCCCGGCGACGACTGCGCCCCCGCCAAACCCCCAGCAGGGCTTCCAGGGCCCAATCCCAATCGCGGCGGCGGGCGCCCAGCGCCTCCGGCGAGTCCATCGGGCGCACAGGAGCCAATCCAAAGGCCTCCCGCAGCACAGGTTCCCAGCGTGCCCGATCCTTCAGGTCCACGGGGAGATGGCCATGGGGCGGATCATCGGCCCGCAACAGGTCGGCCAAGGCCGCATCAAGGCGGGCACGGGCGGGGAGGTTGGCCTCTTCCTCTTGGAGGGCTTCCGCAAAAGCCTCAGGATCGAAGGGCCGCAAGGCTGCGCATCGGGCCAGGGCTCTGCGTCGGCTCAGGGCCCGCTTGAAGAGCCATAGGGGTTCAAGGATGGTTTTCTGCCGCTGATGCCGGGCGGTCCAGACCTCGGGGGCATCAGCACCCTGCTCCCCGGGCAGGGCGAGCAGGCGCTTGCTTCCGGGCACCTCCACCGCCCACCAGCGGCCAGCCCCTGTGGGTACGGGATGGGCGAGGCGGCCCGGCGCTGGTTCCTGATCCGTCAACTCGAAGGCCACCACAGCGCCGAGGGTTCGCACGCCGAGATCCACGCACAGCACCCGTTGGGCGGTTCGCAGGCCCACCTCATGCGATGTGGCCGGTCCGGCTTCCAAGCCGGAATTCAAGTGGTGCGCCCATTTGGGGCCGTCCTTGGACCAGGCCCCCGGCTCTTCGCGTAGGCATCCCGGTACATCCACGGGATCCAGATCAAGGGTCAGTTTCAGAAAAGCGGAGCCCAGACGCCCGCTTTCTAAATCAGCGGGATCCGCAGGAAACCGCTCTCGATCGAACTGGATGAAGGCACTACCCACAGCGCCCTCCCAACGCTCCCAGGCCTCTCGGGCGGACGCCCGGTGCAGGGCCGGGGCCTGGATGAACGACAGCCTGGGCTTCCCCTTCTCGACTTCCCGGAGGGCTCCGGGAGCCACGGCCAGTTGGGCGCTGGGTGCCAGCTGGAACGTGGCCTCGATCTCCCGGAGGCCCGCCTCCTCCCGGCTCAGCAGCGGCAGCGCCACGAAGAGGATCCCCTCCCCGGATTGCTCCAATACGAACTTCTTGAGGTTGCTGCTAGCGGATTCGTATTCAAGCCAGTTGGGATGCCGCGTGGGATGAATGAGAGTGAGGGTCGCCCGGGGCTTGGTTCGGGCCAAGCGGCGACGTCCTTCGGTCGCCAGTGCCCAGAGCTGGACGAAGGCCACCCCGGCCTCGCTGCGCCAAAGGGCCTGGCCCTCAGAATGATCCACCAGCCAGCCGACGAAGACAGGATCCGGAAAGGCACGGGGATCCTTCTTCTGGAGGGTGGCAGCCGCTTCCCGAAGCGCCTTGGGATCGTCAGGGATGGGGCGCCATACCTCGGCCAGGCGGTCGAAGTGCCGCACGGCCCGGCGGCCCAGGGCGTAGGTCTCCTCCGAGGCCAGGGCTCCGGCCCGTGTCAAATCCACCTGCCGCCAGGCCTCGAAGGCGTGGAGATGGACCGTCAGATCTGGCTTTTGATTCAACCGCGCCTCGAGGCCCTCCACTCGCTGACGCCGCTCCTCGTGCTGGCCGGCGCAGCGCAGATTCCAGCTTTCCCAGGAAAGCAGCCGGCTGATGGCCAGCTTGAAGGCAAGGCGGTCCCACTTGCTCAAATAGCCACGTTCGCCTTTCCCCGGGGCCTGGATTCGCTGTTTCAACGGGGGGTGGTTCAAGAAGGGAAGAAGGCCCGCCGCCCGGAGTTCCTGCAACAGGGCCGATTCGCCCCCCGGCGCGATTTTGGCCGCATTGTCGGAAAGGGATTTGAGAAATGATTCAACCCAGCCTGACAGCTGCATGGGGCCTTTCTTGAGGGCAGTCCTCCACCCGGCCTGCCGTCCAGTGGGGTTCGCATTCGCAGCCTCTGCGACCGCCCAGACTTGGGCTGAGGCCTCCCAGGCCGGATCTCCAGCCTCCTTCAGAGACACCCAAGCTGGGGCTTCAGCCTTGGCGTATGCGCCTGTGCCTCCTTCACTGGAAGGGTCCACCAGAGGGCCCATTAGGCGATTGGCCGCTTGAGCATCCCCGTCCCCTCCCTCCACGCTGGGCACCAGGAGCGCATAGAGGGACTGAAGCGTGGGGACCAGGGCCTGGGCCTCTTCTTTCGTCTTCTTGAACTGATGTTTCACCCGTTCGGCGAGATGTCGCTGAACCATGGCCTCGGGAAGCTGGAATAGGCCATCCGCATCGCGGCTGTCCTCCCCTGCGGGATGGCCCAGGGCTCGCGCCAGGGCGGCATCGCCCGTGGCGATGGCACGGCCTCGGAGCAGGAGCAGCTCCTGCATGTAGGAGGCGGCCTCTTCCATCACCACGCGATGCGTGGTGCCAAGGGCCCGCCAGGCCACAGCGTAATCGGGCGGGACCAGTTTCAGTTCAATGGAACGAACGGGCATGGTGAACCCCTCTGGCGGAATTTTCCAGAAGCCTACCACCCCGAATCGGACAAAAAATGACCAATTCGTCTATTTCAGGTACTGCGCCAGGTACTGTCCCGTCACGCTCGCCTTCCGCGCGGCGACCTGTTCGGGGGTACCGGCGGCGAGGATGCGGCCGCCTTCGGCGCCACCTTCGGGGCCCAGGTCCAGGATCCAGTCGGCAGTCTTGATGACATCGAGGTTGTGCTCGATGACGACGATGGTGTTGCCCGCTTCCACCAGCCGGGCGATGACCTCCAGCAGCTTCTGGATGTCCTTGAGGTGCAGGCCGGTGGTGGGCTCATCGAGGATGTAGAGTGTCCGGCCCGTGGCCCGCTTGCTCAGCTCCTTGGCCAGCTTCACCCGCTGGGCCTCGCCGCCGGAGAGGGTGGTGGCGCTCTGCCCCAGGCGGATGTAGCCCAGGCCCACATCCACCAGTGTCTGGAGCTTGTTCGCCAGCACGGGGATGGGCGCGAAGAGCGCCAGCGCCTCTTCCACGGTGAGGTTGAGCACCTCGGAGATGCTCTTGCCCTTGTAGTGGATCTCGAGCGTCTCGCGGTTGTAGCGCTTGCCCTTGCACTGCTCGCAGGTGACATAGACATCTGGGAGGAAGTGCATCTCGATGCGGATGACGCCGTCCCCCTCGCACTTCTCGCAGCGGCCGCCCTTCACGTTGAAGCTGAAGCGGCCGGCCGCGTAGCCCCGGGCCTTGCTCTCGGGCAGCTGGGCGAACAGCTCCCGCAGGGGCGTGAAGAGGCCGGTGTAGGTGGCGGGATTGCTCCGGGGCGTGCGGCCGATGGGGGCCTGGTCAATGTCAATGACCTTGTCCACGTGCTCCAGGCCCTTGATGGCCTTGTGCTTGCCCACGATGTGCACGCCCTGGTGCAGCTGGTTGGCCAGGGCCTTGTAGAGGATCTCGTTCACCAGGGTGCTCTTGCCGGAGCCGGAGACGCCCGTGACGCAGGTGAAGAGGCCGATGGGAAACTCGGCATCCACCTTCTTCAGGTTGTTCTCCTCGGCACCCTTCACTTCCAGATAGCCCCGCTTGGCCTTCCGGCGGGTGCGCGGCACGGGGATGGCGTCGCGGCCCGAGAGGAAGTCGCCGGTGATGGAACCGGGGGTGCGGGCGATCTCGTCGGGCGTGCCCTGGGCCACCACGTGCCCCCCGTGCTCGCCGGCGCCGGGGCCCATGTCCACCACGTGGTCCGCCGCCAGGATGGTCTCCAGATCGTGTTCCACCACCAGCACCGTGTTGCCCAGGTCGCGCATCTCCTTGAGCGTGCGGATGAGCTGGAGGTTGTCCCGCTGGTGGAGGCCGATGCTCGGCTCATCCAGGACGTAGAGCACGCCCTGGAGCTTGCTGCCGATCTGGGTGGCCAGGCGGATGCGCTGGCCCTCGCCGCCCGACAGGGTGGCCGCGCTGCGGTCCAGGGTGAGGTAGCCCAGGCCCACGTCGTCCAGGAAGCCCAGGCGCTCGCGGATCTCCTTCAGCACCTTCTCGGCGATGACCGCGTCCTTGCCCTCCAGGAGCAGATCCGCGAACCAGGCCCGCGCCTCGCGCACGCTCTGGGCCGTGATCTGGGCGATGTTCAGGCCGCCCACCGAAACCGCCAGCACCTCGGGCTTGAGCCGCTGGCCTCCGCAGGCTTCACAGGGGATGACCCGCATGGACTCCTCCAGCTCGGCCTGGATCTCCTCGCTGGTGGTCTCGTTGTAGCGGCGTTCGAGGTTGCCGATGATGCCCTCGAAGGCGTGGGTGAAGTCGTAGCGGCTGCGCTTGCTCTCGTAGGTGAAGCGCATCTCCTTCTCGGTGCCGTGCAGCAGCAGGCGCCGGATGTCGGCAGGCAGCTTCTTCCAGGGGGTGTCGAGGCTGAACTTCAGCTTGCGGGCCAGCTGGTCGAGCAGCTGCGAGCGCCAGCCGTCCTCCGACACGCTCTTCCAGCCGCTGGCCTGGAGGGCGCCCTGGTTGAGGCTCAGGTCGGGATTGGGGACGATCAGCTCCTCCGCGAACTGGCGCTTGAAGCCCAGGCCGTCGCAGGTGGCGCAGGCGCCGTAGGGACTGTTGAAGGAGAAGGAGCGGGGTTCCAGCTCCGGCAGGCCCTGGCCGAAGCGGGCGCATCGGGTGTTGTTGCAGGCGAGCTTGCTGGAGAACAGCACTTCCTTGTCGTCCATCTGGACGAGGGCGCTGCCTTCGGCCAGGTTGCAGGCGATCTCCAGGCTGTCCGCCAGGCGGGACTGGATGGCGGGGCTCACCTTCAGCCGGTCAATGACCACCTCCAGCGTGTGCTTCTTCTGCTTGTCCAGGTCCGGGATGCCTTCCGTCAGGTCCAGCATCTGGCCGTTCACCCGGGCCCGGATGTAGCCCCGTTTCATCAGATCCTGGAGCAGCTTCTTGTACTCGCCCTTGCGGCCCCGGACCACGGGCGCGAGGATCTGCAGCTTCGTGCCCTCGGGCTGAGTGAGGATCTGGTCGGCCATCTCCTGGAGGGTCTGGCTGGCGATGGGCTCGCCGCAGGCCGCGCAGGTGGGCTTGCCCGTGCGGGCGAAGAGCAGGCGCAGGTAGTCGTAAATCTCCGTGACCGTGGCCACGGTGGAGCGCGGGTTGCGGCTGGTGGTCTTCTGCTCGATGGAGATGGCGGGGGACAGGCCCTCGATGCTGTCCACGTCCGGCTTCTCCATCTGATCGAGGAACTGCCGGGCGTAGGCGCTGAGGCTTTCCACGTAGCGCCGCTGGCCCTCGGCGTAGAGCGTGTCGAAGGCCAGGCTCGACTTGCCGGAACCCGACAGCCCCGTGATCACCACCAGCCGGTTGCGCGGCAGGGAGAGGTCGAGGTTCTTGAGGTTGTGCTCGCGGGCACCCTTGATGTGGATCTGTTCCATCCTTCGGTTCTCTCCATCTATCGTGCGCGACAGCTAGTCGCGCACTCCCGCTCGCTCGCTCCGCTCGCTTGCGGAGATGGAGCCTCGGTTGTGCTCGCGGGCACCCTTGATATGGATCTGTTCCATGGGAGCCCCAGCTTACGCCCTTTTTTCGCCTCCCAGAAAAGCGTCTAGAATGGCCCTCATGCATCCAGCCGAGCTGGCCATTCTGTTGCACCGCGCCCTGGAGGTGCGGCTGGCGCGTCTCCAGGAGCTGCTCGCGTCCGGGGACTGGCCCGAGGAGGTGGAACCGCTGCACCAGGTGCGCGTCGCGGCCCGCCGGCTCGGGGCTGTCCTGGATCTGGTGGATCCCGAGGCCTATCCCGCCCACAAATCCCATCGGCGGGCCCTGAAGGATCTCGTAGACGCCCTGAGCCTCACCCGCGAGCTGGATGTCCACGCGGACCGCCTCCAGGCCCATCACGACACGGCCCGGACCCCCGCCCTGGCCGCGGTCGTCGAGCATGTGCAGGACCAGGTGGATCACGCCCGGACCAAGGCCCGCCGGACCCTGCGGCGCGATCTGGAACGCCTGAAGCTGGCCGGCCTGGCCCGCCTGCTCGAGGTGCCCAGCCTGCCCGATCCCTTCCAGTCCACCAGCCTCCAGGAAGCGGCCTGGGAGCTGCTGGCGACCCGGTCGGCGGCGGCGCTCCAGCCCCTGCCGGAGCTCCTGCAGCAGGAGGATCCGCCCACGCTGCACAAGGGCCGGGTGCGGATCAAGAAGCTGCGCTATGCCCTGGAGGCCCTGGAAAGCGCCTTCGTGGTCCCGCCGGAGGCGATGCTGGCCCCCCTGAAAGCCCTTCAGAGCGCGCTGGGGGAACACCACGACCTGGCCGCCCTGGAAGTCCTGCTCTGGGCGGAGGAGGCGCGCCTGCGCGACCGCCACCGGACGGTCCTGTGCGATGGCCTGCTCGAGCTGCTGGGTGAGGTGGCCGAGGCCCGGCGGGCGGCCTTCGTCCACGCCGGCACCCTGGCTCCGGCCTGTGCGGAGCCCGCCTTCACCGCCGCCATCCGGCCGGCGCTCGGACTCTCCGCTCCTGGCCGGACGCATCCATGAGATCCCGCCTGCTGGCCTGGCTGCGCAGCCTGCATGCCAAGCTGTTCATCCTCATCGGTCTGGTTACGAGTTTCCTGACCGTGGGCGTGGCCTACTCCATCATCCGCAACAGCCGGCGCGAGATCGAACGCTACTCCCGCAACCTCACCATTGACACCGTGCAGACCGTGGAGACGGACATCCTGGAGCGGGATCCCACCTTCAAGGATCCCGACAAGCTGGATCAGCTGCTCGCCAGTATCGCCGGGCCCGACCGCAGCATCTTCCAGATTGATGTCTTCCGGCGGGTGGGGCGGAACGAGGTGGAACTCCTGCGGTCCTCGGCGGATGAGGACTCGGTGGATTGGGGGCCGGACATCGGCAGCTACCTGACGCTGAAGGGCCCCCAGGCCGAACTGGTGGATCTCACCACCGGCACCAAGGCCTGGAAGGTGTACCTGCCCATCCGCAGCCCCCGCCCCGGCCATCCGCCCCTCGGCCTCATCCGGGCCTACTGCGACCTCGAGCGCTGGCAGGTGGTCTGGAACCAGAACTTCAAGAAGACGATCCACACCCTGCCCGGCGTCCTGCTGGGGGAGTTCATCCTGCTCTGGCTCATCCTGCGCTGGCTCATCAGCGATCCCGTGGAATCCACGGTGCGGGCCATGCAGCAGCTCGAGCAGGGCGATCCGGCCGCCCGGGTGCCCGTCATCCGCAAGGACGAGCTGGGCCTCATCGCCACGCGCTTCAATGACATGGCCAGCCGCCTCCAGGGCGCCGCCGAGGAACGCGAGGCGCTCTTCCACGAGATCCAGGGCCTCAACGCCAACCTGCAGGCGCGCATTGACGCGGCCCTGGCCGAACTCCAGGCGAAGAACGCCGAGCTGGCCCAGATGGCCGAGCGCAACGCCCTCCTCCGCGAGGAACTGGGCGCCCAGGAGCGCCTCGCCGTGGCCGGGCAGCTCACCGCCACCTTCGCCCACGAGGTGGGCACGCCCCTCAACCTGGTGAACGGCCACCTCCAGCTGCTGGAAGGCCAGCCCGAGCTGCCGGAGCGCACCCGCGAGCGCCTGGGCGTCATCCGCGCGCAGATCCAGCGGGTGGGCGACATCGTCCGCCGCATGCTGGACATGACCCGGCGGCCCCAACTGCTCCGCCAGCCGGTCTCCATGAGCGAGCTGCTGGCCAACCTGGGTCAGCTCTGGGCGCCCATGATGGCCGCCCACGGGGTCCGGGTGCAGGCCGATATCCCCGCGGCGTGCCGCCTGGAAGTGGACCGCAAGCAGATGGAGCAGCTCTTTCTGAACCTGATGAACAACGCCGTGGATGCCATGGCCGGGGGCGGGACGGTGCTCCTGGAGGCCGAGCCCGCCGCGGGCTCCACGCCCCAGAGTCCCTGGTGGGAGATCGCCTTCCGCGATTCCGGCCAGGGCATCCCCGCCGAGGTGCTGCCCCAGGTCTTCCGGCCCATGTTCACCACCAAGCCCGAGGGCAAGGGCACCGGCCTGGGCCTCGCCATCTGCCGGGAGATCGTCCGCGGCCACGGCGGCGACATCCGCATCGAAAGCGCCGAGGGCCAGGGCACCAGCGTCATCTTCACCCTGCCCGGCGCGGCGGAGACCACCGCGCCGGAGGCTGATGCTTAACGCGCCTTGAGCAGGTCCGTCAGGGTGTCGGGCCTGGAGGGATCCCGGACCAGGTGGGGGTACTGCAGGCCCCCGTGGTACACGATCTGGACGGTCTTGAACTCGTCGAAATCCTTCACGAGCAGCGCAATGGTCGCCTGGGGATCCTGGGCCGCGGCGGTGACAGCCGCCCGGAGTGCTTCGGCGCTGAAGGCGTGGCCGTTGACGGCGACGAGGGACATGCCCGGCGCCAGGCCCGCCTTGAAGGCCGGGCCATCCCAGAGCACATCCACGAGGGCGCCGGTGGGGGCCACGCTGAGGCCGAGGGAATAGGTGAGATCCGCGCCATGGCGGGCCGCTTCCATCGCCTTGGCCGCGGTCGAGGGCTTATCCGTGTAGACGAGCTTCCAGCCGTGGGCCTCGAACCCGTGGATCCAGGGCCCGTGCCCGTCGAGCCGGTCACGGAGGAAGGCCGCCCAGCCGAAGGGTTCGAGGCCGTCGAGCGCCTTCACCACATCCTCGAAGGTGTAGGTGCGGGTCGCCCACACGCCATTGTGCCCGCCGAAGAAGGCCCGGGCGAAGTCGTCCATGGACCGCGTCCCGTGGCTGAGCTCCCGCAGCTTGGCGTCCACATCGAGCCAGATCAGCAGGCCGGCCGAATAGTAGTCCTCGCTGGCCTGGTAGTTCCGGTACGGGAGCGGGGCGCGCTGGGCGATGATCGGATCGTTGGTGGTGTCCTGCACGGTGCGCCAGCTGGCCAGCCCGGGCCGGCCCCTGTCGTAGGTGGCGGCGAGCAGCGCGAGCATGTCGCGGGCCTGCTCCTGGGTCCACAGGCCCGCGCGCGCAGGCATCACGAACCCCCAGAACATGGTCTGGCCCTCATAGACCCACAGCAGCGAATCCTGCATGGGCACGTTGAAGTTGGGCGTCCACAGATCCGCCGGGCGGCGGTACTTGCCATCCCAGGAATGGTTGAACTCGTGGGGCAGCAGGGAGCGTTCCATCACGCGCTTGGCCCAGGCGGTGAAGTAGTCCGGTCCCACGCCATCCTCGCTGCAGCGGTGATGCTCCAGCCCTTCCCGGCCCATCTTGTTGCTGAGGGACAGGAGGAAGTCGTAATGGTCGAAGTGGCGCGCGCCGTACAGCTTGTCCATCTGCTGGACGAGGGCGCGGTGGGCCTGCAGCTGCTCGGGCGTGACCGCCAGATCCTCCGGCGCATCGGCCACGAGGTCCAGATGCACGGGCTGGGTGGAGCCGGGATCCAGATCCAGCCGCTTGAAGTACTTCCCCGCGTAGATCGGGGAATCCGCCAGGTCGTTGTAGGCGATGGGCTTGAAGGTGACGGTGGCGCCCGCGTGCGACGCCTCCTCCAGCGCGGTGCCGAACTGCCAGCCCGCCGGGAAGGTCACGCTCGCCAGGGTCGGGATGCGGCGCGCGTCGTACCCGGCTGGGTAGAGCGTGTTGGCGGTCCATTGGAGATCGAGCATCTCCGGCGTCATCACCACGCGGCCCTCGCCCGGATTCTGGGGCGAGAGGTACTCGAAGGCCACCGCCACCGCCTTGGCGTCCTGCGGAACCTCGACATGGAAGGCATACACATCCAGCGGGTCGCGCCGCCAGGGCAGCACGCGCCCCTGGGCCGTCACCACCAGTCCCGCCAGCTTGGAGATGGGACCGCTGGGGGAATGGGTGCCGGGCAGCCAGCGCGGGTAGAGCAGGGTCAGCGGTCCGGGCCTGACGGGCAGCGTCTCCTGGACCCGGAAGATCCGGTGCGCCACGTCGGTGGCATCCACGTGGATCGTCAGGGTGCCCGGGTAGGGGACATCCTTCGGGGCGGGCACCTCGGCCCGGGCGGCCAGGCTGGCCCAGCCGAGGGCGGAGGCCGCAAGCAGTGAGGCGAGGCGGGGGATCGTCAAGGAAGCCTCCAGGTGGGATGAGATTCCATCCAGATTAGCTCGAAACATCGCCTTGCGAGGCTTCCTTTTCGCCCGACCGCCCGGGGTTGAGATCAACGAGGCGTGCAGGCGGTCCTCCCTCGTTGATGGCAGACGGTGTGTCACGGCTTGGCCGGGACACCCCGTGGGGGTGCACGAGGGGGGACATCGCGAGCCGCAGGCGAGCAGGCGGTCCCCCCTCGTCCCTATCAAATCTCCACGACCTCCACCTCGCCGAGGGCCTCTTCCAGGAAGCGGCTGCCCACCTCCTTCAGGCGGCTGCTGGCATCGGTGAGCTGGACGCGGAGGCTGCCGCGGGCGCCCGCGATGCGGTAGCCGAGGGTGCCCTGGAGGAGGCGGTCCACCGCCTGGGCCGTGACCCGGCCGCTGTCAATCCAGCGGGTGCCGGGGCGGCTGCGCTCCAGGCTGGACATGAGCGTGGGGTAGTGGGTGCACCCCAGCACCACCGTCTTCACCTCGAAGGGCAGCAGGTTCAGGTAGCGCCGGCAGATGGTATCGGTGACGGGATCATCGAACCAGCCCTCCTCCGCCAGGGGCACCAGCAGAGGACAGGCCACGCTGTGGATGACCTTGGCCGGATCGCGACGGCGGATGGCCGTCTCGTAGGCGGCACTGCTCACCGTGGCCAGGGTGCCGAGGATGCCCACGGGACCGGGCTGCGCCGCCGCCGCCTCGGCCCCGGGTTCGATCACGCCGATGACCGGGCAGGGGCTCGCGGCCTGCAGCGCCGGCAGGCCGTGGGCGCTGGCGGTGTTGCAGGCGATGACGAGCAGCTTCGGATCCTGGCGCAGGAGCAGTTCGCCCATCTGGAGGGTGTAGCGCTCGATGGTGCGGTGGCTCTTGGTGCCGTAGGGCAGGCGGGCCGTATCGCCCAGGTAGACCAGATCCTCCTGGGGCAGAAGCTGGCGCAGGGCGTGGATGACGGTGAGGCCGCCGATGCCGGAGTCGAACACCCCGATGGGACGGTCGGCCCGGCTCATGCCGCTCCCCGATCAAAAAGAAAAAGCAGGAACACAGAGGACACGGAAATCCACGGAGGACACAGAGAACCGCGCTCTGTCGGAACCCCTGCTCCCTTGACTATTTTCCTCTGTGTTCTCTGTGGCACGCGCTGTGTCCTCTGTGTTCCGCTTTGCTTTTCAGGAAGTCCGCACCGCCAGCACGGCGATCCATTCGCCTTCCGTCAGCACCTTCTCGGGCTTGAAGCCGTGGGTGGCGAGGCTCACCAGGGCCTCGTCCGTGCGCTCGGCCAGGATGCCGCTGGCGATGAGCCAACCCCCGGGGGCCGCGCGTTCCGCCATGCGGGGCAGCAGGTCCTGGATGGTTTCCAGCAGGATGTTGGCCAGCAGGCCCGCGTAGGGGCCCGTGACCCGCGGATCCTCGAGGGTGCCCACGAAGCTCGTGTAGGGGGTCGCGCCCTTCAGCAGGTGGGTATTCAGGGTGATCAGCTCGTCCATGGCCGGGCCGCAGTCGGGATCCAGATCGAAGGCCGTGAGGCCCCGGGCGCCCAGGAGGAAGGCTGCCAGGGAGAGGATCCCGGTGCCGGCGCCGATATCCAGGATGGGGCCCTGGAGCCGCCCCGCCTCGGCCCGTTCCTCCAGCAGTTCCATGCACAGGCGGGTTGTCTCGTGGCCGCCGGTGCCGAAGGCCAGGCCCGGATTCACCACCAGATCCAGCCGGTCGGCCGGACCGGGGGTCGCATCCCAGAGGGGCCGCACATGGAACCGGCGCCCCACCTCAAAGGCGCCGAAGCCCTCGCGGCTCTTGGCCAGCCAGTCTTCGTCCGCAAAGGCCTCGGCTTCCAGCAGGCGCACCCCGGGAAACCCGGCAAGTCCCGCCGGGTCCGGCAACATCTGATCCGGAGGGAAGTAGGCGTAGCAGGCCCGGGGCGGATCCGCCTCCCGATAGAAGGCCGAGGAACCCCGGGCGTCCAGCCAGGCGCACAGGGCCTCTTCCTGGGGATCCGGAACCTCCAGCCGCCACCGCCGATGCACCGTGTTCGTCATGGGCCCAGGGTAGCAGGGCACCCCGGGAACTTTCTCCGCGGCCCTGGCATTCAGGAAGTGCGGCGGGCTTCAGCCGTGATGTGCGGGAAACGTTCCGGGGGGAACGGCGGGGGGATCGGATCCCCCCGCTCTTGTGTACCGGCCGCCCTCAGCGGGGCGCCAAGCCCAGCCAGTGCCTCGCGGTGGACCCCGCCGCCTCCAGGGCGACGCCCTGGAACACGGGGTGGCGGGTCCGGATCAGCTCCAGCAGCTGACGCCGGGGTGCCGGCAGATGATCCGCGGCCAGGAACAGGATCCGGCCTCCGAGGCGCGACAGGGGGAGATGGTGGACGATTTCGCCCGCCTCCTCTCCCCCCTCGGCCTCCGGGTCCGGCGCGCGACGATCCACCTCCAGAGCCTCCAGGCGCCGCTCGGGCATCCGGTAAACGAACAGGAACTGGTGCTTCCCCTCGATCCGGTAGAACACCACGTGGGTCGTTCCCGGGGCCACCTGATCAAAAGGCAGGCCGCCGGGCGCCCCCGCCTGGAGGGCCCCCGCCACCGCCATCAACGGGGCCAGGCAGAGTCGGCTAGTACCAGCCATCCCCGTCCGGGTTCAGGATGGCCGCCGTCAGGGCCTGTTCCGCCGCACGGGCGGTGGCCTCGACCGAGCTGCCGAAAGGCACCACCACGTAGCGGACGAGCCCGGCCTCATCGTGATAGGCCGAGTGGTAGGCCAGGAAGGCCTCGCCCGCGGCCTTGCCCCCCAGGGTGAGTTTCTGGCCCGGCGCCAGGAACACCATCGTCACCGCATCGGATGTGGGCGGTGCGAGACGGCCCAGGCGAAGCGCGTTGTGGAGGAAATGCTGGAGGTCCAGGTCCGAGAGCGCCGGGGCCTGGGACAGGAGGGGCAGGACGCCTTCCTCGGCCACCGGGAAGCTGTAGGCGCTGAGCCCCTGGGGCTTCAGCGCGGCGAAGCGCTCCGATACACCGAAGGCCACGACGCTGGCACCCAGCCGCTTCATGAGGGCGGCGTGGGCGGGGGTGGACCAGGCGGTCCCCAGAAAGAGGGTCGAGACCCGGGGCGCGGCCACCACCAGCCCGCCATGGAAGTGGCGAACCGGCAGGGGGGCGGTGACGGACGCGGGGGGGATGATCTCGACCCGCCCATCGTCGTCATCCACCAAGACCGTCTGGATCGGAGCGTCCTGGAGGGGCATCCGCGGCGGGGATTGGACCGCCCCCGCCAAGGGCCGCGCGAGTACCGCGGGAAGAAGGATCAGGGCTTTCAGCAGAACAGTCATGGGGCATCCGTGGGGGCAGGAGGTTGATTCTACTGGACGATCAGGCTCAGGTCGTCGAGGACGAAGGAAGTCTGCTGGGAGGCATCTTCGGTGCCTTTGAAGTAGATCTGCACCGTCTGGCCCTTGTAGGCCGAGAGGTCGAAGGTCTTCTGCACATAGCCGGACCCCGCATCCAGGTTGGAGTAGGTGGCCAGGGTGCCCAGCACCGCGCCGGAGCTGTTCCGAACCTGCACCGTCAGCGTGTCGTAGGCCGAGGTGGTGCTGGTCTCCGCCGTGTCCACGTGCAGCCAGAAGGCCAGGGTGGCCGTGGTGGCGGACGCCGGGAGGCTCACGGCCTGGTAGAGCGTATCCGTGTGGCTGCTGCCGTAGCCGTCCAGCCAGGCATCCCAGGTGCCGGTGTGGGCCGGCTCGCTGGTGCCGTTCTGGGCGATGACCCCGGACGTTTCCGTCCAGCCCGTGGCACCGCTCTCGAAGCCACCGTTGCTGATGAGATCCGTGGGTGTGCTGCTGCTGTTGTTGACGCTGAAGCTCACGGCGGAGGAACTGCCCACGTTGCCCGCGGCGTCATAGGCCTTGGCCGTCAGCGAGTGGCCGCCGTTGGCCAGGGTGGCACTGTCCAGGGCCAGCGTGTACGGGCTGGCCGTGTCCGTGCCCGCGAGGGCGCCGTCCACGTAGAATTCCACCTTCGTGACCCCCACGTTGTCCGAGGCTGTGGCGTTGAAGGTGATCGTGCCGGCGGAGCCGTTTTCCGTGACGGAGACGGTGGGCGGGGTGGTGTCGGACCCGCCGCCGCCGGAGGTGGTGACGTTCAGGGCGAAGTCGTCCACCACGAAGGAGGTCTGGTTGGATGCGTTCTCGGTGCCCACCAGGTAGACCTGGATCGTCTGACCCTTGTAGGCCGTGAGATCAAAGGTCTTCTGGGTGAACCCGGAGGCCGCGTTCAGGTTGGAGTAGGTGGCGAGCGTCGCCAGGACGGTACCCGAGCTGGTGCGGACCTGCACCTTCAGGGTATCGGTGGCCGTGCTCGTGGTCGTCTCGGCCGTATCCACATGCAGCCAGAAGGTGAGGGTGGCTGCGGTGGCCGTGGGATCAAGGGCCACCTGCTGGGTGAGCGTGTCCGTATGGCTGCTGCCGTAGCCGTCCAGCCAGGCCTTCCAGCTGCCGCCATGGGCCGCTTCGGAGGTGCTGTTGTCAATCACCCCCGAGGACGCCGACCAGGGACTTGCTGTCCCCGTCTCGAATCCGGGATTCCCCAATACCTGCGCCGTAGTACCCCCGCCGCCCGTGCCACCGCCTCCGGAGCTGGCTGGCGTGACCGTCACGGTGCGCGTGGCGCTCCCGCTGGCGCCCGTGCCATCCGTGGCCGTGAAGGTGGTGGTGTAGGTCGCATTCGAGGGCCCTGGGTTCGTGAAGGTGTGGCTGGCCGTGGCCCCAGTGGCCGTCGCGCCATCACCGAAGGCCCAGACCTCGCTCAGACTGGCCGCGCTGCTGCTGTCCGTGGCGCTGCCAGTGAAGGACACCGCGGTCCCGCTGGCCACGGTAAGGTTGGAGGAGGGTGCCGTGATGCTGGCCGAGACGGTGTTCTGTGCCCCGGGGTTGAACTGGATATCAATGACCGGGTGCAACTCGATGCCGTTGGGCGCCACGCCGGTCTGGCCGTGGAGGAAGTCGAACATGCCCACCCCCGTGACGCGGACCGGCACGTTCACGGTCTGGAAGCTCGTGGTGGGCGTGTACACGGCCTGGAACTGGGACCGGGCGTTGGAGATCCCGGCGGACAGGGGGCTGGAGGAACCCACGCAGCCGGGGGAGGGGATCTCCGCAATCATCGTCAGCCCACTGGCATCCTGGAGGACGAGGTGGATGTCGGAGTCGTTCTCGAGCTTGAACTGGGTAAGGGTGGCGTTGAGCACCCACACCGTGGTCTCGTAGGGTGCCACGCGGTTATTGGCCGGGATGGGGTTCGGGGCGGACCAGCTCCGCATCGTGGCGATGGTGTTGGGTTGGGTGGTGGACAGGCTGATGAGGCTGGCGTCCGCATCCGTGCCCGTCTTCACCGACCAGCGTTCCACCCCGCAGGATTGCGCCCGCACCTGAACCGGGACCAGGACCATCCACGCCATCAACAGGCCGGTGACACTCCGCAAACGCATGCGCACCATCGGTGCCTCCCATATTTAAAGGGCGAGACTCAGTCCCAGAAACATGGGTTCACTCTAGGCGCGCAGCGTGAAGCCGCTTGTTAATTGTTGTTAATTTATTGATTCGGATACAAACGAACGCCCATCTGGCTCTGGAACCCGGTGGGCTTCTGCGGACAGACTTCAATGGATGCGGGTTGGTGGGCCTACTCGGTGGCTTCCACGTTCTCGCCGTCTTCCAGATCCAGCCGCTTCATTTTTTCCAGGAAGGTCGTCCGCTTCAGGCCCAGCAGGTCGGCGGCCCGCTTCTTGTTGCCGCGGGTGATGGCCAGGCTCTGGAGCATGAGGGTCTTTTCCATGTCGGAGACCACCTGATTCAGGTCCAGGCCTTCGGCCGGAAGATCCAGGCTGAACCCAGCGGTGGAGGGCGGCGGCTCGAAGGCGGAAGGGACAGGGGCCGCGGCCACCGGAGCCGGATGGCCTGCCGGGGCTTCCTCCATCCGCTCGGCCAGGAAGGCGAAATCCTCCCGGGTGAGCACGGGCCGGGTGCTGGACAGCACGATGGCCCGCTCGATGGCGTTCTCCAGCTGGCGCACGTTGCCCGGCCAGGGCTGGGCCATCAGCACCGGATCCACGCTGGGATGCAGGGCCTTCGGATAGAGGCCGTGCTCCCGGGCCTTGCGGTTGAGGAAGTGCTGGGCCAGGAAGGGGATCTCCTCGCGCCGGGCGCGGAGGGGCGGCAGGGTGATGGGCACCACCTCCAGCCGGTAGAAGAGATCCTCGCGGAAGCTGCCGTCCTGCACCTTCTTCCAGAGATCCACGTTGGAGGCCGTCACCACCCGCACCTCCACCTTCACCGGCGCGCCGCCGCCGAGGGGCTGGACTTCCCGTTCCTGGAGCACCCGCAGCAGCCGCACCTGGGCGCCCAGGGGCATGGTGCCGACTTCATCCAGGAAGATCGTGCCGCCATGGGCTTCGCGGAACTTGCCGGGCGTGTCCTTGCGGGCGTCCGTGAAGGCGCCCTTGTTGTAGCCGAAGAGCTCCGACTCCAGGAGGTTCTCCGGAATGGCGCCGCAGTGCACGGCCACGAAGGGCTGGGCGGCCTCGGCGCTCATGCGGTGGATGGCCCGGGCGATGACCTCCTTGCCCGTGCCGCTCTCGCCCAGCAGCAGCACCGTGGCCCGGGTGGCCGCGGCGGCCCGGGCCCGGGCCAGCACCTCCTGCATGGCGGGGCTGGCGCCCACGAGGCCGAAGGCGAGGGCCTGCGAGGCGCTGAGCTGGGTGGTGGTGCCCGAGCGCGGGCGGAGGCCGGGCATGGGCGGCTCGGGCCCGAGGATCCCCCAGCGCACGGAGCCCAGGGAGCCCCACTCCGCGAGGGCCTTGGGATCCAGGGGTGCGTCGCCGGGCTTCAGGCCCAGCAGGATGGGCAGGGCGCCCACCTCGGCCATCATCCGGTTCAGCTCCGGCGGCGGCCAGGCGCCCTTGGCCCGGATGACCCACAGATCCACATCCCGCGGCGCCAGCGCGGGCGAGGCGCTGCGGTCCACCGTCACATCCCACAGCGAAGCCCACCGATGCTCCAGCCCCCCGGTGTCGTCCCCGAGGGTGGACCAGTGAAGGCGCGGCAGGGTCGTCATAAGCTCCCGGATTGGAACCAGTCTGGAGACAGGCCCCTCTGGGTCAAGTCAAAAAAATGACTGAGAAAAAAATCAGGTTGCTCCCGGGCGTACGATGAAGGGACGCCCTCCTGGAGATCCCATGGCCTTGATGGAATCCACCATGGTCCCGCTCGGAACCCCTTGCCCGCCCTTCACCCTGCCGGGCGTGGACGGGCGCCTCTGGTCCCGGGACGACTTCCACACACCCGCCCTGCTGCTGGTCATCATGTGCAACCACTGCCCCTATGTGCAGGCGGTGGATGGGCGCCTCAACACCCTGGCCAGGGCCTATGCCGGCCGTTGCGCGGTGGTCGGCATCAATCCCAATGACGCCGTGGCCTATCCGGAGGACAGCTTCGAGGCCATGCGGCAGCGGGCCAGAGCCCAGGGCTACGCCTTCCCCTACCTCTGGGATGAGGACCAGACCGTGGCCCTGGCCCTCGGCGCGGTGTGCACGCCGGATTTCTTCCTCTACGACGCCCACCGGCATCTGGTCTATCGCGGGCGCCTGGATGACAACTGGAAGGACGCGGCGAACGTGACCCGCCAGGAGCTGAAGGAGGCCCTGGATGCGGTGCTGGCCGGCGATCCGGCCCCCGAGGTGCAGCATCCGAGCATGGGCTGCAGCATCAAGTGGGCGGCGCGCTGAGGCTCTTCTTCGCCCTGCCCCTGCCGGCGGACCTGCGCGGGGCTCTGGGGCGTTGGCAGCGGGCCCAGCCCGGGATCGGAGGCTGGTCCCGCCCCGAAGGGCTCCACCTCACCCAGGCTTTCCTGGGGGCCCGCGCCCCGGAAGGCCTGGCACAGCTCGAAGCCATCGGCGAGGCCGTGGCGGCGGGGCACCGGGCCTTCGTGCTGCGCACGGCCGCCCTCGGCGCCTTCCCCGACCCGGGGCGAGCCCGGGTGCTCTGGCTGGGCCTGGCGCCCAGTCCGGACCTGGAGCGGCTCTCGGCGAACCTGCGCGAAGCCCTGGCCACCGCAGGGGAAGCCTTTGATCCCAAACCCTTCCGTCCCCATCTCACCCTGGCCCGGTTCCGCCGGGCCAGCCCCGTGGACATGCTCCTTCCGCCCGCGCCCGCCGGATTCACGGCCGCAGCCCTGGTGCTCTTCGAGAGCCAGCCCCAGGGATGTTACAGCCCCGTCCGGACCTGGGATCTGGACCGGACCTGAACGGGAGGTATGATCGGACTTTTTGTGGAGCCTCCATGCGTCCCGTTCTTCTCACTGCGGGCCTCGCGGCCCTCCTGCTTGGCGCCACCCCCCTGCGCGCCCAGTGGGATTTGCGCCTGGAGGTGCCGCGTCCCAGCGGCCAGAGCCTGCCTCAGACCCTCCTCACCGGCACGGGCCAGCTGGCCTCCGGGAGTCTGGACACCGGCCGCGGCGCCATCGCCTCGGTCTACCGCCAGCTCTTCCAGATCGGCCCCCTCTTCCGTGTGCAGGCGGGTCTCGAATACTCCCAGTGGAAGGCGGACGGCGCCCTGGCCCAGGGCGGCGCCCTCCAGGCCACGGCCCTGAAACAGCAGGGGGCGGGCGTGGGCCTGAATGCCCAGCTCTGGGTGCCCTTCGTGGGGCTGGCGGGTGAAATCGGCGTCATCCAGCGCTTCCAGCGGTACACCTTCGACACCAACGGCCTCTCCAACCGCCAGGATCTCAGCCGCACTTGGCTGCGCGTGGGCGCCCGCTGGCGCCTGCCGCTGCCCGTGCTGCATCCCTACCTGGCCGCCAGCTACCAGCAGCCCATCACCAGGGATCATCCCGTGCAGCTCCACAGCGCCTCCGATCTGGCCAGCTACTTCACGGCCCAGGGCAACGGCCAGGAATTCGAGCGGATGTGGACCTTCGGTGTGGGCGTGGCCTTCTGATGCGAGCCCGGACCCTGCTTCCCTGCCTCCTTCCCGCCCTGGCCCTGGCCGCGGTCCCGGGCCGGCCCCGGCTCGTGGTGGTCATCGCCATTGACCAGTGCTCCGCGGAGCTCATCCAGACCTACGGACCGGAACTCACCGGTGGATTCCATCAACTCTTGACCCAGGGTGTCCAGTTCACCGAGGCCTACCAGGACCACGGCTTCACGGAGACGGGGCCGGGGCACTCGGTGCTGTTGAGCGGCCGTTTCCCGGCGCACACGGGCATCGTGGAGAATGAATGGGTGGACCGCGCCACCGGCAAGGTCACCTATTGCGTGGCCGATCCCACGGTCCGGGCCCTCGATCCCGATACGGCCCACGCCGCCTCCAACGCCACCTTCCTGGGAGACACCCTCGGAGACTGGCTCCAGGCCCAGGTGCCCGGCAGCCGCGCCTTCTCCATCTCCGGCAAGGACCGGGCGGCGATCCTCATGGCGGGCCGCCACCCGAGCGGGGTGTTCTGGTTCACCGGCCCCTCGGGCTTCAGCAGTTCCACCGCCTACATGGCCCACCTGCCGGACTGGCTGGTGCGGTACGATCATGCGTTGTCCCGGCGCTTCGCCACCCAGAGCTGGCTCTGGACGAAGGAGCCCGGCACACCTGAGGGCCGCGTGGCCTCCTGGACCTACGGCGCGACCGTGGTGCGCAACGGCGCCCTGCCGCGGCTCATCCAGGGCGCGGGCATGCCGCTGGGCCCGGGCTTCACCGCGCGGTTCGACAAATCCCCGTTCCTCGACCAGGTCACCGAGGAGGGCGCGGAGGCCCTGGTGCGCGGCGAACACCTGGGCAGGGGCCCTGCCACGGATCTGCTCACGGTGAGCTTCTCCGCCACGGACTACATCGGCCACGCCTATGGCAACCTGGGCACCGAGATGCGTGATCAGATCCACCGGCTGGATCAGACCCTGGGCCGCTTCCTCGATGTCCTGAAGCGGCACGATCCGGATGTGTGGGTGGTGCTCAGCGCCGACCACGGCGGCATGGATGTGGTGGAGGCCCTCCAGGCGGAGGGCTTCCCCGCCCGCCGGGTGGACGGCGCGGCCTTCCTCGGCGCGCTGAACGCCGCCATGAAGGCCCGGTTCAAGGTCGCCGCGGATCTGTTCATGGCGCCGCCGGAACCCACCATGTTCTACCTGAAAGCGGCCCCCCTGAAGGCCGCGGGCTTGGACCGGACCCAGGTGCTGGGCGCGGCCGAGGCCTGGCTGCGGGCCCGGCCCGAAGTGGCCCGGGCCTTCACCGCGACGGAACTGGCCGCGGTGGATCCCGCCGCCACCGGCAGCCCCCGCGACAGCCGCCTCTCCGTGCTCCTGCGGCGCAGCTTCCGGGCAAGTCGAAGCGGGGACCTGCTGGTGGCCTTCCAGCCGCTGACCCTGTTCAACGCGCCGCCCAGGGGTTCCGCGGCCGGGCATGGCTCGCCCTGGGCCTACGACCGCCGTGTGCCCCTGGTCTTCTGGGGGCCCTGGAAGGCCGCCGAGCGGACCGATCCCGTCCGCACCGTGGACCTGGCCCCCACCCTCGCCCGGGAACTGGGGATCAAGCCCGGCGCGGTGGACGGCAAGGCCCTGGACCTGGGACCCTTGAAATGAGGCGTTGACGCCGTTCCGGAAAAGCGGGAACACAGAGGACGCAGACTTCCCGCAGAGGGCGCAGAGGAGGACTCCGCCATGGAAAGCGCAGGCCTCCATCTCCAACTGCGGGGGGGCTTGACCCGTTCCCTGCGTCCTACCCGGGCCTCTGTGTACCGCTGTTAGCGCCCCTCATCCTGAAGGGACCTCCCATGAGAATCCCCCGCGAGGCCGGCCTCGTGATCCTCACCGGAGCCGGCATCTCGGCGGAGAGCGGGCTGAGGACGTTCCGGGATGCGGATGGGCTCTGGGAGAACCATCGTGTGGTGGATGTGGCCACGCCCGAGGGTTTCCTGCGCAAGCCGGCGCTCGTGTACCGTTTCTACAACGAGCGGCGCCGGGGCCTGTCCGCCGTCCAGCCCAACGCCGCCCACGCGGCCCTGGCGCATCTGGAAGCCGCCTGGCCCGGGGACTTCCTGCTAGTGACCCAGAACGTGGACGACCTCCACGAGCGGGCGGGGTCCAAGAACCTCCTCCACATGCACGGCGAGCTGCTGAAGGCCCGCTGCCTGGCCTGCCGGAAGGTGGTCTCCTGGCCGGGCGACCTGGATGCCGACAGTGTTTGTCCATTCTGCCCGAAGGGGCGCCTGCGGCCCCACATCGTGTGGTTCGGGGAGCGGCCGCTCGAGCTGGAGCGCATCTACCCCGCCCTGGACCGCTGTTTCCTCTTCGCGGCCATCGGCACCAGCGGCCACGTCTACCCGGCGGCGGGCTTCGTGGAGTCCGTCCAGCCCTGGTGCCACACCGTGGAACTCAACCTGGAGCCCAGCAAGGTCGTGGACAGCTTCCTGGAGCACCGCTCCGGCAAGGCCACGGATCTGGTGCCGGCCTTCGTGGAGGAGTTGCTGGCCTAGCGGCTTCGAGGGGGACAGCACCCTCCCCGGCGTTGTTGAGGAGTGCAAGGCGCACCTATACTTTCCCTTCCCTCCCGAGGATGCCCGTTGGACGAAACGACCAAGACCAAGCGCCTGATGTCCGACTTCGAAACCTCCATCCTGGTGGGGAAGGGCATTGACATCGGCTGCGGACCGGATCCCGTGCGGCCCGAGGCCCTCGGGTTCGACCAGGGCCAGGGGGACGCGGCCGACATCCTGAACTACGTCCAGGGGGAGTTCGACTACGTGTACTCGAGCCACTGCCTGGAGCACATGCCCGATCCCCGCAAGGCTCTCCTGGACTGGTGGCAGCTCGTCCGACCAGGGGGCCACCTCTTTCTCGTGGTCCCCGACGAGGACCTCTACGAGCAGGGCGTCTTCCCCAGCCGCTTCAACAGCGATCACAAGGCCACCTTCACCCTTTCGAAAGCCCGGAGCTGGTCGCCCGTGTCCTTCAACGTGCTCGACCTCGCCCAGTCGCTGCCCGAGGGCCAGCTCATCAGCCTCTCGCTCCAGGACCAGGACTACGACCGCCGCCTCCTGCGGTTCGGCCCCCAGCAGCCTGACCGCTTCACCCACCGCGTCCTCCGGCTCTACCGGAGCTTGCACAAGCGCCTCCACCTGCGCATCGGCATGATGGAGGCCCTCGCTGCCCACTTCTCCGTCGTGGACCAGACCCTCGACGCCCACGCGGTCGCCCAGATCCACTGCATCGTCCGCAAGTCGGGCTGACCGGCCCCGCTCACTTCACCACGGGCAGCTCCACGAAGCTCTCCTTCCCGGCTGTGTGCCAGACGCGCTGGGTGGCGGGGCGGTAGTCGCCGGGCTTGGCGAAGAAGATGTTGGGCACGAAGGTCTGGGGGTTGCGGTCGTAGAGGGGGAACCAGCTCGACTGCACCTGGACCATGACCCGGTGGCCGGGCAGGAAGACATGGTTGGCGGCAGGGAGCGCGAAGCGGTACGTGAGCGGTTCATCGGGAACCAGCGCCTTCGGCTCAGCCGGGTTCTCCCGATAGCGGCCCCGGAAGATGTCCGCCGACACCATGAGCTGGTAGCCGCCCAGGGCGGGCTGATCCGCCACCTCGGGCGGGTAGACGTCAATGACCTTCACCACCCAGTCCGAATCCGTGCCACTGGTGGAGGCCACCAGATTCGCCACGGGGTTCCCGGCGATGCGCAGGGGCGCGGTCAGCGGCTCGGAGACGTAGGCCAGCACATCGGTGCGGCCCGAGGCCTCCCGCTGGTCGTCCGTCAGCCACCGGGGCCAGGTCCGGACGCCCTCGTAGCCGATGGGCATCACGGGCCGGGCGCGGTAGGGCACGGGCTTGGCGGGATCGGACACGTAGGCGTCGAAGGCCGTGCCACCGGCTTCCGGCGGCGTCTTCCCCACCTTCAGTCCGGGTTCCAGGTAGAAGCGCGTGGCGGGAATCGTCGTGCCCGCCCCGGCCCGGGGCCAGGTGGCGAGGCGTTCCCAGCGGTCCGTGCCCGTCTCGAAGGCCGTGACGGGCGCCAGATCCGCCGCCGGGGAACCGGGCTTCAGGTACTGGTCCAGGAAGGGCTTCAGCATGTCCCAGCGGAAGACCCGGGCCGTATCCTGGCTGAAGCGCAGGGGGCCGAGGCCGCTGCCGTCCTGGATCCCGCCCCCGTGGCACCAGGGGCCCATGACGAGGTGGACCATCCGGCCGGAGGGATCCTTCGCGTGCAGGGCCTTCCACACCGCGAGGGCGCCGTAGATGTCCTCGGCGTCGTAGAGGCTGTGCACCAGCAGCACGGGCACCTTCAGGGGCTGCGCGGCCAGAATGCGGTCCATGGCCTGCTGCTGCCAGAAGCTGTCGTAGGCCGGATGCGCCGAGACCTTCCGCCAGAAGCCCAGCTGGTCCATGCCGTGGCTCCGGGCCATGTCGCCCGCGGAGCCCGCGGCCAGGAAGGCCTCGTAGTCGTCGTAGGCGGTGCTCCACCAGCCGAACCCTCCGGCCCGGGCGGCCTCCTGCTCGTAGATGTAGCTGAGGTTCTGCTGGCGGAAGGCGCCGTTGTGGAACCAGTCGTCGCCCCGCCAGCCGTCCACCATGGGATTCATGGGCACCGCCACCTTGAGGGCGGGATGCGGATCCACCAGGGCGGTCAGGGCCAGGTAGCCATCGTACGAGATGCCCAGGATGCCCACGCGGCCGTTGCTTTCGGGCACGTGCTTCACGAGCCAGTCAAGGGTGTCCCAGGTGTCGGTGCTGGGGTCCACCGTGGTGGGATTCAGGGGGCCCCGGAAGGGCCGGTTCATGACGTAGTCCCCCTCGGAGCCGTACTTCCCCCGCACATCCTGCACCACGCGGATGTAGCCGCCGGCCAGGATCACGTCCGTGGCGTTGTCGTAGCCCTGGAGCACGGGCCCCAGGTGGGCGCTGTCGGCGTGGCCCGTCAGCTTGTCGGCACTGTACGGCGTGCGGGTCAGGAGGATGGGGGCGTCCTTCGCGCCCCTGGGCACGAGGATCACCGTGTGCAGCTTCACCCCATCCCGCATGGGGATCATCGCCTCACGGCGCGTGTACTCCCACTGCGTGGTCACCGGCCTGAAGGCCGCCGGGATCTCACTGGGCAGGCCCTGGGCGCCCAGGATCCCACCCGCCACCAGGAGGGCCGCCAGCAGGCCGGGGATCCGCGGATTCGCCATGATCGCCTCCGAACACCCCGCCTTCGGGAAACGACCCGGACACAGGGTGCGGGATCGGACCGGTCGCGGGGAGGTGGGCGTCAGTTTAGCGCAGCGCGTTCAGGGGCAGCGGGAGTCGGGAGTAGGATCACAGTCGCAGGAAGCGGGGGACCATGATCAGGGCGACCAAGTTCAGCTTCGGGGGCACGGCGGCGATCGTCACCAACATGGCGCTCATCATCGGCCTCGACGCGGCCACGGCCACGAAAGCCGCCATCGTGAGCGGGCTGCTCATCGTGGCCCTGGCGGACAACCTCACCGACTCGCTCAGCATCCACATCTACCAGGAGGCTGAGCATCTCGACGCCCGGGACGCCTTCCGCTCGACCCTGGCCAATTTCGCCACCCGGCTGGTGGTCTCGCTCACGTTCGTCCTGCTCGTCCTGTTCCTCCCGATCGCCACGGCGGCCCTCGCCTCGATCCTCTGGGGCATCCTCCTCCTGGTGCTCCTCAGCACCGTCATCGCCCGGCAGCGGCAGGTCAATGCCTTCTCCGAGGTGGCCAAGCACCTCACGGCCGCCGCCGCGGTGCTCCTGGTGAGCCGCGCCATCGGGGCCTGGATACCCGCGCACCTGGGTTAGCTACGTCTCGCCGACCGCGCTCACGATGAGCCCGTCGCTCTCGCCTCCCTGGCGCCAGATGACGGCCACGTGTCCGGTGGCGGTGAGGGCCGTCGCGGGATCGCGGGTCTCCCGCCCCGGCGCCCCGAGCAGCAGCGGACGGGCGCTCCAGGCCTGGCCATCAAAGCGGCGCACGCACACCGAGGCCTGGGCCCCCTGGTCCTGGCACCACACGGCCAGGGCCTGGCCGGAGGCGTTCACCATCAGCGCGTGGGCCTCGCTCTGCCCCAGATCCTCCACCAGCTGGAAGCGCTGCTCGTCCCAGTGGCCTCCCGTGAAGCGCTTCGTGAACAGCTTCTTGACGCCGGCCACCTCCTGGCGCCACAGGGCATGGGCATCGCCCTGGTCATCGAGGCCCACCAGGGGCCACAGGATCGAGCGTCCCGTGGCCAGCACGGGGGAGGCGCTCCATTCGAGGGTGTGCGCGTCGAAATGGCTGGCATGGAGGCCCTGGAACCCGCCTTCGCCTTCGGCCACCCAGAGGACGATGGCGCCGCCCCGGGGATCCAGCGCCAGGCGGATGTAGCCCGCCGCGGACGGCGCCACGCGGGTGGGGCGATCGCTCCAGCAGCGCCCGGTGGGATCGTAGTGGCAGGCCACCAGACGCCCTTCGGCGCCCCGCCCTTCGCTCCAGACCACCAAGCCGTGGCCCGAGCGGTTGAGGGCGAGCTGGGGATAGACGGGCTCGGGGGAGGCCTGGCCGAGGATCGTGGGCGCCTCGTCCCAGGCGCCCGAGGCGGGGTCGTAGCCACAGGCGAACACCCGGTAGTCCCGCCCCCCGCCCTGGCACCACACCGTCTGGATCCCCCCCTGGTCATCCATCGCGGCGCGCAGGCTGAACACGTCGCCGGGCGCGGAATAGAGGGTCATGGGATAGGGCACCCAGGTTTCCGCCGCACCCAGCATGTGGCGGGCGGAGACCCGGGCGATGTCGCCTTCGCGCTCGTGCCAGACCACGGCCACTTCGCCCCGGTGATTCATCGCCAGTTCCGGGGCCCGGGCCTCGGTGCGGGCGGTGTCGAGACGGCGAGGCACCAGATCCCAGGCCCCCGCCTCCGCATGGAACCGGCAGATGTAGACCCCCTCGTGATCCTGCCCGCGGTGATGCCAGGCGGCCAGGGCCTGGCCCTGCGCATCCATGGCGATCTGTGGCCGGCCCACCCGCCCCCGGTCCAGCACCCGCGGCGCCGCCCAGCGCTCGGGGTCGGGCCGGGACTTCAGGGGCAGCCACCGGGTGAGCAGCGCTTGGAAGGACATGGGGAAGCTCGCGTGGGTTCGGATCCTCATCCTACCCCGCCCCACAACCCTCGGGACGTCCGGGGAAGCATCCTGGTACCATGGCTTTTTCGAGGTTCCCGTGACCCGCACTCCGACCCTTCTCGCATCCGTGGCCCTGCTCGCCCTCCTGGGCGCCTGCCACCGGGACTCCGCCCCCGTCACCGCGGCCCCCACCGGCCCCGCGCCCGCCCCCGCCGCGGCGCCGGCCATGCCCGACATGCCAGGCATGCCGGGCATGGGTGCCGCCGCTCCCGCGTCTGCCGCCACCGCCACCGGCACGGTGGAGGAGACCATGAACGCCTCCACCTACACCTACGTCCGGGTGAAGACGCCCCAGGGCGACATCTGGGCGGCGGCGGGCCAGTTCAAGGTGGCCAAGGGTGACAAGGTGGTGGTGCCGCTCAACATGCCCATGTCGAACTTCGAGAGCCGGACCCTGCACCGGACCTTCCCCATGATCTACTTCGCCTCCCAGATCGAGGTCCTGCCCAAGGGCAAGTAAGCCGCCCGCAGCCGCTCCCCGCCTGCGGTCACCCCTGCAACAGCCGGTCCTCGGCCAGGCGCAGGAAGTGCTCGCAGGCGAGGAGCCCATCGCGGTGGTTCAGGCGCTCGAAATGCCCCCGGAGGTGGCGGAGGGTGCGGGGGATGGCCGGCGCGAAGTGCGCTTTGTGCCGATGGACCAGCTGGTGGCCGAAGGTGCCCAGGGCCTTGAGGTTCCGCTGGATGGCGCTGAGGTTCAGCTCACCGGCGAGGTCCGCATGGCTCCAGCCCAGCTCGTCCCGGAGGGGCTCCTCCAGCCGTTGGGCGGCTTCCGCCGTCCAGTCCCAGTAGCCGTCGTAGCGGATGCTGCCCAGATCGTAGGTGGCGGCGCCCCGGCGGGCGTCCTGGAAGTCCAGCACCACGAGGCGATCCCCGTGAACCATGAGGTTCCGCACGTGGAAATCGCGGTGCGTGAAGAAGCGGGCCCGGGTCTCGAGGCTGGCGTGGACCTCCTCCATGAACCGGTCCAGCCAGCGGGGCGGATCCTTCTCCAGGAAGTCCCGGAAGAAGTTGACGCGGCAGTACTCCCACTCGAAGGCGAACTTCGCCTCGTCGAAGGCCCGCTGCATGAAGAAGGTGTGCCCGGGCGCGCCCAGGGTGAGCGGCCCGGCCAGGGTGGCCAGCAGCCAGCCCGCCTGCCCCGCCCAGCGCAGCTCCTCCTCGGGATGCTCCACCAGCCGCGTCTCCAGGGTGGTGTCGCCCAGATCCTCCACCAACAGGCAGCGGTCCTCGTCGTGGTACTGGAGGATGGTGGGCACATGGACCACGGGGTCCAGGAAGGCCTGCAGGGCGCGGAACTCGAAGTAGCTGTCGTCCGGCTTCTCCGGCGTGTCCAGGGGATGCAGCACCACCAGCGCCGTGCCCACCTGGGGATGGTCCACCCGCAGGTACTGGCGGGCGCCCGCGTCCCCCGCCAGGGGCCGCGGGGTCTTCAGGTTCCAGCGCTCCAGGGCTCGGGCGAGTCGGGGGTCCATCCGATCAGGGTACTCCCGCCTGGAACGAGGGCCAGCGGCTTTCAGAGCCCCAGCCGCACCTGGTGGCCGCCCTCCTGGAACCAGAGGGCGTCGGCATCGGTGACAGCCGGAGGTGGCGCGGCCCCGGGGCCGAGGACGCAGCGGGCGAGCCGACCCGAGGGGGTGGCCGTGGGATGGACGTAGCAGCCAGCCAGGCGCCCCTCCTGCATCGGAGCCAGTTCGGCGGCGGCGGCGATGAGGGCCTCGGGCGTACCGATCTCCCGCCAGGGGAAGGGCTCGACCACCACGCCCAGATGGAGGGACAGGCGGGGGCGGAGGGCGTCCATCTCGCTGGGCCCCTCGGGCAGGAGCGCCAAGGCCTCCGGCGACCAGGCGGCGGCGCCCGTGAAGTGGAAGGGGCCCTGCACCCCGGTCACCCCCTTGGGCAGGACGCGGTCCTGCGCATCCAGCCACACGGGATTCCAGGGACCGCCGGGGTGCGGCACCAGGAGCCAGCTCAACTCGGCCCGGGCCGCGCGGTGCCGGTCGCGGAGGCGGTCGAAGGGCACCGCGTCGGCCCAGATGTCCGCGTTCCACACCAACAGTTCGGCTTCCACCCGACCGAGGGCGTGACGCAATCCCCCGGCGCTGCCGAGGAGCGTGGGCTCGTCACAGACCTCGAGCCCCTCGGCCACGTCGCGCAGCCGGTCGGGGAGCAGGTGGGCGTTGCAGGCGATCCGCGCGGCCCCGGCTCGGCGCAGGGCCTCGGCGCCCCACTGGAGGAGGGGACGCCCGCGCAGGGGCCAGGCGGGCTTGGGCAGGCAGGCGCTCAGGACGCCCATCCGCGTGCCCAGGCCCGCGGCCAGGAGGAAGCCGTCAAGGGGTTCCGGCATCGTCCGCTTCCGGGGGCAGGGGCCGCAGCAGGAACTGGGCGGGAGCCAGGCCGCGCATGGCGAGCACGCGGATGTGCCAGCCCTGGATGCGCAATTCGTCGCCGGGACGGAGGATGCGCCCCAGCTGCTCCTGGAAGTAGCCGCCCAGGCTCACGGAGCCTTCCGTGGCCTGGAGGTCCAGGTGCAGGTGGTCCTCCAGCTGCTCCAGCAGGACGTTGCCCTGGGCCAGCCAGCCGCCGCCCCGGGTGCGCTTGAGCTGGATGGCCTCGCGGTCGAATTCGTCCTGGATCTCGCCTACCAGCTCTTCCAGCACATCCTCGAGGGTGACGAGGCCATCCACGCCCCCGTGCTCGTTCACCATGAGGGCCAGGTGCTGCTTGCGCTGCTGGAACTCCAGCAGGAGGCCCTGGATGGGCTTCATCTCGGGCACGAAGAAGGCGGGGCGGGCGAAGGCGCGGAGATCCGGTTCGCCCGGATGGTCCCGCAGGGCCCAGAGCACCTCCTTGAGATGCACGACGCCCACCACGCGGTCCAGGTCGCCGTCCACCAGGGGGATGCGGGTGTGGGGGGTGGTGCGGGCCAGGGTGAGGTTCTCCGCCAGGCTGTGCTGCAGGTCGAAGCAGACCACCCGGGCGCGGGGCACGGCGATCTCCTTCACGGTGCGGCGGGTGAAGTCGAACAGGTTCTCGATCAGCTCCTTGCGGCGCAGCCCGAGCTGGCCCTGGGCCTGGCTGTGCTCGAGCATCCGCTTGAACTCCTCCTCGGAGGGGAGGGCGTCCTCCGCGTCGCCGGGGCGGAGCCCGATGACCCTGAGCACGAGGTGGCTGGCCTGGGTGAGGGCCCAGGTCAGGGGCCACACCAGGCGGGACCAGGCCAGCAGGGGCCGCGCGGTACGCAGGGCCCAGGGGGTGGCGGCCTGGATGGCCACGCTGCGGGGCACCAGTTCGGCCAGCACCACGTCGAGGGTGGTCATGATGAGCAGGGCCAGGGCGCTGCTGAGGGGAAGGCGGAGGCCCGGCCAGGGGATGCGGCCGAAGAGGTGCCGGAAGAAGTGTCCGAAGAGGCCCTCGCCCACGGCGCCCAGCGACAGGGCGCACAGCACGATGCCCACCTGGATGGCGGAGAGGTGGTGGCCCAGGTTTCGGTGGATCTCCAGGGCCTGAGTGGCGCGAGGGTCATCCTCCAGCAGGGCTTCGAGCTGGGTGGGGCGCATCCGCACGGCCGCGAACTCCGCCAGCACGAAGAAGGCGCTGGCCAGGAGAAGGGCGAGGCAGAGCAGGGCCGCCGCGAAGGCCACAATGCCCCCGGCTAGTCGCGGGCGGGGTCCGAACCCCGCCGCAGCAGATCCGAAGCCTCCTGCACGAGGGTTTCCAGACGGCCCGACCGTTCCCTGCTTTCGGCCAACTGGGCCTCCAGCCCTTGCCGGTCCGCCTCCAGGGCCGCTTGGGCTTCCTGCCGGGCGGCCAGCTCCTCCTGCTGGGAAGCCAGCGCCTGAGCCAGGCGGGCCAGTTCCGATTCCTTCTGGTCCAGCCCGTTCATGAGTTCCAGGCGCTCACCCTCGTGCTGGATGGTGGATTCGTCGTAGCGCTGCTGGAGTTCCGCGGCCCGCTGGGCCTGGACCAGGAGGTTCGCCTCCAGGCGCAGGGCCTCTTCGCTCCGGGCTTCCAGG
>JAKAMQ010000148.1 GCA_021812805.1 Acidobacteriota bacterium
TCCCCCAGCAGTCCCCGAGAAAACCATCACCGTGAAGCTAAAACGAGTATTAAGAATAAAAACGAATTAATCCGATCAAGCTTCCCAAGCTTGATGTCGTGGGTTCAATCCCCATCGCCCGCTCCAGACCGCAAAGCCCCGTCACCACTAGGTTTCGGGGCTTTCTTCTTGACCTGAATTTGATGGATTTTCAGGCTTCGCAATAAAGCCTAAGTGTTGACAATCGCCCCTGATTTTCGAGAGCAGTCCCCTATTAGTCCCCCGGTCTAGGCGTCCAACCCATGCGCTACGCGCTTGGCGAGGCGCTGGCCCTTGGGGCCTCCGAAGCGGCTGAGCTGGTGGAGATCCACGAGGATGCCGAGGCGGTGTCGTTTCTGGGTGGTGACGAGGAACCGCTCGGTGGCCACGTAAGCATCCCGAGCATCCTGCCTCACCAATTCCAACACCTCGGCGATGTCGGGGCGGTCGAGGTCTTCGAGGGCGCGTCTCAAGCCATCGAGAAGATAGAGCGATCGTTGGGCCCGCCTGGAGACGAGGCGGGCAAGTTCTATTGCCATGGCTACTCCTGGGCTCATCGGCCCTTGGTGATCGGGGGGCTCGAAACCGCGCACAGCTGCGGCCCGGCTTATTCCCTTGCGGTTTTGTATTCGCCGGATCCCCGACCAAGGGGAGTCCCGGGGCTGTCGGGCCCTGGGTCCGGCTGTGCTGTGGGTTTCGAGGCCCGGGTTAAGTCTACCGGCGGTTGAGGCACGGCGTTGAATGCCCGACTGATGCGAGGCTGATGCCATAACCCACCACCGGGTTCCGAATGGTGGCAAATCCCCCCGCGAACGGTTCTCAGATGCTTGAGCAGGTAAAGGCTGCCTCATCATAGGAGGTGCATGGACAAAAAAGAGACGGGCTCGTCAACTGATTGACAATCTCCCGCCGCTCCGTCTGCATTCATGCCGATGCGGAACGCCTTTGGTAGGATGGATCTCCCTTCCAGGCCAGGCGCAGGAGTCCCCATGCGCCGCCGCATCCTCAAACCTCATCGCCCCTACCGGAACCCCCTGAGTCGCTTGGCCGACGAGATGGCCGCGCAGCTCGCCGAGCGTGGCCAGGTGCGCAGCGCTGCCGCGCCGTGGCTGGCCGCCGCAGCTGCCATCATCACGAACGCCCGGGGGTGCGGCTGGGAGCGCGACACCACCCCGCCTCAGATGGTCGAGCGCGTGCTGCAACCTCTCGGCTGGGTCTGGCGCTGGGAGGGGGAAGAGCTGGTGATCGAACTCCCAGGCTGGACGCCTCCGCCCCCGCGCGTGGTGGCCGTCCAGCCGAGTTTGTTCTAGCGCGAAAGGGGATACCGCTGGCCCCGGAGAGGCAGATCAGAGGTTCGCTTATAGATGGCCGGAAGCATCTGCACCACTTGGCGCCCCATGGGAGGCGCGGGGACCTGTTGTGCGAACGGGGCTCCAATCTGGGTCCGGCTGGCCTGGCAGAAGAAGATGGGACGTGGCGCCTGGGTGAGTCCAGGCATCCCCGTCGTTCCGCTCCCGACGGCCACACAGGGCCACATGCCGATGACCCGGCCCGGTGAGACGACCTGAGCGGCTTGCGCGAAATTGCCGGTTTCGGTCGGCCCCTGGCGGCTGAGGAAGGTGGGAGCAATGTAGGCCATAGAAGGCTCCTAACTCGGTTCAGTGGTGCCGGCGAAGAGGGCACTCCCGTTGATGGCAGTGAAGAAAAGCCCCTGATAAACCTTGTCTCCGATCCAGTGCGACTGTTTAGGTGATCCGGCCTGGGCCCGCAAGGTGGTGGTGGCCGTGTTCCCAGTCTTAGCCCCGTAATAGATGGCTTCGCCCTCGACGATGAACGTGCCTTGGGCTGGCATGGCCGAGGCGTCGGTTAGGTCCACCGAGGTGTAGGAGGTGATGTTGTCCATGTCCTGGGCCAGAGTTGTGACCGGGGCCACGTCCGAGACGAGGGTCAAGGTCTCGTTCGAGGCGGTTCCGACAAACTTGTACCAGTCGGGCACATCGAGGATAGGGACCACAGCCTCGCCTGGCACGCCAGAGGTGGAGAAGCTGACGTAATTCGAGAAGATGGCCGTCATTTTCTCGGAGTGGATCTGGAAATCGTTCCCGGCACCGTCAGCACCCACGAACAGGGCCGAGCCCCGGAGAGGCAGTTGCACCTGATAAGTGGTTCCGGCGTGCCCGATGGGCGTACCGTCCATCCAATATCCGCGGAAAGCTGTGGCGTAGAGTGGATGGCCTCCGTAGCCAAGCTGGCCACTGAAGTCCGTCAGTTTGGGCTGTTGAACTGCCAGACCCCAGCAATGGGAGGGCGTGGCCCAGGAATCCGTGATGCCCTGCCCTCCATCCATGCCCACGAGAAGCTCAATGGGTGTGAGCCAGCGGGCGTCGAGGGTGCTTGGCATGGAGGCTAGAGCCTTGGCATGGTCGGCCCAGGCCGCGTGCGTGGCGCCGTAATAAGCAGTGTTGGTGCGAACCGCGAAGGTCACGGCCCGGTTGGAGATCTGGTAGAAGAGGGAACACCCGCTGATGAGATCGATGGTGACCGAGGCAGGATAGACCATGTTGGATTGCCCTGTGCGAATGCCAGCAGGGCCGCCATTGGCCACAAAGGTGTCGATGTTGGTTCCCACCACCGAGGGGAAGGCGTCGGCCAAAGCCCTCACGCCGAGGATCATGGCCGAGGCGTCGTTCGCATTCTGGGCAGCTGGTGGCTGCCATACCCAGGTGAAGGCCGTGAAGGCGGGATCCGAACTGGAGCGGATGGCCTCGTAGAGCGACCGCAGGTTGGTGATCTCGCTTGCGCCTGTAACCCCGGTAATACTGAGAGTCACCCCGTCAAGCGTGATGGAGTTGAGCACGTTTCCGGCGCCTGCGGCCTTGCTGAGGAGGACTACCGTCGCCGGTAGGGGCACCAGGTGCTCCAGCATGGGGATAAACTGAATGGCGGTGCCCGAGTAGAGGACGGCGAGCACGCCGCGCCCCCTGGCATTCCCCACCGATTCCGAGGCAGGCGGTAGGAAGAAGCTCATCATGGAGGAGCTGACGAAATCGCCAGAGGCGGTGTAGAACCGCACCTGGCGGCACTCCCAATCATGATTTCCGACGTCGGTTCCGGTTGCCCGTACCCGCCAGTAGTTGTAGGCCCCGGGGCTACCCGTGACGGTGAACTCCCGCGCTTCGTGAGCCTGCCATCGAACGAGGCCACTATAGGTTCCGAAGGGAGTCCAAGTGATGCCGTCGTTGCTGGCCTCGATGACAAAACTGGTTAGCTGGTAACCAATGCCCGCCATGCCCCGGTAGATCACCACCCGCGAGACAGTGATTGGATTGTCCAGGTGGACGCCGACGCTTCCGTTGCTGGCGATCGTCGGGTGGTGCCCATTGTCGATGTCGAAGCCGTCGAAAAGATCCACGAGGGAACCACTCGTCACCGCCCCCACATAGGGCGTACTGCCACTGGAGGGGGCGATCGTCTTATAGACACGCTGGTAGCCCACACCCGTGAGTAGGCCGTCCACAGTATCCCGGACTTGAGAGGGCGATAGGCCCAAGGGAAGGTTTTGGAGATTGTAATTAAGAAGGGTGGACATGGGAGAATCCTCTCTTGATCTAGGCGAAAGCGAGCTGTTTGGTTGTCCCAGAGGAGTCACGCAAAAAGAGCCCAACCGCCGCAGTCTGTCCGATCAGTTGGAATGAACCGAGGGTGGCGTATCCGGCGCCACCGTTGGCTGTGATGTTCAATCGGTAGTGGGTATAGGCCGTGGTATTGGCGGCCGAGAAGGTCTGTGCTGTGGTGCCAGACCAGCCAGACACGCCAGTCCGCGAATCCAGGGTTGTCCAGGTGCTCCCATCATTCGATCCCTGAAGGGTGAAGTCGGAAGGCATGCGGTTGGTGTAGCCGCTCAGGGCCGCCATCGAATAAGCAGTGACGACGACCGCGGAAGGGAACTGGTACTGGATCCACTGCGGGAGCCCTGCCACCGAACACCATCCCGTCCCTGCCGGGTCTGCATCCACGGCTTGCCACGCTGGGTAGCCGGAATATTCGCTGCTGGCACTGACGGTTCCAGAGGGCGCGGTGTAGCCCGTCATGGTGGGAATCAGATTTCCGGTGAGATGATCCGCGAAAATCTGGACATCCCCGGATGCCGGAAGTGACCCGGGAACCCCGACGGGTATCTCAAGCACCGAAGAACTCCCGCCTCCGCTCCCGCCCAGGGCCACCCCCGCCGGCCAAGCCCCGGCGGCCTTCGGCCCGAAGATGGTCAGGCTGGTGGGCACGGCGTTGTTGATCCAGAAATTGCCGTCCACCCCATCGGTGCCGACGGGATCCCGCGGGCCGTAGAGAATCGTGTTCCCATCTGCACCTGGAGCGCCATTGGCACCTGGTGAGCCGTCTGCACCCGTCGCGCCCGTGGCTCCCGCCGGGCCCACCAGCGACACCCCCGCCGGCCAGGCTCCGGCGGCCTTCGGCGCGAAGACCGTCCAGGCAGCAGTGTTGATGCAGATGTCGCCATCCTTGCCATCGGTGGCCACGGGATCGCGGGTGAGGCAGAGGATGGTGTGGCCATCCAGGCCCTGGAGGCCCTGCTGGGCGCCGGTGCGGGGGCCGCGCTCGCGGTAGCTGAGGGTCAGGTTGATGGGGCCGCTGTACGCGGGATCCATGCTGGTGACGGCGAGGTAGGCCGTGCCGGTGCGCGGGATGTCAAGGTTCTGGAAGGTGGGAACCTCGCTCCAGTTCAGGGTGAGGCCATCGGGCTCATAGGTGATGGCATCGCCGTAGCAGCCGCGTCCGTCGGTCACCTTGGTGGTGATGGTCCGGGCGGCATCCTCGAGACGGGCGGCGGCACTGCCGTAGATGCGCACCCATGCGGGGTGATCGGTGACCAGCACCGTGAGATCAGCGGCCTGGGAGAGATCCACCTCCAGATGGGCTGTCTCGTAGAAGCCGAGGCTGGGCGTGGTGGCCGCCACCTGGCGTTCGATGGACGCAATGCCATCCAGCGTGTCCAGGTTGTCCCGCATGGCCTGGCCCCAGGCTTTGTCGCCGTCGGGAGGCTTGGCCATTTTGAGGTTGGTGGTGACGGGATAGGGCATCAATCACCCCAGGGGAGAAGGCCCCACGGCCCAAGGCCCCAGCCGAGGGCGGCGCCGGGTTCGGGGTGCGGCGGGGGGAAGGTGGCGGTGGTCACCAGCAGCACGGCGGTGAGCACCAGCTCGAGGCGCGGGTGGGCGATGCCCTTGGTGTCCTGCAGGCTGGGCCCTTTCTCGGCGGCCCTGGCCTGGAAGACTGCCTCCACCTCGCCGGTGTAGGGCTCCACTTCCACCGGCAGGCGCTCCGACCACTCCAGGATTTCGCTATGGGCTTCGGCGGTGGGCCGGAGGGTGGCGCCGGACCAGGCGGTTCCATTCCAGGTTTCCCGGGTGCTGGTGAGGCCGTAGCCCCACTTCAGGGAAAGCTGGAGGCGGAATCCGTGGTGCGTCCAGGAACGCAGGAAGCGGGTGGCGCTCCCCAGCTGGTGGAGGATGCCCTCGGGAATCCAGCGGAGCATGCGGCCGGCCCGCTCGGGGGCCTCCAGCGTCCAGCGCACCACGGGCGCCCCGCTGGCATCCAGCAGGGTGATGCGCGAGGTGGCGGCCTGGACGACGCGGGCGGTCACAGGGTGCTCCAGACAGGGATGGGGCCGACGTCGATCTGGATGAGGGTGAGGCCCAGATCCTTGTGGGCCACGCCCTTGACGTCGGAGAGATCGAGGCTGCGGCCGGGGTCGGGCTGGGCGTGGAAGGCATAGCCCTTGTCGAGGTGCGGCTCCACCACGCAGGGCGCCTCGAACGCCCAGGTGAACACCAGGCTGAGGGCCTCGGCGGTGAGGGTGGAAACCGGGGGATCCCAGGCGGTGCCGTTCCAGGTTTCGACGCTGCTCTCCAGGCCATAATCCCACTTGATGTCGAGGTGGGCCCGGAACCCGCGATGCGTGCGCGGCGTGGCCCAATTGGCGGCGCTGCCCAGCTGGTGGCTCACCCCCTCAGGCTTGTAGCTGAGGGTGAGGCCCTCGCGCATCTCCTTCTGGAACGTGATGCGGTATTTGGCCGTCACGCCGTCGGCATCGTAGAGGGTGATGCGGGTCTGCTTCAGGCCGTACACCACGTAGGTCATGGTCAGACTCCCGGCGCGATGGGGTTGGGCAGCTTGAGAAGTTCCACGTTCACGCTGCGTTCTTCTGGGCCCGGCTTGAGCTGGTGCAGCTTGTAGACGGGCACGGGGGTGTTGTCCGGGGTGGGCGCCACGGTGAAGGCGGTGTAGGTCACCACGTCGCCGAGGTTCCAATCCGCCCAGAACGGCGGGGCGAGATCCTGGGCCACGCCCCCGGTGCGATCCACCCAGGTTTCCTGCATCACGGGCTGGGGCGGCCCGAACCAGAAGGCCCAGGCTTCGCCTATGGCCTTGGCCCAGCCGAAGCTCCACACGAGGGCGCTGAGATCCAGGCTGAGGGGCTTCCCGCCCTCGTGGATGGCGGGGACGATGGCCTGGAGCGATTCTCCGCTGAGCAGATCGCCGTAGGTGACTCGCACTTCGGAGATGTAGCCGCGGTAGGTCTGAAGGGAGGTGCGGGCGCTCCGCTCGGTGCCCATGACGCTGACGGCTTTGGTGAGGCTGCCTTCGGCGTAGGTGCGGGTGCGCAGGGTGCCCGAGGCCCGGCTCACCAGCTGCAGGTTGCCGTCGGAGATCGGGATGGCCGTGGCCAGCACGCAGGTGGCGAACTGATCGAGGAAATCGGAGGCGGAGAGGCCCGAGCTGTCGGTGCCCGGGGCGCTGGGATCGCCCACCTTGATGCGCTCGACGGTGAAGGGGATCCGGGTATCCACCTGGAACACCCGCCCGCCGAAGAACCCGGCCATGGCATCGCCCACGCCCGTGCGCACCATGCGGGCGGGAATCGCCCCATCGGCCACGTAGCTAGCCACGAGATCGCCCCGGCGGTAGTTGGCGGCCGGGTTGGTGGGGTCGAGAGGATCGGGCTCGGGCTCACCGTTCTTGAGGGCCAGGTCGGGCCCCAGCCAGATGAACCGCAGACGCCGCGCGGCGGCGAAGTTCCCATCCAGGTACGTCTCCAGGGCCAGGCCGAACCAGCCGCCCAGGGTGCGGGCCCCGGCGGTGCCGCTGAGGCTGAGGGGCTGCAGGGTTTGCGGCAGCACCTCCAGCGAGCGCAGGTTGACGGTCAGGTGGTTGGTGCCATCCAGCTTGTGGAGGATGGTCCGGGGGTAGGCCACGCCATCGGAGATGTCGGTCACCGTCTGCACCACCAGTCCGCCGCCCAGGGCCCAGCCGCCCGCCGGCGTGGTGCTGGTGTTGTTCCAGAGCTGGAGGGACTGCCGCAGGGTGAGATCGCCTCCAGAGGCCTGGGAGAGCACCACGGCGGTGACATCCGTCAGGGGTTCGGTGGTGCCGTTCACCACCAGCCCCAGGAGGCCCTCCTGCTCATCGGAGGCGGCGGGGGCGTAGACGCCCAGGCCCAGGGCCAGCCAGTTGCCGGAGGGCAGGCTCCCCGCCACTGCTGGCGTCACCTCGGCGCCGAGGGTGCCCGCGCCGGTGTGGGGCGCGAAGCTCCATCCTGCGGCGGTGCGGGTGTAGCGGCCGGGCGTGGCGGTCTGGGCGGCGAAGGCCACCAGGGTGGCCGGGATGACGCCGGTGGGCGTGGTCACGCTCCAGTGCACCAGCGAACCATCCCAGGTGACTTCCGTGGGCTGGGCCACCTTTGTGGGGCTGGTGAGGCTGCGGAAGATCGCCCGCCAGCCGTTGGGGGGAATGGTCGCGCCAGAGGAC